>CALFSR010000164.1 GCA_937916565.1 uncultured Bacillota bacterium | reverse complement strand
GCGCTCCGCCGGGCCGTGGCCCTCTGGCGGGGACCGTTGTTGGACGGCTTCACCTGCGACAGCGCCGTCTACGAAGAATGGATGCTGACGGAAAGGCGCCGGTGGGAAGTGCGCATGCTCGCGGCCCTCCACCAGCTCATTGCGGCAGAGCGCGCCGACGCGAGATGGGACCAAGTCGCCGCCGTCGCCCGCCGAGGCCTCGAGCTCGACCCGCTGCAGGAGCCCTTTTACCGGGCCGTCATGGAAGCGCTGTTCCGGCTCGGCAACCGCTCCGCCGCGCTCACGGAGTTCGAGCGTTGCCGGCGGGTGTTGGAGGAGCAGCTGGGTACGACCCCGGATGAAGCCACGATGACACTGGCGGAAACGATCCGCGGCCCGGCGTATGGGGCCTTCGGTCCAGCCGCACCGCCCGCGCCGCCGCTTAACCGCGAGTACCACGCACCCCCCGCACCGTCCGCCCCTGTCTTGAGGTGTATGCCGCCGGATACGCTCACGGCCGATCCCGCCGCGGCACCGATCGTGGGCCGCGATGCGGAGTACGCCCAGTTGCTCGAAGCCATCACCCGCACGGCCCGTACCGGCCCAAACCAGATGGTTCTGTTGGTGGGCGAGGCGGGCGTCGGCAAAACCCGCCTGATGGCGGAAGTAGTGGACGCCGCCGCCCGGGGGCCGCTGGCGGATGTCCGTTTTTAGACGGTGCTGGTAGGTCGGGGGCACGAATCGATGGCCAGCGTCCCCTACGCGGCTTTGGCCGAGGCGCTGGAGCCGGCTTTGGCTGTTCTCGACGATTCCGGGACCAACCTGCCGGACGTCTGGCTGCGGGAGCTGGGGCGGCTCTTGCCTGACGTCTTTGTGCACCGGCCGGACCTCTACCCGCCCCTGCCGATGGATTCCGGTGATGACCGGCTGCGCCTCTTTCAAGCCGTGGCCCGCTTCCTCAACCAGCTGCCCCAGCCGGTGCTCTTGTGCATGGACGATCTGCAATGGGCGGACCCGCTCACCGTCAGCTTGCTCGAGTATTTGCTGCGCCAGCCGCCGGGGCAACTGCGCCTGGCAACCGTCGCCGCCGTCCGGGACGGGAGCGACTCCGAGGCGGTGCAGCGAACCATCAGCAGCCTGGCGCGCCTGGGCCGCCTGACCCGGGTCGCGCTCGGCCACCTCACGAAAGACGATACCGTCGCGCTGGTGCGGCATCTGTCCCCGCCGGGAGTCGCAGCTGACCCGGACCACGTCTATTCCCAAACCCAGGGCCACCCGTTGTATACGGTCGAACTGGTCGCCATGCTGCGCGACGGCGCCGGAGGGACGAACGACGTCCTTGTGCCGCCCACCATGCAAAACCTGGTACTCGACCGCCTCGAGCGCCTCGGCCAACCGGCCGCCGCCGTCGCGGACACGCTGGCCGTCTTTGGCCGGGAGGCGCGATTGGATCAGCTGGTCCGCATCACGCACCTTCCCGACGGAGAGGTAGTCGGCGCCCTCGGCAAGCTTGGCCAGGCGGGCGTCACGGCGGAAACCGCCGAAGGGCACGTCGGTTTCCGCCACGACGTCTTCCGGCAGGTGGTGCTGGAACGCATGCCGGCGACGCGCCGCACGTACCTGCACCGGCAGGCGTACGCCGCGCTCCTGGACGACCTGCCCGAGACGGCCGGCGGCAACGCCGAGACACCGTCGCAAGACGGGAACTTGCAGCTTTTGGCCAGCCTCGTCGCGCACGCCGTGGGCGGCCAGCTGTGGATACCGGCGCTGAGCTGGGCGCGCCGGGCCGCGGCCGTCGCCGAGCGGCTGTACGCGTTTGCAGCGGCGGTGGACTATCTAAACACGGCCCGGTACTGTCTCGCCCAGCTCCCGCCGTCCGACGCCCACCACCGGGAGCTTTTGGAGATCGAGGCGCTGCTGGTCAGACTCGACCGGCGATCGTCCCCGGAGGAGCGCGATCGGCGGCTGCGGGAGGCGGCTCGCCTCGCCCTCGAGACCGGTGCGGTGGCGTTTCTCCCCCGGATTCAAATGGCGCAGGTCGACTCCCTCATGCGTCAGGGCCGGTGCTTGGAAGCCGCTGAACTGCTCCAGCAGCTCGCGCCCCTCGCCTCGAGGGATCCGCGCCTCGCCTTGGCCTACCACGCCTGGCAAGGCGCCGTGCACGCCTTGACCGGCGACGTCCAATCGGCCATCCACCACTTCATCCAAGTGCGGGATGCGATGGGTAAGGAGGTCTTGAAACCGGGGACGTCCGTGAACGGCGGCTTGGCGGCGTGCTACGCCGCCGCCGGGCAGTTTGCGGACGCGGACGCGGCATTGGCCGCCATGAAGCAAGAGGAAGCGGCCCAAGGGTACCAGTCGCTCACCAGCAAGTACCTCAGCGTCGCCGCCACCGTCGAATACAGGCAACTGGCCCGAAGCCGCCAGCCTGGCGAGAAACGCCCTGATCGCGGCCCGGGATGCGGAGGACCACGCCAACGAGGCTATCTCCGCGCTATGGCTGGGAGCCGCCACCCTTGGGCACATGAGCGGGGCGCACCGGTGCCGCTCCCGCCTTGCCGCCCTCGACGTCCCGCCATCCCCCACCCACTAGCCGGCCATGAACGTCGCTTCGATGCCGGCATACGAGCAAAAAGGGCCTGGCCGGGGCGCAAACGGCGACTGCCCCGGCCAGGCCCTGGGGTCCGGCGACGCCTACGCCCGCGCCTCGGCTCGCCGCAGGTGTCGGCCCCACGTCCAGGCGATGGCGGTGATCATGACCCACGAGGTCAAGCACCAGATGCAGTACGCCCGCAGGACAAAGGTTTCCACGCCGGTCAGGTAGAGGGAAAACAAAGCCCCGGCCAGGGCCAGCATAAAGCCCACCTGCGACACCGGGGTCCCCGGGCGCCGCCACTCCCAGAGGAGCGAAACGGCCACGCCGCTGTACATGAGGGTGCCGAGCAGCGCCACGGGGATCCCAAACACCTCGGAATAGGCGCTCGAGTTGACGGTGACGCAGTCGCCCACCGGGCCGCAGATGAGGGACAGTGCCCCCACCTTGGCCCGCCAGAGATAGCCCGACAGCGCCGCACCGGCGGCGCTCAAAGCCGCGAGCCAAAGCGGCCAGCTTGGGCGCCCCGCCGGCTTAGCGGTTGGCTGCTGCGAGCGCCCGGTCGATGACACCAAACAAGTCCTCCCAAGTGGCCAGGTTGACGATCTGGCCGTTCACGATAAACGTCGGCGTTCCCAGCAGGCCCATGCGCACCGCCTGGTCGTGGGAAGCCCGGACATACTGCATGGACCGGTCGCTGTCCAGGCACGACGCGAACGAGCTGCCGTTGAGGCCGAGCTGCCGGGCGTAGTCGATCAGGTTGTCCCGGCTGTAGGTGCCGCGATTGCCCATCCCCTTCTTGGACATGAGCAGGTCCTGGTACGGCCAGAAAGCGCCTTGATCCATCGCGCAGTAGGCGGCCCGCGCGGCCAGCAGCGACTCGGGGCCGAGGATGGGGAAGAACCGGTACGTAAACGTCACCTTGCCTTCGGCCACATACTCATCCAAGAGCCGCTTGACCACCGTGTCCGAAGCCGTGTGGCAGTGCGGGCACTGAAAGTCGAAGTACTCCTCGACATGCACCGGCGCGCCGGGCGACCCGATGCGGGTGCCGTCGATCTCAAACTGCTCCCAGTAGGCGGCGGCCCGGATCAAATTCTCCGACTGCCGGCTGTTCCACCACCACTGCCCGGCTATGAGCAAAGCGACCAGCACGACCGCGCCGGCCCACACCCATCGCATCGATCCCGCACCACGCGACTTCGAACCCTTCCTTGACTTCTTGGCCATCGTCATCTCCTCGCAGCGGCGCCTAGGCCACTTTACTTTGTAAAGTAGGATTCGCCCGGCCCCACCGCAACTCCTGTTGGGCGACAGGCGGCGAATCCCCCAAACATCGCTCGCTTTACCAGGGCACGCTCTTCCGGAAGGCTCCGGCCGGCCCGGCGAAGAAATACTGGCGCGACCTTGCTCGGAAGGATGAAACCCGGTGCCCCTGGGCGGCACGGAAATCCTGATGGCGGGCGACGCCCCGCCCGATGACCGCGGCCTTTACATCCTCTGGCTCGAGCTGCCGCGGCCCGTGCGAATCCGGGTCGGCGCCTTGGGCGTCGTGGACATGCCGGCGGGCTTGTACGCATACGTCGGCACCGCCCAGCGCCGGCGCTCGGCCCGCATCGCCCGGCACCTCAAGGCGCACAAGCCGGTGCGCTGGCACATCGACTACGTGCGTCCCTACGCCCGGGTCGCCGCCGTCTCCCTCCTCGACGGCGACCGGAGCAAAGAATGCGTGCTGGCCCGGCGCGTCCGGGACGCCCTCGGCGCCCGTGTGGCCGTCCCCCGCTTCGGCGCCAGCGACTGCCGGTGCACCGGCCACCTGCTCCTCATTGGGGAAGCTGTAGCGTTTGACCGCGGCCTGCACGAAAAAGTTCATTCGGCCACCGCCGTGGACTAGCCGGAGTACAGAAGAAACGGTTACGTTCGCCGCCGAAGGATTCCCCGGGTTTGATCGGCAATACCATCACGGCGGACCGGAGTCATACTACAACCAGCATCGTGTCCATTCGGCACGCTGCACCGAGCCCGAGCAGCAAAGCGAAAGGGGCAACACCATGCCGACCGTCAACCACACTGTCAGTGTGCAGCGGCCGCTGTCGCACACGTGGGACTTCGTCAAGGAAACCGGCAACTGGGCGACCCTCTTGCCGGGCTACCAGAGCTATGAGAAGATCGACGACCGCACCTTCCGCTGGAAGATGAAGGCGGACATCGGCATGTTTTCCCGGGTCATCACGCTGCGGGTCGATATCGTCGAGTGGGACGAAGGAAGACACGTCCGGTTTCTGCTGCAAGGAGAAGATGAGGGAGTCAAGGGCGAAGGCTCCCTGGACATCGCCGCCTCCGGCGAAAACGAAACGGCGCTGCGCGTCGAGCTGGGCTTGGAGAGTACGGGCACCTTCGCGTCCATCGTCAACGCTTTTCTGGACAAGGTGCTCGCCGGCTGGGTGCAGCAGTTCGCCGAGGGCCTCAAGGCCAAGGTGGAGAGCGCTTGAGTTCCCCCGCGCCGTGAAGCCGGGGTGCGGCAGCTCCTCCGATCGCCCGATACGGGCGGGGCGCAACGGCTAACTGGAAAGGTCCGCCGGTGCAGCGCGGACGATCCCGGGAACCCGATCAAAGGCCTGATCGGCCGAAACAAGGTACGCGACGCCTTCGTCCGCCATCTGAAGCGCAATGAGAGAGTCATTGGTGAGCAAGCCGTATCGCTGCCGAAACTCGAGACTGCGAAGAACGAAGTCCCGGGGCAAGTCCAGCACGGCCACGTGGTAAGGTTTCCGTTCGTGTTGCGACTACGGCGCGGGCGAGAGCCGGTTGAGCTGCTCCTCCTGGGCGGTGCGCAGCAGCTCGTACAGCAGCGACTCGACTTCCAGCAGTTCCCAATCCGTCAGTTGCCGCGGGTCCTGCTGCAACCGGTCGATCAGCTGCAAAGCCCGGTTGGAGCCGGTCGCCGCTCCCGCCGCCTGGCTCCCAGCACCGCCGGCCGGTCGCCCGCCCGCCGCACCGCTCGTCCCGCCGGGCTGCGGATCGGCCGGCCGCGGCGTGCGGGCGGCAGGTTCGTCCGTGAACCCGCCCTGGCAGTCCTGCGGTGCCGCCGTCCCCGCCGGCGCGGCGCCAGGCTGAGCCGCCGGCGCAGGCCCGGCATCGCCCGGTGCGTCGCCCTGCAAGAGGGAAACCGACCGCCGCACGGCCAGCCGGTAGCTGCCTTCCTCGATGGGGTCAAGGGGGCTGACCTGAAGGACGTAGAGCCCGCTGTAATCAAACGTGAAATCGAAGGACGCCGCCGCGCCTTCGCCGGCGGCTTCCCAGACCACCTGCCAGCCGTCGTTGCCGATAAGCAGGTAGTAGGCGTCAAACCCGCCCGGCTCCACGTGGACGGCGACGGTTTCACCCTCGGTGCCCTCGAGGAGGTAAAGGTCGTAGTAGACGCCGTCATCGTCCACCGGGCTTTCCGGCGTAAAGACGCCCGTTACGACCTCTCCCGGCCGGATGACGGGCAAGTCGGGCAGCTCCACGACCCGCAGCTCGTACTCGCCGGTTTCATCGCGAAGACTTGACGTGACAAACACGCCGTAGCGGCCCGTGTACGGCAACGTCAGCACAACGCGGCTGTCTGTGCCTTCGGCCGAGTCGTCGTCCTCGGCCAAGAGACCCCCGTCCTCGTCGAACACGAAGAGGCGGGTGTCAAAGTCCTGGGACCGGGCGCGGATGACGACGGTCTGCCCGGCGGAGCCTTGGACGGCTGCCATGTCGATGTACCGGCCCGATTCGTAAACGCTTCCCTGGCCCAAGTACCCGGTGGCGACGTCGCCGGGCTCGAGCAGGGGGAGTTCATCGATGCTGGCGGGAGGGGCCGCACCCTGTCCGGACGCCGCCCGGCGGGGCATGTCGACGTCCCCGTAAACCCGCGTCCACGTGCGCTCAAAGCCGTTCCACTGCGCCATCGTGCCGGCCAGCTCTCGCGAGAGCGGCTCCTCCGTCTCGGCGATGACGGTTTCCGTAAGGGCTTGCGCGCTCACGACCACCATGGCCGGAAAATCGCCCGGGATCAGCCAGACCTCCGACTCGACGATGGTGCCGAACTCGACGTCCGCGTACACTTCGCCCAGGACGGCCTGCCGCTCGCTGCGGGTGCCGGTCGACCGCTCGATGAAGTGGGCCGCCCGGACTCCGGCCCCGGGGACGTCCTCCCAGCCGATGAACCGGCCCGTCAGGGGCTCGACGGTGTCGAGATCCGCGGTGAACCCGGCAAGCAGCAGGCGGTCGGGCGAGCCCTGCCACTGGAAACCGGGGGTAACGGCCCGGCGAGGCAGCTCGCCCGCGGGCGTGTAGGTCCAGCTGGCCAGCCACTCGGGCGTGATCAGCGATTGGTAGAAGCCGTACGCGGACGGCGACTTGTTGGAGAACATCTGCTGCGCCCGCCCGTCCGCCAGCGTGTAGGTGACCTCCAGCGGGTCATCCCATTGCGCCGTTCCGGTTTCCGGGTCGAGGAGCATGGCCTCAGCCAGCACGATCGGGGCGCCCGTAACGGGGTTTGGGGACTGCATCGTATACCGGACCCAGAGAGCGAACGTCTCGTCCATGTCCATCCCCATGCCGGCGTAGGCGCCCGTCGCCTCCAGCATGCCCACCGCCGCGACGTTGACCAGTACGTAGACGGCCGTCGCGCCGGCCGGCGGGACGATGGCGGGCTCCAGCAGGAAGCTCTGCTCGGCGGCCGGCTGCGGGCGGCGGATGACCTGCGGGCCGCTGCCTTGCGCGAAGGCCGCGGCGGGCCCAGCGGCAGCCACCAGTGCAGCCGCCACGACGAAACACAACACGGAAGTCCACGTTCTTCTCATGGCGATCCCCTATCGCCCCGCCGGCGGACCGCACCCTTCCGCTAGAGGAGCAAGAAGTCAAAAACGAGTAAGGAACATTCCCGCCCGCCGGGTCGTATCCTGCCGGACCGCCTGGCTTTTTCGGCAGCATCCGGGTACGCATGCAGGAACAGGAAACGTGCGGGCGAATTGTCCCCTCGAGGATCGCCCGGCTGGTCGGGCCAAGCTCTTCCCAACCCTACCCGCCCGCGGTTTTGCTTCACCGTCTCACCGTTTCGACCGTACGACCTTTCCGGTTGTCTGCAAACCGATACAGGTTGATTCACAAGTCGAGAGGGGCGTTCATCTGTGGGAAAGCAGCTTCTTGGCGGCGACGGCGCCGTGTCCGGTGGGCGCGCGCCCGCGCCGCGGCGATCCGGCGCCGGGGCTAGGCTGGCGGCCACGTCCGTCGTGCTGTTGCTTTTGGCGGCGAGCCTCGCCTACGCGCAGTTTGGAGTCGGCACAGGGCAGCAGTGGACGGCGTTTGACGATCCGCAGGGCCGCTTTTCGCTGCGGGTGCCGCCGGACTGGACATTCCAGGCGGACCAGAGCAGCGACAGCGTATTTGTCTTTTACGGCCCCGGCAACTACGACGTGTTTTACCTGCAGTTCATCCATCCGGCCACGCCGTCCGGGACTCTCGCGGCGGAAGCAGCGGCGAACCTGGACCTTTTGCGGGGGCCCAGCGGCGTACCGGGCTTTCAGCTCGTCAGCGCGCCGGGCGCGGGGGTCCTTGCAGGCAAGGAAGCCAGCTTCTTTGTTTACAGCTTTACCGCCGAAGGCGTGAACCTGGTGGAAGGCCGGGGGCTTGTTCCCTTTGAGGACCAAATCCTCGTCCTCGCCTTCTCCGATAAGGCAAGCCGTTTCAACGGCCAGGTGGCGACCTTTAACGCGGTGATGGAGTCCCTGTCGCTCCAGGAAACCGCCCGCTCCGCCCAGTCCGGCTTCGGCTTCGGCGTCGGCGCCGGCGGGCAGCAGGGCGCTTCGGCCGCGGCCGGTACCGTGCCCACCCTTCCCGTGACCAGCCCGTCGGCGCCGCCCACCTTCCCGACCGCGCCGGGCGCGGCGGGCACCACGTACACGAGCCCCGGCGGCTACTACCGGTTCACGGTGCCCCAGGGATGGGAGCTGTGGGAGGAGCAGTCCACCGCCCGCGGCGACGCCATCGAGCCGTACCACGGCGTCGTGCCCTTTGGCCCCCGGTCCACGGTCAAGAGCCTTTTCCTTTGGGACTACTTCGATGAGTGGACGCAGCGGGGAAGCCAGTACGAGATTCTCATGGTCGTCTTCGACAACGTGCCTGTCACGCTCCAGGAAGCGCTCGAGGCCGTCAAGGACAACGTGATGGGCGAGTACGCCTTCGTCTACACGGTTTCCACCAACCGGACGCGCATCGGCGGGCAAGCCGGCGTCGCCGCGGACATCGTGGTGCGGCCCAACTACACCGAGCCGTGGACCATGTTCGACCAGTGGTACAAGACGGTCACGTTCTACGCCCTCAAGCCGGCGAGCACGCTTTTCCTGTGGGTCATCCCCAAGGAAATTGAGAACCACCCTGACGTGGCGGCGGCCATGGAGAGCTTCCAGTGGCTCGGGCGTTGACCGCCGGGCGGGCCGAGCCCACCCCGGGCTTCCCTCGCACGAGACGCTTCCTCCGCATGAGGAGCTCCCTCTTCTGTCTGGTCTTTGCCGCGCTGGTCTTGGGCGTTGTCCTGAGCGGGCTTTTGCCCGTTCCCGCCGGGGCGCGCCCTATCATCCGCGGCCAGGGCGGCGCGGGTGGAGCGGGGGCCCCGGGTGCGGGATCGGCGGCGCCGGCGTTCGGTCCGGCCGCTGCCGGTGCGCTATTGCCCTTCGCGGAAGCTAGCCCCGTTGAAGCCGCCGTGCTCGAATTTTCGGCCCCGCTGGCGGCCGACGGCGCCGGGAACCTGCTCACCATCGTCCCGGCGGGCGATGGATATGCCATCCTCCGGCGGGTGCCGGCCGCTCTCGGCACCGGGGAGCTCGCCTGGGAAATCGTCTACCGCCGCAAGGGCGTCCGGGCGGCGGCCATTGCCGTCGGTCCCGGCGGCACCATCTGCACCGGCTGGAGCGGCGGGCTGGAATGCATCGACCCCCACGGCCACGTGGCGCAGTTTGAGGACGAACTGCTCATCGGCACCATCGCCGTGACGGTCGCCACCGACGGCTACGTGTGGGCCCTGCGCAGCACCAGCGGCGGCACCACCGACCTGCAGCTGGTGCGGGTTGATCCGGGACTTTCGCTCGCGAACAGGGTGCTCACCCTGCGCAACACAGTGCAAGGGTTTCCCGGCAACGGCCTTGCCGCGGGGCCAAGCGGCAGCGTGCTGCTGCCCGTGATCGAAAACGACATCCACCGGGTGCTGCGGGTCGAACCGACCGGGCAGTTTGCCCGCTTGCGGGACTTTTTCCGGCTCGGCGGCGGGATCGCCGTCGATTACACCGGGGCCGTTTTTGTCCCCGGCGTCAAGCGGCCCCAGTCCGCGCAGGAACAGCGCAACCCTCAGGACGTGCTGTTCGTGTACGGCGAAGGCATCAGCACCGAGTTCGCGGCCCGGTTTCCGCTCCAGCCCGGCGGTGCCGTCTTTAGCGGCCACATGGCGCTCGGGGGCGACGGGACGCTGCACCTGACGCGGCGGCAGCAGGTGCTCATCGGCGGTGTGCCCCAGGAGAGGTACGTTTTGTGGCAGGTGCCGGTGGGCCGCGCCGGCATGACCGCCAAAAGCCCCGTCATCGACTTCCGCATCCCGTTCCTGGAAACCGTCGCCAACCCCCGCTTCGACGACTCGGCTTATGCGGGTCCCGTAATGGTGACCCGCGGGGAACTGCTGGCGCTTTCGGGCTTGAACTTTGAAGGCAAGCAGGGCCAGCGGCGGGTGCTGGTGGATGGCCAGCCGGTACCGGTTCAGCTGTGGTCGGACGACGCCGTCTTTGTGCGGATCCCGTTCACGGCGCCGGCGGGTCCGGTCCTGGTGCAGGTGGCCATCGACGACGTGGTGTCCAACGTCGAGGCGTTTGAGATCAAGACCCCGGAGGTGCCCGGGTGGTTTCAGGTGGGGTCGCCCGCGGACGCGGCCGCCCTCAGCCGGCTGGCCGATACGATCCGGGGCTACACGGGCGTAATCGTGATCGACGGGGTGACGGACGCGGGTGAGCCGGTTCGCCTGGAGACGTCCATGATAACGCCGGGCTTGTTTCACACCCGCCTTCCCAACGGCCAGTACACGGCCGAGTTTTCCTCGGCGTACCTGATCGCGGACATCGATTACGGGCCCGGGTTCATCGTGACGAGCTCCTTCAACGCCGTCGTCGTGCCGCGGCAGGAGATCGCTTTCCGCATTACCGACATCAGCCCGATCTTTGTGTGGCGCCCGGTCTTGATGGGCCCGCCGCCGGAGGCTGACCCGTCGGACGAGCAGGAAGGGCAGTAACCGGCAAGAGACCGGAAACCGGGGGAGCCGGCGGCGAGGACCGCTCGGGATCGGCGGCGGGGGTGTCGCAGCATGCGCATGCAGCATGGATGGGGCAAATGCGGCGAACGGATGAGGACCGCCGTCCTCTGGTTGCTGGTGGTGGTCGCCATAGCGGGAGCGCTGGCGCCCGCGGCGTCAGCGCAAGATTTCTTCGCGGACCTGCTGACCGGCGTCGAGGTCATGATCGGCGAGTCGGTCGCGCAAAACGTCATCGCCGAATACGGGCCGCCGGTACGCCTCGCCCCCGCTTACCAGCAGTGGGTGGACGCCATTTTTCAGGCGGTGGCCTCCCAGGCCAGCCGCAAGGAGATTACCTACACCCTCCAGATCCTGGACAGTCCCGTCGTCAACGCTTTTGCCGCGCCGGGCGGGTACCTTTTCGTCACCACCGGGCTCCTGGCCCACGTCGGCGGTGACGCCGACGCCCTTGCCAACGTTCTCGGGCACGAGATCGCCCACGTCGAGCACAAGCACGGCATGAACACCATCGGCCGCCAGCTGGGCGTCGGGCTCCTGCTCCAGCTGCTCTTTGGCAACAGCGACGAAACCTGGCAGACCATCGCCGTCATCGCGGCGGAACTGACCAGCCTCGGCTGGAGCCGGGACCAAGAGCACGAGTCCGACGACCTCGGCCAGCGGCTCGCGGCCGCCGCGGGCTTTGACCCCATGGGCATGGTCCGCTTCTTTGGCGTGCTCCAACAACTGCAAGGCGATGAGGTGCCGTTCCTGGAGTTTTTGAGCACTCACCCGCTGACGTCGGACCGCATCGAGCGGGCCCGCCAGCGGGCGGCGGGCCTGGCCGTCGCCACCTCGGCCCGGCCTGCGGTGTCGTCTTCGCTGCCCATCGTCCGCACGCCCGCCGGGGCGACCGCGGCGGCGACATCCGCCACATCCACCTCGTCGCCGGCCACGGCCAATGGAACGGCTGCGGCGAACGCCCCGCAGGCCGGAGGGGCCGGCGGGCAGGCGGGCGACGGAGCGGCGGGCCCCGGCCCCGGGATAAAGGTGATAACTCGCGGGGGCGGCGCGCCCGCGCCGGACCCGGCGGGCCCCGCAGCCGAGACGGCCGGAAGTGCCGCCGAGGCCGGTGAACCCGGTGAACCGGCCGCCGCGGGCCCTGGCCGGGTCCCGGGCGCCGGCATCACCCGCGTTGGTCAGGCATTTTCCATCGAAGGGCTCTTTACCATCGAAGTCCCGCGCACGTGGTCTGCCGCCGCGACCCGGGATTCCGCGCAGAGCAGCTTCCTGGGGCAACTGGGCGACCGGGCGAACAATGTTTACCTGGACATGTACCGCTACCCCGTGAGCCGGGGTACGACGCCCGCCGCCACGGCCCAGGATTGGCTCGACTGGCTCGAGCGCAACCGGCCGGGCTTTGAGGTGCTCCAGCCCATCTCGCGGCGGACTATCGACGGGCTGGACGCCGCGTCTTTCATCGCCGGCTGGGCCGAGAACGGCGAACTCTGGGCCTTTTACGGGACGACCATCGTGGCGGGCGGCTACTCCTATGAGCTCGGCTTCCTGCTGCGCCGCTCGGAGTTCCTCGCCCACCACGCGGTGATGGATCAGATCCTGGGCAGCTGGCGCTTGACCCGGTGAGCGCGGGCGTTCTCGTCATCCAGCCGGCGCTCTAGCGGGGTTTCCGCCCCGCGATCCGCCCCTGGATCCAGCTCAGCAAATCGTCGGGTTGCACCGTGTCGTCCGCTACCTTGTTGACCTTCTCCACGCCGCACCGGAGGCACCGGTGCACAAGCTGGTAGCCTTTCTTGCGTCTGTAGATCAGGTCCACGGGCCGCATCAACCCATGGCAAGTGCTGCGCCGGTCGCCCGGGACGACGTCAACGTGCTTCGAATACAGGCAAACCGGACAGTGGTTGCGGTAGCTCCCGTTGGTCAGCGGCTTGACATGTGCACCGCAATGCTCGCACACAAATCCTGCGTTTTCTTCTCTCCTGCCCATGCCCCCGACTCCCTCGTTGGTTTTGCGGTCACCAACTCGGGAGCAGGGTTCCGTCGCTTCTTCCCGCCCTGCGGCGGGTTCCAGGCTTGGCTAGCGCAGAGACCCATTCACCGCCCGCGACGGGCGATTACTTCCGGTTCCAGCTTCATCGCACGGCGTCTGCGAATCCGGACCTCGACCGACTTCACCGGCCAAATCTTTCGGCCGGCTTGTATCGGCCACTGTGGCGCGGGCCTCCCCACGCCCCACCGGTAGGTGTGCATCCAGCCTCACTGGCATCGGCACCGTCCCCTATCAGGCACGAACAGGCAGGCGGTTCGTTGCCAGAGGATCACCCCCCAGGTGAGTCTCGTTGCGCCTGCCATATTCTTCTGCAAAACGCGGCCGTCCTACCTTCTCAGCGGCACCGCCGACGTGCCGTATAGCGGCTCCACCGGATCAACAAGGTCACGCAACGGTCGTATGGTGGGTCCGTCTTGCTACGTTCTAGCGATGGGCGGCGGTTGCAGCCCCTCCGAGGTACGCGTCGACCACGCGCCGGTTGTGGATGAGCTCGGACGCCGGGCCTTCCAGGGCGATCTGGCCGGTTTCCATGACGTAGGCGTAGTCGGCGATGCGCAGGGCTTGGCGGGCGTTTTGCTCGACCAGCAGGATGGTCGTGCCTTCCCGGTTGATCTGCTGGATGAGCTGAAAGATCTCCGTCGTTACCTTAGGGGCGAGGCCCATGGACGGCTCGTCCAAGAGCAGGAGCTTTGGGCGGGCCATGAGGGCGCGGCCAATAGCCAGCATCTGCTGCTCGCCGCCGGACAAAGTGCCGGCCGCCTGGCGCCGCCGCTCCTTTAGCCGCGGGAAACGGGCGAAAACGTGCTCGAGGTCGTCCTTAACGCCGCCGTCGCCGCGCGCGTACGCGCCCATCTCAAGGTTTTCCTGCACCGTCATGCGGGCAAGGATGGCACGGCCTTCGGGCACGTGGACAAGGCCACCGCGGGGACGGACGTAGGCCGGCTGGCGGCTGATGTCCTGCCCGTTAAAGCTGACGCGGCCCGACTGCGGGCGCAGCTGACCGGCGATGACGCGCAAGGTCGTGGTCTTGCCCGCGCCGTTGGCGCCGATGAGGGCGACGATCTTGCCCGCCGGCACCTCCAGGCGGATGCCTTTCAAAACCTTGACCGCACCGTAGCCGGCGTGGACGTCTTGGACCCGCAGCACGGCCTACTCCCTCCCCAAATACGCCTCAATGACGTCCGGGTTGGTGCGCACCTCTTCGGGGCGGCCGTGGGCCAGCAGCCGGCCGAAGTTGAGCACCGTGATGCGATCGCACAAGCCCATGACGACATTCATGTCGTGATCGATCAGGAGCACCGTCTTGCGCAGTTCGTCGCGAATGCGCCGGATAAGCCCCATGACGCTCTCGCTCTCGGTTTCGTTCATGCCGGCCGCGGGCTCATCGAGCAAAAGCAGCTGCGGTTCGGTCGCCAGGGCCCGGGCTATCTCAAGCCGCCGCTGCCGGCCGTAGGGCAAGTCCGCGGCCCGCACGTCCCGGGCGTCCGCAAGGTCGACGAACTCGAGCAACTCCAGAGCCCGCCGGCGCGTCTCTTCTTCCTCACGCCGGTGGCCGGGGGTCTGAAAGATGGCCGCGAGCGAGCCGCTGCGCGTCCTGCAGTGGCGGGCCATCATGACGTTCTCGAGAACGCTCGCGGTGCCAAACAGGCGGATGTTTTGAAACGTCCGGGCGACGCCGAGTTCGGTGATGCGGTGGGGCGGCAGCCCCTGAATGGCCTTCCCGCGAAACTTGATGGTGCCCGAGTCGGGCGCGTAGATTCCCGTGATGAGGTTAAACACCGTCGTCTTGCCGGCGCCGTTGGGCCCGATGAGCCCGGCGATTTCGCCGTCCGCCACGTCCATGTTGACGTGGTCCACGGCTTGCACGCCGCCAAAGGAGATGCTCACCCCGCGCAGCTCAAGCATTAGGCCGCTCCCTCCCGCGGAGGCGCCGTCGCCGCACGCCGCCGGCGGCTGCGGAACGAAAGCCTCTCAACCGTCGCGGCCGAAAGCAGCCCTTCGGGCCGGAAGGTCATGAGCAGCACCAGCAGGCTCCCGTACGCCATCAGCCGGTAGCTGGCCGAAAACCGGAGCAGCTCGGGCAGGGTCGTCAAAGCCGCCGCGCCCACCAGCGTCCCCCACAACGTCTGCATGCCGCCCAGCACGACGTACAAAAGCATCTCGATGGCCCGGTTGAAGCCGAAGTCGCCCGGTCCGATGAAATAGTAAAGGTGGGCGTAGATGCCCCCGGCCAGCCCCGCCAGAAACCCGCTCTGCGTGAACACGAGCAGCTTGTAGTAGCGGGTGTCGACGCCCATCGCCTTGGCCGCCAGCTCGTCGGCCTGGATCGCCCGCAGCGCCCGGCCCACCCGCGACGACGCCTGCCGCAATAAGCAATAGACCGCCAGCCCGAGGATGAGGTAGAGCAGGCCCACCATGATAAGGCTCGCCACGGTGTGCGGGTCCCACGGTCCCATGCTGCTGCCCAAGGACGTGTTGTCCCACAGATACCAGCTCACCTCATCGACCATCTGCGGGATCCCGGCAAGACCCAGAGCGCCGTTGGTGATGCGTAGGTTGAGGGCGAGGATGCGCACCATCTCGCCAAAGGCCAGCGTTGCGATGGCGAGGTACACCCCTTGCAGCCGCAAGGTGGGGTAGCCCAGGAGGAAAGCGACGAAGGCCGCGCCCAAGGCGCCGGCAAGGATGGCAAGCGGCATCGACCAGCCGGCCTGCATGGACAAAAGCGCCGCCGTATAGGCGCCCAGGCTCATAAAACCCGCGCCGCCCAGGGACAACTGCCCGGCCGATAGCGGAACCCAGACGCTCAGGCCCAAAAGGCAGTTGATGGCGATGAGCATGACGACTTGCAGGTTGTAGGGGTTGAGGACGTCCCCCAGGAAGTCGGTCATATCACGCCTTGCCTCCCGCCTGGTGCGCCCGCCCGAACAACCCTTCCGGCTTCACCACGAGCAACAGGAAAAGGAGCGCAAAGGCCGCTGCGTCCCGCCATGACGATGAGAAAAGCTGCACCGTGATGACCTCGGCGAAACCGAGGATGAGGCCTCCGGCCATCGCGCCGACGACGTTGCCCATGCCGCCCAGCACGATGATGGACAACCCCTTGAGACCATACGGCAAGCCCATGGTCGGGCTCACGGCAAAGGAGAGACCGACCAGGGCGCCCGCGACGCCGCCCAAGGCCGCCGCCAGCACGACGGTGACCGCGATGATGGCTTCGGTGTTGACGCCAAGGAGCGCCGCCGTCGCCTCGTTTTCGGCCGTGGCCCGCATGGCCTTGCCGAGCTTGGTGCGGGAAAGAAGCAGCCACAAGCCCAGCATGAGCAAGAGCCCCGTCGTCAAGATGACGAGGTCCACTTCGGTCACGACCGCGCCGCCAAGGCGGTAGTTGCCGCCCCGCAGCGCGGCCGGGAAAACCTGGGACTCGGGGCCAAACAGGTGCAGCGCCAGGCTGCGCAAAAAGATGCCGACGCCGATGGTGCTGATGAGGGGCGTGAGGTGCCCCCCGCGCCAGCGGCGCAACGGCCGCAGGGCGATGTACTCGAGGAGCAGGCCCATCACGGCGGCCCCGCCGGCCGCCACGGCCAGCATCGCCGCGGCGCTGAGCACGCCGGTTTCGGCCAGCAGCAGGCCAAAGAAGGCGCCGAACATGAAGATCTCGCCGTGAGCCATGTTGATGATGCCCAACGTGCCAAAGACGAGGGTGTACCCGAGGGCGACGAGGCTGTAGGTCGCTCCCAGGCTCACGCCGTTGATGAGCTGCTGCATCCACACGGTCGTCGTGCGCTCCCGTCTGCACCGGCCGCGGCGCGGCCCAAAAGGACCGCGCCGCGCCGTGACTCAGCCGCCGAAAAAGCGGCTCTTAGGGGCCTTTCCGAATCGCTCGCTCCCGCTTACTTAAACTCCACGTACTCGCCGCCGCGCAGCTGCAGGATGGTGGCGTCCATCATCGGGTTTCCGTGATCGTCAAAGGAGAACAGCCCGGTGACGCCCTCGAAGTTGCGGATGCCGGCCAGGGCGTTCCGGAACCCTTGGCGGTCATTGGGGTTGCCTGAGCGCCGTGCCGCCTCGGCGAACAGCATCAGCCCGTCGTAGGCCTGGGCCGCGAACTGGTCAGGCACCCGCCCGTAGCGCTCCTGGTAGCGGGCTACGAAATCCTTGACCAGCGGGTTGTCCCGGCCCGGGAACCACGGGCTGCCCACGATGGCGCCTTCCGCCGCCTCGCCCGCAAGCCGGTACAACTCGGGCGAGTTGAACCCGTTGCCGCCGACGACCGGCTGGTTGAGACCAAGCTGGCGGGCTTGCTGCAGCAGCAGCGCGGCTTCCTTGTAAAGGGCCGACACGACCAGCACGTCCGGGTTGGCCTGCAGCACCTTGGTCAGCTGCGCCCGGAAATCGGTGTCGCCGTCGTGGAACGTCTCGATGGCCACCAGCTGGACGCCGTTGGCCCGCAGCTCCCGCTCCATCGTCTCGGCGGCCGACTTGGTAAAGTCGTTGTTGTTGGAGTACAGCAACGCCGCCGTCCGGTACCCGAGTTTCTCCTTGGAAACCCGGATGGTGGTGGGAATGACGCCCTCTTCCGGCAATGAGTTGCGGAAGACGTAGTCGCCGATCTCGCCGATGCCCACCGCCGTCGTGGAGATGCCCATGATGGTCACGCGGGCGCGATCCGCCGCCGGACCGGCCGCGAACATCTCGGGCGAATACGTGGGGCCGATGATGGCCAAAACCCGGTCGCGGTTGATGAGCTTGAGCACCGCGTTGACCGCGTCGGTGCGCTCGCCCCGGGAGTCCTCAAAGATGATCTCCACGGGCATGCCGTGGATGCCGCCGGCCGCGTTGATGGTGTCCCGGGCGAGCTCAAGGCCCTCCCGCTGGGAGTTTCCGTACGCAGCACCGTCCCCCGACAGCACCAGGACCGCCCCGAAGCGCCAGGCGCCGCTCTGGGCAAACGCGACGTCGGCGCCAAACCCGGCGACGGCACCGGCCACCAGCGCCGCGACCAGCACCGCCACAGCGCACAAGACGACTCGCACGCTACGCATCCGGCAAACCTCCTTTCATGGTCTGCAAGGCCCTAAAGCCAGCCGTATGCGGAGCCCACGGGCGCGCAGGACGCCCCGTGGGCTTTGTCCACCTAAGGCTTGTATACGGGCAAGATTCATCGGAATAGAACTACGATTCGACGGCGGCCCGCCTTCCCCTTCCCGCCTTCCGAGGCGTTCCTAGAGGTTTTCCGCCTGACGGACCGTTCTCCTCCGGGCCAGCAAACTTAACAGGAGGAAACTTTTCTTGCTCGCGGAATAATCGCCCGCGCGGAAGGAGCGTTTCCATGTCCCGGGAACTGCCCGTGTACAACCGCCTCAAACAGACCCGTCTGCGCCTTGGCATCAGCCAGAAAGAGCTCGCCGACGCCGCCGGCGTGACGCGCCAAGCCATCGGCGCCATCGAAGCCGGGCAATTCGCGCCCTCGGTGCACGTCGCGCTGCGCCTCGCCGGCGCCTTGGGATGCCGGGTGGAGGATTTGTTCTGGCTCGAGCCCCCGGGCCCGCGTCTCGCCGCCCACCTGCCCTTGGAAACGGAGGCCTCCCCCGGAACCCGGGTCGTCGTCGCACGCGTCGGCGACCGGTGGATGGCATACCCGCTGAGCGGGGACGACGCGTTTCGGTGGGAAACGATCCCTGCGGACGGCACGGTGCTGGCGGGCGGTGAACCGGCCGGAGCGCCGGCAGTAGGCGATAGGCTTGCACCCGCAGGCCGCTCGGTCGTGGTCGAGGCTTTCGACGCCCCGGCCGCCCTCGAACGCACGGTGGTCATCTCCGGCTGCACGCCGGCCCTCTCGCTTTGGGCCCGGGCCGCGGAGCGGTGGCAGCCGTCCCTGCGCGTCCACTGGACCTTTGCCAACAGCGAGCAGGCCCTCCTGGCCCTTGGGCGCGGCGAAGTCCATGCCGCCGGAACCCATCTTTACGATCCGGCGAGCGGCGACTTCAACTTGCCCCACGTGCGCCGCTTGCTGCCCGGGGCGGACGTCGTGCTCGTCAACTTGGGCGTGTGGGAGGAAGGGCTGCTGGTGCCGCCGGGCAATCCGCTGGGCCTCAAGGGGGCCGCGGACCTGGCCCGGGAAGACGTCACCCTCGTCAACCGCGAGGAAGGCGCAGGGTCGAGAATCGTCCTCGAGCTTGCCCTTGAAGAGGCGGGCCTCCCGCGGCAAGCGGTGCGCGGTTTCGACACCGTCGTGCACAGCCATATGGCCGTCGCCCGGTGCGTCGCATCGGGACAAGCCGACGCGGGCGTGAGCACGGCGGCCGTTGCGAGCCTGTACGGGCTTGGTTTTGTCCCCCTAAGAGAGGTCCGCTACGACCTGGCCCTGCGCCGGGAAACCCTCGGGTCGGCACCGGTCATGCAGTTGCTGGAAACCTTGCAACACCCCAAGGTACGCCTCCAGCTCGCGCACCTCGCGGGGTACGACACCAAGCGGACCGTTGACATCGTGGGCGAAACGGGGGATGCGCCGGGATGACCTCACCAGCCCGTCCTGCTCGCCTGCTTGCGCTCCTGCTGGCCCTCTCCTTCGCTGCCCTGCCGGCCCCGCCGCGGGCGGCCCAAGCGGCGGGAGTCATCACCGTCTCCGCGGCTGCGTCCCTGGAAGAAGCGCTGATGGCTATTAAGGCTGCCTTCGAAGCCGAGCACCCCGGGCTGCGCGTAGACCTGAACCTCGGGTCATCGGGCGCGCTGGGGCAGCAGATCCAGCGGGGCGCACCCGTGGACGTATTCCTGTCGGCCTCGGAGGCGCCCATGCAGGCCCTGGTGGAGCTGGGCCTCGTGGCGCCGGGCGACGTCCGGGTCTTCGCCACGGGCCGGCTGGTCCTCGTCGGCGGCCGCTATACCCCGGCCACGCTCGCCTATTGGGAAGACCTGTCCCACGCTGGCATCCGCCGGGTTGCGCTGGGCAACCCCGAGCACGTTCCGGCGGGGCAGTACGGGCAGGCTGTGCTCGAAAGCCTCGGCCTGTGGGAGCAAATCCGGGACAAGCTCGTCTTTGGCGAGGATGTGCGGCAGGTACTGGCCTACGTGGAGTCGGGAGGGGCCGACGCCGGCCTTGTCTACAGCACTGACGCCGCCGCAGCCCCTCGGGTGCGCATCATCGCCCACGCGCCCGCGGGGACGCATCCTCCCATCCGCTACCTCGCCGCGGTGGTGGGCGGTTCCAAAGCGCGAGCCGAAGCCCGGGCCTTTATGGAGTTCATGCTCTCCGCGGAGGGCCGGGCGGTTTTGCGGGAGCACGGCTTCGGCTCGCCGGAGGGGGCCAGCTATGACCCTTGAGCCTAGCCTATGGATCTCCTTGCGGGTCGCCCTGATGGCAACGGCACTGGTCGTGCTCGTCGGCCTGCCCCTGGCCTGGGCCCTCTCGCGCCCCGGATGGCCCGGCAAGACGCTCCTCGACATTGCGGTGAACTTGCCCCTGGTGCTGCCCCCGACGGTGCTCGGCTACTACCTTCTCTTGCTCATCGGCCGGGACGGACCCGTCGGGCGGTTGACCGAGAGCCTGTGGGGGTCGACCCTCATCTTTACCCAAGCGGCGGCGGTCCTGGCGGCCAGCTGCGTCTCCCTCCCTCTCTTTGTGCAGGTGACGCGCAACGCCCTTGAGGACATCCCGCAGGACGTGATCGAGGCGGCTACAGTATCCGGCGCGTCCCGCTGGGAAATTTTCCGCTACATCGCCTTCCCGCTGGCCCAGGGCGGGATATGGATCGGCCTGCTCCTCGCCTTCGCGCGGGCGCTGGGCGAGTTCGGCGCCACCGTGATGGTGGCCGGCAACATCCCCGGCCGCACGCAGACGATGGCCCTGGCCATCTATTCCGCCGTCCAGGCCGGAAACCACGAACGCGCCACGACGCTCGCCGTCTACCTAACTATGGTCGGGTCCATCGCCATGTGGGCCGGTTTCCGCCGGCGGGCGCTGTCTCAAGCGTATTTGTGGGGACGCGACAGGAGCTGAACCGGAGAGGTTCCTGGGTACTACCTCAAGTTGGAACTCTGAAAAACGAAGGCCGCCGTAGAAAATCTCTACGACGGCCTTCTGTATGGTGCCCCGCCAGGGACTCGAACCCCGAACCCACGGATTAAGAGTCCGCTGCTCTACCAATTGAGCTAGCGGGGCCTGGGTGGTAGCGGCGGCTGGATTCGAACCAGCGACACCACGGGTATGAACCGTGTGCTCTGACCAACTGAGCTACGCCGCCGTGACAACGCGCCCGGCACTACGTGCTGGACGCAAGCCTGGTTGCGGGGGCAGGACTCGAACCTGCAACCTTCGGGTTATGAGCCCGACGAGCTACCAAACTGCTCCACCCCGCGGCGACCTTGCGGTGCCGCCACCGCATCACGTATTATATACCGGCTCCCCAAAGGCGTCAACATGCAGGAATGCGCGGCGGCCGCGGGTAATGGTCCTGTGGATGGGGGAATCGCCCGTGGAAGTCATCAAGATCAGCCCGCGCGGCTACTGCTACGGCGTCGTCGACGCGATCAACCTGGCCAAGCGGGCCGCGCAGGATCCCCACGTGCCAAAGCCCGTGCACATCCTCGGGGCCATCGTACACAACCGCCACGCGGTCGCGGCCCTGGAGGAGTATGGCATCATTTCCCTGGACGGCGCCGACCGGGAGGCCCTTCTGGACCAGATCAAAAGCGGTACCGTCATCTTCACCGCCCACGGCGTTTCGCCGGCCGTGAAGCGCAAAGCTCAGGAGAAGGGCCTGTACTGCATCGACGCCACTTGCCCCGACGTGACGCGCACCCACGCGCTCGTGCGGGAGCTGGCCAGCCGCGGCTACACCATCCTGTACATCGGCAAGCGCGGCCACCCCGAACCGGAAGGCGTCATCGGCGAAGCGCCGGATCACGTCCACCTGGTGGAAACCGAGGCGGACGTGGACGCGCTCGACGTCACGGCGGAAAAGCTCGCGGTGACCACGCAGACGACGTTGAGCAAGTGGGACACCGAACGCGTCATCAACTACATCGTCCAGCGCTACCCGCACGTGGAAATCTACAACGACCTCTGCCTCGCCACCCAGGAGCGCCAGGAGGCCGCCGTCCAGCAAGGACGGGAGGCGGACCTCGTCATCGTCGTGGGGGACAAGCGCAGCAACAACTCCAACCGTCTCGTCCAGGTGGTGCAGGAGATCGCCGGCAGGCCCGCCCGGCTCATCGACAGCGCGACGGACATCGACCCCGAGTGGCTGCGGGGCGTGCGCCGGGTGGCGGTGACCGCCGGCTCCTCAACACCCAGCGAGATCACCCGGGAAGTCGTCCGCTACCTCGAATCCCTCGACCTCGACGTCCTGGCGCCCAAGCGCTAGGCGGCAAGCCTCCGGTGCAAGCACAGCCTGGCGCCCACCTGTCCCGGTGCGACGCCGGGCTGTGCTTTTGCGGATGGGCTTTCGGTACTGCGTCTGCCGGGCGGCGCCGGCGGGACGGCGAGCCAAGCGGCATCGCGAAGCGCCTTCCTTCCCGCCGGAGCACCCGTGCCGTCACGCCGTCCGGTCGGCGCTCTCAGCCCCTGCCTCCTCCTCGAGCCGGCTCAAGAGCTCCTCCTTGCGGCCAAAGGCGTACACGACCTGCGCGTAGCGCAAGCCTGCCCGGCGGGCGACCGCCTTGAGCGTCAGCCGCTCACCCCGCCGGAAAAGCTCCCGGGCCGCCTGCAGCGCGCGCTCGGTCGTCTCCTCCTTGGACAGCCGGCCCGGCTGCGGCTCCGCATAGCGGGCGGGAACGAGCGTCGGCTCGCCGCCGCTCATACGCTGGAACGCCTCCAGCGTAAACTTGTCGATGCGGCGAATCCCGGCGCCGATCTCATGCAGCGCCATCTCCTGCTGCTCGAGCTTGTGCCGGATGGCCCGCAGCTCCTCGGCCAGCACGTCCATCCCGCGGCGCACGGCCTGCTCCACCGCTTCCCCGGACGTGCCCGACGACCGGGCGGTCATGTCGCCCAAGGAGTCCAGCAAGTTCGCGAAGGCCCGGTACGCCCGCGCCCCGAGGTCGGCGTACAAGTCGTCCCCGCGCGGTTCGGCCAACACCGTCTCCCCCTCCCTATGCCGCTCCAGCATCCGCTCGGCGTTCTCCGCCTGCTCGATGGCGGCGTAGTACCGCTGCTTGGCGCGCTGCACCCGCTCATCCCTCCAGCCAGGAACGTTTTCAATCCTAGTCTTTGCTGAATGCGATTCATTTTATGCTGAGAAACCGGCGGCGAACGCCAATAAGTGGAGAAACCGCGCGCGGCGCTTTGCGATGGCCGGTCCAGGTCCGTATGCCCGGCCGCCTGTGGAGGACATAAACAGCAGGGGCTGCGCCGGCACCCCCGCTACACGCGGCGGCGGGTGCGCCGCTCCCAAAAGGCGGGGTGGAAAAGGACGAGCACAAAGAGGACCTCAAGACGGCCGACGATCATCAGGAAGGACAAGTACAGCTTGGCCGCGGCAGGCAGCGGCGCGAACGTGTGCCCCGGCCCGATGGCGCCAAACCCCGGCCCGATGTTGCCCAGCGACGCGATGGCCGCCGACGTGGCGGTGACCACGTCCAGGCCGGTGGCCGCCAGCACCACGACGCTCACGAACCACGCCGTCAGGTACAAGAACACGAATCCCGCGACCGCCGCGAACACCCGCTCCGAAACCGGGCGGTCTCCGATGCGCACGATCTGCACGGCCCGGGGGTGCAGCACCTGGTTGATCTCTTTTAGCCCGTGCTTGACCAAAACCAGGAGCCGGATGACCTTGGGGCCGCCGCTGGTAGAGCCGGCGCTGCCGCCCACCCACATGAGCACGAACAACACCGCCTGGCTCAAGGCGGGCCAAAGCGTGTAGGCTTCGGACGTGTAGCCCGTCGTGGTCATCACCGACACCGCCTGAAACACGGCCGGCCGCAAAGAGCCCCCCAGGCCCGAGCCGGTTTCCAAATGGAGGTCGACGGCGATGGCGAGGCTTGCCGCCGCGAGCAGCCCCGCGTACGTCCAAAATTCCCTGTCCCCCGCGGCCGTCCGCCAATCGCCGTGGCGGAACAGGCGGTACTGCAGCACGAAGTTGGTGCCGCCCAGGAACATGAACAGGATAAGCACCCACTCGGCCAGCGGGTTGTTCCATGCGGCCACGCTGGCATCGTGGGTCGAGTACCCGCCCGTCGCCACCGCCGTCAGCGCGTGGTTCACCGCGTCAAACCCGCTCACGCCGGTTCCAAGCAAAAGCAGCGCGGCCGCCGCGGTCAAGGCCAAGTAAATGACCCAGAGCATCCGGCCGCTCTCGGCCACCCGCGGCAGGAGCTTTTCCGGCGCCGGTCCCGGCACTTCCGCGCGGAAGAGCTGCTGGCTGCCCATGCCGAGCCGCGGAAACACCGATACGAATAGCACGATAATGCCCATGCCGCCCAGCCACTGCAAGAGGCTCCGCCACAAAAGCAGCGCCCGCGGCTGGTGGTCAAGGTCCATCATCACCGTCGCGCCGGTCGTGCTGAAACCGGATACGGACTCAAACAGAGCGTCCGCCCAGTGGGGAAACACGCCCGCGAACCAGAAAGGCAACGCCCCGGCGACGCCGGCCGCGGCCCAGCCCAGCGTTACGACGGCGATGGCCGTGCGGGGTTCAAGCTCCTCGTCGGCGCGAATGCGGCCAAGGAGCCACCCGGCCACGAGGGCGTGGGCCGCCGACCAGCCAAAAGCCCGGGCCGTCGGGTCGGCGACGGCGAGCGCGTAGGCGAAGGGGATGAGCATGAACAGGCCGATCATGACGAGGATCCGGCCGATGAGGCGAAGCAGAAGCAGCGGCTGCATGGCGGCGGGCCTTCACGTCCGGAAAAGATCCCGAGCCCGGTCGAGGGCGTCGACGGTGCCGAAAAGCACCAGGTGATCGTCGGCGTGAATCTCCGTCGCCCCTTTGGGCACGATGACCTCGTCGTACCGCACGACGGCGCCGACGACGGCCCCTTTGGGCATGCGCAGCTCCTCAAGGCGCATCCCTTCCGCCGGCGCCCCTTCCTCCACCACAAGCTCCACCGCGGCGGCCCGGCCTTCTTCGAGGAGCGACAAGGAGACGACCTCGTCCCGGCGGGCAAGCTTTAGAAGGGTGCTGGCCGTAATGAGCCGGGGCACGACGGACGCGTCGGCGCCCGCCCGCTCCGCGAGCGGCACGTAATCTTCGCGGGAAAGCTCGACGATGGCTTGGGGCACGCCCAACTGCTTGGCCGCGATGGTCGCCAAGAGATTCGTGGCGTCCTCGCCCGAGACGGCCACCAAGGCGTCGGAACGCTCGACAAGTTCTTCCCGGAGCACTTCCGGCTTGGCCCCGTCGCCGCAGATGATCAGGACGCCCGGCAAGTCGGCGGCCAGCTGGCTGCACCGGTCGGGATCCTTTTCGATGAGCTTGATCTCCACGCCCCGGCGCTGGCCACGGGTGAGAATTTGCGCCAGCGGAAACCCGACGCGGCCGCCCCCGACGATGGTGATTTCCCGCAGGCGCCGGGCCGGCGAGCCGACCAGCGATCGGATCTCGGGAAACGCCCCCGTCTGGCCCGAGAGATAGATCTTGTCGCCGGCCTGGATGGTCGTTTCGCCGTCGGGGATCATGATCGCATCGTCCCGCACGACGGCCGCGACGACGCAGCGCTGGGGGCGAATCTCCCGCAAGGGTCCCCGGGTGATGGGCGCGTCCTGCTCCACCCGGAGCCGCACGAGGCTCACCCGCCCGCTGGCGAAGTAGTCTACCTGGGTGGCGGTGGGCGTCTTGAGCAGGCGGGCGATTTCCAGCGCCGCTGCGCGCTCGGGGTTGACCACGACGTCGATGCCGAGCTGCTGCTGGGTAAAGGAGGGATCGTCGCCCGCGAGATAGTCCTCGTGACGTACGCGGGCGGCGCACACGGGCACCCGCCGGCGCTTGGCCGCCAGGCAGCATGATCTCCACGCCGTCCTCGCCGGTATAA
>CALFSR010000163.1 GCA_937916565.1 uncultured Bacillota bacterium | reverse complement strand
GGACCAAAGGAACTACCATAGAGGAGAGGTAACAAAAGGAAGCGGCAAGAGATAGGAAGGCGAAGCGGCGACCGCCGGGGAGGGAAAACGCTGGACCTATTGGCCCAGGTCGAAAGCTTCATCAAGCGCCGCCGGCTGCTCGTCCCCGGGGATCGGGTGCTTGTGGGCGTATCCGGGGGACCGGATTCCTTGGCCTTGCTGCACTTGCTCACGCGCCTGGCAGAAGCCTGGGGCTTGAGCCTTCACGTCGTCCACGTCAACCACGGCTTGCGGGCGGAGGCGGCCGACGATGCGGCCTTTGTGGAAGCCGTCGGCCGGGAGTGGGACCTGCCGGTGACCGTGGCGGCCGTCGACGTGGGGGCGGAGCGCCGGCGGGGCGAGTCCATCCAGCAGGCGGCCCGGCGGGTGCGCTACCGGGTGTTTGCGGAAACCGCCGCGGCCTTTGGGGCGAGCCGCATTGCCCTCGGCCACCACGCGGACGACCAGGCGGAAACGGTCTTGATGCGCTTTCTACGGGGCGCGGGGGCGGCTGGCCTGGCCGGCATGCGTCCCCGCCGGGGGCGCTACATCCGCCCGCTACTTGAGGTGACCCGGGCGGGCATCGAGGCGTACTGCCAATCGTTTGGCCTCAAGCCCCGCCGCGACCCGAGCAACTTGTCCCGGCGCTACCTGCGCAGCCGCATCCGCTATGAGCTGTTGCCGCTCCTGGCGAGGGAGTACAACCCCAACATCGGCGCGGTCCTCGCCCGCACGGCGGCTCTGCTGCGGGATGACGACGACTTGCTGGAGGCTTTGGCGCTCAAGGCGTATCGGCGCATGACGGCGGAGGAAGGCTCGGCGGATGTGCCTTCGGCGGGGGAGCTGCCCCTGGAGGAGTTGCGCCGGCTTCCGTTGGCCCTGGCGCGGCGCGTCGTCCGCCGGCACCTGGCGGCTTTCGGCGTCAACCTTGCCGCCGTCACCGCCGACCACGTGGCGGCCATCCTGGGACTTCTTGACGCGGGCGGGGCGGTGACGCTGCCCGGGGGTACGACGGTGCGCAGGCGGGGCTTATGGCTCATCGTCGAGCAGGCGGGCGGCACCGCGGCGGGGGCGGCGGCGCTGCGGGCCGCGCGGGCGGCGACCACGGCGGAAGCGGGAGCGACCACGGCGGAAGCGGGAGCGGCACCGGCGGGCGGGGCGGCCGACCCGCAGCCGGGGGCAGCCGTCGTGCGGGAGCTGGCCGTACCGGGGCGCACGGAGGTTCCGGAACTGGGGATCGTGATGGAGGCCGAGATTGTGGAGCCGCCGGTTTCCCGGGAGCTGGCCGCGGACCCAAAGGGGATCGGCGGACCGGGCCAGGCGATCATGGACTGGGAACATGTTGTACCGCCGCTGGTGGTGCGCACGTGGCGGCCCGGCGACCGCCTGGCGCCGCTTGGTTTGGGCGGCACCAAGAAAGTGCAGGACATTTTCGTCGACGCCAAGGTTCCCGCGCACAAGCGCGCGTCGGTGCCCATCGTAGCCGACGGGGAAGGGATTGTGTGGGTCTGCGGGTTGCGGCTCGCGGCGCGGGTTTCCGTGGGGGACGGCACGCAGCGGATTTTGAGGCTGCGGACGGTGCGCGTGAAGTGACACTTGCCCCTATTGTTGTAATGCCGTGCCGGCCATGCTATAATAAACGGGCGTTGATGTCACTTCAAGGTTCGTGATTTCGTGAACGACGTTCCGAACGGACCGCGCCTTGTCCGCACCGTCCATGCAGCGCCGGCACGGCCGTTGCAGCAGGTGTAAAGGCGCGATTTGTTTTTGCCGCCCGCTTGAGGGGAGGTCGTCTTTTGAACCGGTTTCTAAGAGGCATTAGCCTATACCTGCTCATTGCGATTATCGCGGTGTCGATCGTGAGCAGCCTGTATCCGCAGCAGGAGCGGCGCCAGGAGATCACCTATTCGCAGCTCATGCAGTGGGTGCAGGACAATCGCATTGCGCAGGTTACCATCATCGGCGAGCAGCTCGTGGAGGGTCAGCTGCGGGACGGGACGCTCTTTACGGCTTACATCCCCATGGGCACCACCAACCTGGGGCAGCAGCTGATCGAGCGGGGCGTGCAGGTGAGCGCGCAGCCCGAACCCCAGCCGCCGTTTTGGATGTCGCTTTTGCCGCATCTTTTGACCATCGGCATCTTCATCGTGCTGTGGCTCTTCATCATCAACCAGATGCAGGGCGGCAGCAACCGCGCGATGTCGTTCGGCAAAAGCCGCGCCAAGCTGCACACCGAGGAGCGCACCAAGGTGCGCTTTGACGACGTGGCGGGCTTGAACGAGGCCAAGGAGGAGCTCATCGAGGTCGTCGAGTTCCTCAAGCACCCCAAGCGCTTTGCGGAGCTGGGGGCCAAGATCCCCAAGGGCGTGCTCCTGGTCGGCCCGCCCGGCACGGGCAAGACGCTGCTCGCCCGCGCCGTCGCCGGCGAGGCCGGCGTGCCGTTTTTCAGCATCAGCGGTTCTGACTTCGTAGAGATGTTCGTCGGCG
>CALFSR010000162.1 GCA_937916565.1 uncultured Bacillota bacterium | reverse complement strand
CGGTGCTGCCGGAACATCCGGCAGCACCGTTGTACCGGCGCGCAAGCGACGCGCGGGAGGTCGGGACGCCGGCGGCGGGTGGCGGAAGCGCCCTCGTCGCGACGGATGCCGAGGGGCGGTGTCCCTGGCCCCGGTCGGCTGGCACAGCGGGGCGAGTAACGCGAATAGGGAGGATGCGCCGGCGGACGTGAAGAAGGCGGTGCAACGGTTGGCTTGGCGCCCGACATCGAACGAACCAGGGAGTGAAAACCGTTGGAATACCGCCCGCTGGGCAACTCAGGCATCCAAGTCAGCGCCGTGAGCTTTGGCACGTGGGCCATCGGCAGCGCGTGGGGACATGTGGACCGGGACGAGGCGCTGGCAGGCCTGCGCCGGGCCATCGACGCCGGCGTCAACTTCTTTGACACCGCCGACATCTACGGCGACGGCCGCAGCGAAGAACTGCTGCGGGAGGCCACCCAAGGCCGGGAAGACGAGATCTACATCGCCACCAAGTTTTGCCGTTCGCTGGACATCCACGACCCGGAGACCTACTCCGAGCGCACCGTGCGCCGGCTGTGCGAGGCAAGCCTAAAGCGCCTCGGACGGGAGCGCATCGACTTGTACCAGGTCCATTGCCCGCCGCACGAGATCATCAAGCAGGGCGACGTTTTTCATGTGCTGGACAAGCTCCAGCAGGAAGGCAAGATCCGCATGTACGGCGTGAGCGTCGAAACCGTCGACGAGGGCTTAACGGCCCTCAAGTACCCGGGCGTCCGGGCGCTGCAGGTGATCTTCAACGTCTTCCGGCAGAAACCGCTCGAAAAGCTGTTTCCCAAGGCGCACGCCCAGGGCGTCGGCATTCTGGCCCGTCTCCCGCTGGCCAGCGGTTTGCTGACGGGGAAGTTTACCAAGGATACGACCTTTCCGCCCGACGATCACCGCAACTACAACCGGGACGGCCAGCATTTCAACGTCGGCGAAACCTTTGCCGGTCTGCCCTTTGAGAAAGGCGTCGAACTCGCGGACAAGCTGCGCTGGATCGGCGACGGTCGGCCGAGCATGGCCGCGGCGGCGCTGCGCTGGATCTTGAGCTTCGCCGCCGTGAGCTGCGTGATCCCCGGGTTCAAAAACGCGCGCCAGGTGGAGGAGAACTTGCTCGCGCTGGCGGCTCGTCCTTTTGATGAGGCGGAGCTGCGCCGGCTCGCGGACTTTTACCGGACGGAGGTGCACGGGCACATCCGCGGCGCCTACTGAGACGCTTCGTGGGTGTGTACTTTCGCCTCAAAGGAGGCATCTCCCGGCAGCCCGGAGACTCATGGGTTCTCGAAATTTCCCAAGAGGATCACGGGGGGCGGGGGAGAAGCAGTTACTACAGAGAGTATCTGTGCTCGCGGAGAAAACGTTTTCAGATAGATTTTCAGAACCCGTCGCGCTCTCGCCCAATGGCGGGAAGGCTGCTTCACGGCGGTGCCGCCCATGCGGCGGCACCGCAGGCCGGTGAGTTTCCGGGCGGGAAAGTTGGTGGCCGCCATGTCGCGTGTCACGGTTAAGGACGTAGCGGAAAAGGCCGGCGTTTCCATCAGCACCGTCTCACGGGTGCTGACCGGCAACGCGCCGGTCTCCAGGGAACTGCACCGCCGGGTCGTGGAAGCCATCGAGGAGCTGGGCTACCGGCCCAATGCGCTGGCCCGGGGCTTGCGCATTCGCCGGACCGCGGTGCTCGGCCTGATCGTCCCGGACATTGCCAACCCCTTCTTTAGCCAGCTCGCCCGCGTCATCGAACAGCACGCCCACCTGCATGGCTACAGCATCCTCCTCTGCAACAGCGAAAACAGCCGTGAACGGGAACTGCAGTACTTCTCCCTCCTGACCAGCCAGCGGGTGGACGGGATGATGGTGATCTCGTCGGCCGCCACCCACGAGCAGCTCAACCGGTTTCAGAGCAACACGGACGCGGTCGTGCTGGCGCTCGACCGGCGAATCCCCGGTTTCCGGGGGCCGTGGCTGGGAGCGGATCCGTATCCCGGGGCGTACGAAGCGGTCGGGCACCTCCTGGCGCTTGGCCACCGCCGCATCGGCATCGTGCGGGGCCTGGAGGGCACCATCAGCAGCGACGAGCGGTTTGAGGCGATCGTGCGGGCGTACCAGGACCACGGCCTGAGCGAGGACCCGTGGGTTTTCGGCGGTCCCTACTCGGTGGAAACCGGCGTCCAGGCCGGCAACGCCTTGGCCCAGCTGCCCGTGGAAAAGCGACCGACCGCGGTCATCGCGGCCAGCGAATTCAGCGCCTACGGGCTTATCCAGAGCCTGCACAGCCATGGCCTGGCGGTGCCGGAGGACATCTCGGTCGTCGGCTACGACAACACGGCCTTTGCCGAGCTGTTTCGCCCGGCGCTGACGGTCATCGCGCAGCCCATCGAACGGATGGGGGAGCGGGCCGTGGAGAAGGTGCTCCAGATGATGGAAGCGGCCGCCGACGAGCCGCCGCCGCCGGTGGCGCCCTTGCCCGGAACGGTTCGGCAGCGGCCCCGATTGGCGGTGCCGGTGCCCGACGAGACGCTGCCGACGACGCTGGTGGTGCGGCAGAGCACGGGGCCCGCGCCCGCTAGCGCGGCGCTGCGGCTCGCCTGAGAGGAAGAGCGGGCTCGCGGGGCGGCCTGGCGCCTGGGGCATGAAGGCTAGAGACGTTGACGAGAAGGCGGCGATGGGAATGGCGATGAGCGAGAGGCCGCGCGTGATGGTCATCGGCAGCATCAACATCGATCTCGTGGCGGACGTGGAGCGGTTGCCGCGGGAGGGCGAAACCATCGGGGCGGTCGGTTTCCAGCAGCACCTGGGCGGCAAGGGCGCGAACCAGGCGGCGGCCGCGGCCCGGATGGGGGCGGACGCCGTCATGGCCGGGTGCGTGGGCGACGACGTGTTTGGCCCGCAGGCCATGGCCGGTCTGCAGGCGGTGGGCGTCGACTGTGCCCTGGTGCGCACGGCCAAGGACACGGCTACTGGGGTGGCCCTGATCACCGTCGGCCGGCGGGGTGAGAACACCATCGTCGTCATCGCAGGTGCCAACGGGACCCTGGCCGGCGGGGACGTGGAGCGGGCGGCCTGTGCCATGGCCGACTGCGATGCCGTCATGATGCAGTTTGAGGTGCCTGATGCGGTGGTGCTGGCCGTCGCCGAGACCATCGCCCGTCTGAGGGAGCGGGATGGGCGGCCGCTGTTTGTGCTGAACCCGAGCCCGTTCCGGGCGTCGGCGGTGCCGCCGGCCGGTACGGTCGACATCCTCATCGTCAACGAGATCGAGGCGGAGCAGATGACCGGGCTGAAGGTTGTATCCCCCGCCGACGCGGCCCAAGCGGCACGGCGGCTCTTGCCAACCTTGCGCGCCGGCGGCCGCGTGGTGGTCACCTTGGGCGCACAAGGGGCCGTGGCCTTGGGCGGCGACGCGGACACGCCCCTCTACATTCCAGCCCGGCCCGTTGAGGCCGTGGACACGACGGGTGCCGGAGACACGTTCGCCGGAGCCCTGGTGGCGGAGCTGTGCGCGGGGCGTTCGACGCGGGAGGCGCTGCGTTTCGCCACGGCTGCGGCCGCGATTGCCGTCACCCGGCCGGGTGCCCAATCCTCGTTCCCGCGGCGTGAGGAGGTCGAACCGGCCTTAGACGGCGCTCCCGAGGCGGCGCCGCTGGTCGAAAGGGGGTAGGCGCGATGGGCATGGCTGCCGATGACCGCAGGCCCGGGCCCGACGGCGGGCACGCGCAGGACCGTATGACCATGCAGGGTCACATGACCGCGCACGATCGGATGACCGCGCGGGACGGTAAGCCTGCGCACGGCGCCGCCGGGCAGCAGACCGGACGAGCCGCCGCTCCGCGCGACGTCGTCCTGCGGATGGCGGGCATCTCCAAGGCGTTTCCCGGCGTCGTCGCCCTGGACGGGGTGGACTTTGACGTCCGGGCCGGCGAAGTGCATGCCTTGCTGGGCGAAAACGGCGCCGGCAAGTCGACCCTGGTCAAGATCATGACCGGCGTGTACGAAAAGGACGCGGGCGAGGTGTACGTGCGCGGCGAGAAGGTCGACATCCGCACGCCTCTTGAAGCCCAGCGCCTCGGGATCCGGATCATCCACCAGGAGTTTACCCTCATCAACGACATGTCCGTAGCGGAGAACATCTTCCTCGACGCCATGGGCGGGCGCATGTTCGGCTGGGTTCCCTTGGGCCGCATGCGGGCCGAGTCCAGGGCGTTGCTCAAGCGGCTTGGCCTGCACCACGTATCGGTCGACGCGCCCGTCCGGGACTTGAGCGTGGCTGAGCAGCAGATCGTGGAGATCGCCCGGGCTTTGCGCGAGGACGCGGCGGTCATCATCATGGACGAGCCGACCGCGGCGCTGACCGACGCGGAAGTCGAGCGGCTCATGGACATCATCCGCCAGCTGCGTGCCGACGGCACCGGCATCGTCTACATCTCCCACAAGCTCGAGGAGATCATGGCCATCGCCGACCGGGCGACGGTGCTGCGGGACGGGCGCTTGGTGGGAACAAAGCCCATGTCCGAGCTGACGCGGGATGAGATCGTTCGCCTGATGGTGGGCCGCCCCTTGACCAAGCTGTATGTGCGCAATCACCAGCCGACCCGGGACGTCGCCCTCGAAGTGCGGGGCTTGTCGGTGCCGGGGCGTGTCCACGACGCTTCCCTCGTCGCCCATAAAGGCGAGGTCGTGGGGATTACCGGGCTCATGGGCGCCGGGCAGCCGGAGCTGGTACGGGCCATTTTCGGCGCCGTGCCCACGTCCGCCGGCGAGATCCGTCTGCATGGGCGGCCGGTGGATGTGCGCTCGCCCCAGGACGCCATCCGGCACGGGATCGCCCTCCTCACCGAAAACCGCAAGGAAGAGGGGCTTGTGCTGCTTCTGTCCGTTGTGGCCAATTCGAGCCTCGCGTCCCTGGACAAAGTGTCCCGGTTCGGTTTCGTGGAAACCGCCAAGGAGCGGCGCCAGGCGGCCGACTACGTGGAGCGCCTGGGGATCAAGACGCCGAGCCTCGATCAGGAAGTGGACAGCCTCTCGGGCGGCAACCAGCAAAAGGTGGTGCTGTCCAAGTGGCTGGCCACCGACGCTTCGGTCATCATCATGGCCGAGCCGACCCGCGGCATCGACGTCGGGGCCAAGGCGGAGGTGTACCGGCTCATCGACGAGCTGGCGGCCCAGGGCAAGACGGTCCTTCTGGTTTCCGGGGAGCTGCCGGAGGTCATCAACCTGAGCGACCGCATTTACGTCATGCACGAAGGCCGCATCGTGGCCGAGCTGGACGCGGCTTCGACGAGCCAGGAGGAGATCGGGACGTACGCCACGGGGGGGACCTACCATGACCCTGCTTGAACCGCAAGCCCAACGAGCGCCCCGGCAGTGGATTCGCCGCTACGGCATGCTCCTGGTGCTGCTGGCCATGATGGTGTTGGCTTCGTTTTTGAGCGACCGGTTCCTGACGTCGGCCAACTTGATGAACGTGACCCGGCAGGTGGCCATCAACGCGATTTTGGCCGCCGGGATGACGGTCGTCATCCTGTCGGGCGGCATCGACTTGTCGGTTGGCTCGGTGCTGGCCCTCACCGGCGCGGTCGGGGCGGGCATGATGGCCTCGGGCGGCAACTGGCTGGTGGCGGTCCTCGCCATGCTGGGCCTGGGCACGATGCTCGGCGTCGTGAACGGCTTCTTCGTCGCCTACGGGCAGCTGCCGCCGTTCATCGTCACCTTGGCCATGATGGCCTTTGCCCGGGGCTCCACGCTCGTCTACACCAACGGCCGGCCCATCACGGTGCTGAACAACTCGTTCCAGTGGTTTGGCCACGGGCAGGTAGGCCCCGTGCCGGCGCCGGTAGTCATCATGATCGTCCTGTACGTGGCGTTTTACGTCTTCCTCAACCGCGCCACCCTGGGCCGGCTTATCTACGCGGTCGGCGGCAACGAGCGGGCGGCCCGCATGTCGGGTGTGCGCGTCAACTTCATCAAGGTGCTTGTGTACGCCGTCAGCGGTTTCACGGCGGGGCTGGCGGGCATCGTGATGACGTCGCGCCTTTTTTCGGCTCAGCCCACCGCGGGAGCGTCCTATGAGCTGGACGCCATCGCCGCTGTCATCCTGGGCGGGACGAGCCTAGCCGGCGGGCGCGGGTCGGTTACCGGCACCATCATCGGCGCATTCATCATCGGCATCCTGGGCAACGTGCTCAACCTGCTCAACGTGTCGTCGTTCTACCAGGACGTGGCCAAAGGTGTCGTGATTTTGGTAGCGGTGCTCCTCGACCGCCTCATCCACGCGGGCGGCAAGGGTGCTCCGCGAAAGGGGGTGGCGCCCCGCGCAGAGCAGGCGTAGCGGAACGGAGGCGTCTCGTTGCCGCACCGGCTGATGTTGGCGTTCTGGGACAGGAGTTTCGTGTTGCAACCGGAGCTCAAAGGAAAACCAGCCTTAAGGAGGCAGACGAAATGACTCGCACCCGAATTTTGCTGGTCCTCAGCGCGTTGTTGCTGGCCTTTGCCGCGGCTATCCCGGCATCGGCCCAGACGATCGGTCTTGCCGTCTCGACCCAGTCCAACCCGTTCTTCGTGGACTTGCGGGAAGGCGCCGAGGCCAAGGCCGCGGAGCTGGGCGTGCAGCTGCGCGTCGTGGACGCCCAGGATGACTCGGCCCGCATGCTGGCCGGCATCGAAGACCTGATCGCGGCGGGCGTCGACGTGCTCCTCATCAACCCGACGGACTCGGCGGCGGTCATCCCGGGCGTGCTCGCGGCCAACCGCGCCGGCATCCCGGTCATCACCGTTGACCGCGCCGCGGACGGCGGCGTTATCGTGTCCCACATCGCGTCCGACAACGTCCTCGGCGGGCGGATGGCTGCGGAGCTGGTCGTGCAGGCGTCCGGCGGCCAGGCCAAGGTTGTGGAGCTCGAAGGCATCCCCGGCACCACGGCGGCCCGTGAGCGCGGCCAGGGCTTCAACGAGGTCATCGGCCAGTACCCGGGCATCACGGTCGTGGCGCGGCAGGAAGCCGGCTTTGATCGGGCTCGCGGGCTGACGGTCATGGAGAACATCCTGCAGGCGCAGCCGCAGATCGACTTCGTGTTTGCCCACAACGACGAGATGGCGCTCGGTGCGCTCGTGGCCATTGAGGCCGCCGGCCGCGCCAGCCAGATCAAGGTCATCGGCTTTGACGCCACCGACGACGCGGTGCGGGCCGTGCGGGAAGGCCGCATGCTGGCCACCGTTGCCCAGCAGCC
>CALFSR010000161.1 GCA_937916565.1 uncultured Bacillota bacterium | reverse complement strand
CGGTGCTGCCGGAACATCCGGCAGCACCGTTGTACCGGCGCGCAAGCGACGCGCGCACGTGAGCCATGTGGAGCCGAGCGGGCGTGCACACCATGGCCCAGTTGCGCGTGCTGCAAGCCAACGGGGGCACCGCGACTGGGGCGTACCTGCATGGCAGGACTCGGTTTGACCCTATCTGTGCATCCAGTGCGTCTTGCATCGCGCCGGGCGGTCTGCTATACTACTCGATGCACAGGATCTGTGCCCGGGACTGCATGCGCCTATAGCTCAGGGGACAGAGCGCCGGCCTCCGGAGCCGGGTGCGGAGGTTCGAATCCTCCTAGGCGCACCAGGGCGAGACGTCCCTCCGGTTTCGGAGGGACGATTTTTATGCCCGCCGCAGGCGGCCGCCGGGGCGGTTCTCCCGTACCGGCCGGCTGCGTACCATCCAGCAACGGCGCCGTTGCCGCACGCTGGCCCGCCGGAGGGACGCCGCCCCGTGACCGCCGCAGACATCAGGCTTTGGCTTGAGCAGTTCGTCCTGGTGCTCCACCCCGCCAATCTCGCGTTGCTCAGCTTTATCGAAGCTATCTTTTTCCCGATTCCGCCGGACGCGCTGCTCATCCCGATGGTGCTCGTCAACCCGGAAGCCGGCTTATGGTACGCGACCGTCACGACGGCGGCTTCGCTGCTCGGGGCGTCGGTCGGCTACTGGCTTGGCCTGCGGGGCGGTAGGCCCCTTCTTCTGCGCTACGCCAAAGGGCCCACGGTAGCCAAAGTGGAGACGCTGTTCCACCGCTACGACTTTTGGGCCATCGCGATGGCGGGCTTCACGCCCATCCCCTACAAGGTGTTCGCCATCGCCGCGGGGGTGTTTAACCTCGATTTCCGCCGCTTTCTCTTGGCGTCGGTGCTCAGCCGCGCGGCACGGTTTTACCTCATCAGCGGCGTCATCATGGTCTTTGGCGAGCAAATCGCCCAGCTCGTCATCGACAACCTCGGGTTGCTGACCGTCGCTCTGTTCGCAGCCGCGGCGGCTGCATGGTTTTTGCTGCAGCGCCGTTCCGCCGCGAGACGGGCTTGATTTTTCGAAACCCGTTCCGGCCAATCTGTGCGCCGCTTGACATCATGAGGCCGGTTGCTATAATTTCCGCAGGAGCCGGGTTCTGTTTCCCGTGCGCCGGTCATACGCATGACCGAACACACCTCTGCACGGCACGGGGACGATACCGTCGCAGGCGAAGTTCCGGGGTGACGCAGTGTTGGGGGCCAACGCACAGGAAGCCATCAAGGTCACGCAGACGTCCGCGGTGACCGACATGGGCAAAGACGACGTCAAGATCATCTGGAAAGGGAACCGCATCGCCCGCGTCATCTTTAAGTCGGGCAAGGTCGTCGAATTCCAGTCGTAAGGCGCCGCAGGCGGCCCCGTTGACGCAACGGGGCTTTTTCGTTTGGCCAAGCTTTTTCTGCCGTTTTCGCCCCGTACCGGCCGCGCCGGGCTGTATCCCCTCGAGACCATGTCGCCAGGCAGCACATTCTTTCGTTGGCAGGGAGGCCGGAGCGCCCCGTGCGGGTTCTGATCGCCCCAGATTCCTTCAAGGGAAGCTTGCCCGCCGACGCTGTCGCTAGAGCTCTCGCGGGCGGGTGGCGCCGGGAGTGGCCCGGCGCCAAAGTGGATGAAGTGCCTGTGGCCGACGGCGGCGAGGGCACCGTCGACGCTTTGGTCAAAGCCACGGGCGGCTGCTTCCGGGAGGCCGTGGTGACCGGACCTTTAGGCGAGCCGGTTTCGGCCCGCTACGGCATATTGGGTGACGGCAAAACCGCGGTCATCGAGATGGCGGCCGCGTCGGGGCTGCCCCTTGTCCCCCCAAAGGCCCGTGACCCGCGGCGCACCACGACGCGGGGCACCGGCGAACTCATCCGCGCCGCGCTGGACACGGGGTGCCGGCGACTCATCGTCGGTTTGGGCGGCAGCGCCACCAACGACGGCGGCGCCGGCATGTTGCAGGCGCTCGGCGTACGTCTGCTGGATGAAACCGGACGGGAGCTGCCGCCCGGCGGCGCCGCCCTGGCGCGGCTTTCCCGGATCGACGTGTCGGGCCTTGACCCGCGGGTGCAGGAGACCGAGTTCGTCGTCGCCTGCGACGTGGACAACCCGCTGGTCGGTCCCCGCGGCGCGAGCCGTGTGTTTGGTCCGCAGAAAGGCGCCACGCCGGCCATGGTGGAGGAGCTGGACCGGGCGCTGGCGCGTTATGCCGAGGTCATCCGCCGGGACGTAGGCGTCGATGTGGCCAGCGCACCGGGGGCGGGAGCGGCCGGAGGTCTTGGAGCGGCGCTGCTGGCGTTTTGCCGCGCCGCCCTGCGCCCGGGGGCCGGCATCGTCCTGGACGCCGTGGGGCTTGAGCGCTACGTCAAGGAAGCGGACCTGGTAGTCACCGGCGAGGGGCGGCTCGACGGCCAGAGCGCCCGGGGCAAGGCGCCGGTGGCCGTCGCCCGCTTGGCCAAGCTGTGGAGCAAGCCGGTCATCGCCGTTGCCGGAGCGCTGGGTCCCGGAGCAGACGCCCTGGCCTCCGAAGGCATC
>CALFSR010000160.1 GCA_937916565.1 uncultured Bacillota bacterium | reverse complement strand
GGGTTGCGCCAGCCGGCGGCTCATTACGGCGTACCAGCTCGAACCCTCAACGCCGACGGCAAGCCCTGGCGCACCCGCCGTCTCCGGCGCGAGCTGGTACTTGGCCCTGGCCATGACCGCACCGCCCGGCCCGGCCGTTACGCCGATTTCAAGTCCGGGCACTACGCCGTAGGCGACGGCCGGTAACAGCCCGGCGCCGTCAAACCCGATGGCCAGGCGCGCCTGACCGTGGCCGAGGGCGTCAGCCGTCGGGACTTGCAGCAGGCCCGTCGTGCCAGATACAGCCGCCGCTGCGGCCGGACCGGCGAAAATCGTCATCAAAAGCGCTGCCGCGCACACCGCAGCGGGTATGACCAATCTTAGTCGGTTGTTCACGTCACAGAGGCCTCCCGTCCGTCCCCGTCCCCCGGGACCGCGGCCAGCCTCCTGCCGGCCCTCGATGCCGTTGCCGCGTTCTTCGACAGAGACGGGAAAGTTCCCTCCGCGAGCCGTCGATCGGCATTTCTGGCAGGCATGCGCCCGGTTTCCAGCTCCAGAGATGGACAGGGTCAAAAAGCGGGACCTACAGCGCCTCCGCGGCGGGAGGGTTATCGGCGAGGAAGGAATCTTGTTCCTCGAGGCGGCGCTCGAGGGCGGCCACCTTCTTTTCAAGCTCGGAGACGATCTTTAGAAGCTCAGGCACGCGGCGCTGCGCGGCAAGTATGCGCATGTTCTCCTGGTGAGGCCGGGCCGGGAAGCCTGAGACAAACGACTTAGGGGGCAAATCCGACGCGACGAGCCCCCTGGCTGCGACGACGGAACCCGCCCCGACCCGCAAGTGACCCGTGACGCCGGTCTGTCCGGCCAGCACCACGCCGTCCTCGAGGTGAGCGCTCCCGGCTACGGCAGACATGCCGACGATCATGACGTTTTCGCCCAAGGTGGCGTTGTGAGCGATGTAGACGAAGCCGTCGAACTTGCTGCCGCGGCCGATGCGGGTCGCGCCGATGGTCGCCCGCGCCACGGCCGAATTGACGCCGACCTCCACGTCGTCTTCGATGACGACCGTACCGATCTGCGGCATGCGCACGTGGCGGCCGTCGACGGTCACAAAGCCAAACCCGTCGCTGCCGATGACGGCACCGGGCTGCAGCACGACGCGCCGGCCGATCCGCACCCGGTCCATGATGACCACGTTGGGGTAAACGACCGTGTCATCCCCGATTTCGACGTCCCGGCCGATGTACACCCCAGGGTAGACGCGCACGTTCCTGCCCAACGTGGTGCCGGGGCCAATGTAGGCGTAGGCCCCGACGGCCGTCCCCTCGCCCAGGGAGACATCCGGAGCAATGATGGCCGTCGGATGGATTCCTTGGGGCGCCTCCTGGGGCGGCGCAAAAACTTCCAAGACCTGAGCAAAGGCTAAGCGGGGATTGTCCACCCGGATGAGTGGTCGACCGATGTCAACGGCATCTCGGGGCGCGATAACGGCTCCCGCGCGCCCCTTGCGGGCGCGATCAAGCGCCTTGGCATCCGCGGCAAAGGTGATGTGCTCGGGGCCCGCCTCCTCGACGGGAGCCGGACCTGACACCGGCTGGCTCGCGTCACCCACCAACTCGCCGTTCACGAGCCGAGCCAGCATTCCTAAGGTGTACACGGCGACTCCCCTTTCGCGGACATCATGCCCCGCCGCCACTTTCTCCATCCAGCGGCGGGGCATTTCCTGCTCTGCCCGGGGTCAGCGTCCGGCTGCGAGTTCAGCGAGAACGGCGTCCGTCAAGTCGACTCCGCCGTAGATGACGGCGTCCGCGTCAAGCACGAGCGCCAAGCCGTGGCGCTCCGCCACCGCGGCCACGGCCGCGTTCATAATCGGCAGCTGGCTGCCGACGAGTTGCTGCTCGTAAGCGTCCAGACGGGCCTGATACTGTTCGGCAAGCCGGGCCCGCTCCTCGTCGGTGGCAAGGCCGGCCGCTTCGGCGTCAAACTCGGCCTGCAGGCGGCTGAACTCCTCGGTCATCGGCCCCTCCAGCGCCGGAACCAAGTACTCGTCGATGAGCCGCTGGACGCTGACGTATCCGACACTGCTTTCGCTCTGGGCAAACAGCTGGCTGCTCACGGCTACGGCCGCAGCTGCGACCACGACCATGGCGACAAGCCACGCAACGCTGCTGTGCTTCCGCTGAAACGGGTTGGTCATGCCGGTTCAGTCCTTTCTCTCGTTAGAAAGCGGGTCCGATGCTGAAGTACGTCCGCCCGCCGCTTTCGCCGATGCCGTAGTCGATGCGGATGACGCCAAGGACGGTGTCGAGCCGCACGCCCACGCCGTAGCCGACCTTGAGGCCGCTCAAGGTGATGGGCTCGTCCAGCGCGTATGCCCGGCCCGCGTCGACGAATACGACACCTTGGACCATATCGGTGATGGGAAACCGGTACTCGGCGTTGAGCACGACCATACGGTCACCCTGGAAGGCACCGTAGTCATACCCCCGCACCGTCTCGGCCCCGCCGACGTTAAAACGCTCGTGGGTCGGCAAGTTGTTGCCATGGCCGTACAGGCCGCGCAGGGCCACGGTCTGGCCGCTCGCGCCGACCTTGATATAACCGCTCAGGTTGCCTTCGTACTTGGTAAACGTCGTGTCGCCGCCCAAAATGCCTCCGGCGAACTCCGCCGAGAGTCCGGTGCGCAGGCCCCGCGTCGGCGAGAAGCGATCGTCAGTCGTGTCCGTCCTGGTGCTCAGCGTCAAGCTCCGGGTGGCGCCCGACACCGGGCTGCCGCCCTCGGGCGTCTGGGTCCAGTTTTCCAGCTTGTAGCGGACGAAACCGCGGGTGTACTCGCCCAGCGGGCGGCCGATGGTGAGATCGCCGCCGATCCGGTGGTCCGTGAACTTCGTGCCCAGGGACGTCCGCTGCGTGCTCCGGTTGTACAGGTTCACCTCGATGGACGTGGGCGTGCCAAACAGGTACGGCTCGTAGAAACCGAGGTCGTACGTGCTGCGGGTGCTGCCGAACTCCCACCGCAGGTTGGCCCGCTGGCCGCGGCCGAGGAAGTTGTCGTCCCGCACCTCGACGTATCCGATGAAGCCGTCCTGGGTGCTGTAGCCGGCGCCGAAGGAAGCAAGGCCCGTCTTACGCTCGGTCACCTGGATGAGGACGCCCAGGGTATCCGGGTCCTCCATCTCGTAAAACTGGGCCGTGACGTTGTTGAAGAAGCCCAGCATATTGACGCGCTCGATGGACCGCCGCACCTGGTCCCGGCGCAAAAGGTCGCCCGGTTGGAACGTCAGCTCCCGGGCGATCACGAACTCCCGGGTCTTCTCGTGACCCTCGATGCGGACTTCGCCGACCCGAGCCGCCCGGAACTGGACCGACACGATGCCCGCCTCGTCGTCGAAGTCAATGACGGCCGGCCGCAGGTAGACATCGTACTCCTCCAGCGCCCGGTCCTGAACGTTGATCAATCCTTCCCGAAACGCGTTTTGGTTGAGCACTTCGCCTTCGGCGACACCGAGCCACCCCCGCACGACGTCGCTGGGAACGCCTTCACTCTCGACGTTCAGCTGTTTGACGATGGGCAGCTCAAACACTTGGATGACGACCCGAACGCCGTTGCCGGTCCCCGGTACCATCTCGAGACCGGCGGCGACGTCGATGAAATACCCCAGCTCATAGATGGCCAGCAAGTCTTCGTTGGCCAAGTCCGCATCGAGCAGCTCACCCACCTGCATGTGGGTGATGGCCCCGCGGATGGTCGCTTCATCGACGTTCTCGTTGCCGACGATGATGATGTCCACGATCCGGTAGGGCTGCTGGCCGCCGGTCGCTTGCGCCGCCGCGGGCAGCGGCGCAGTCAAAGCCACGGCCACTAATAATGCGGCGACCAGGGTCAGGCACGATCTCGTGTTGCGTCCCATGGAGCGACTGCCTCCTTCGCTGTGCCAAAAAAAGAACCCCTTTGGGGGAACTGCGCGCCACGCAGGGCCATTGCCTGCTGCACAGTTCGTTGCCCCCAAAGGGGAATCCTCCCCTGCAGACGGTGCAAATCACGTCAACTATGGCATCTGCAGCCAGTCGTCGCCTCCGGTATCCTGCTCGCCTTCGGTCACGTCTCCGTCGCCGTCCGGGTGCGCATCGGATTCGACGCCGGGCTCATCGCCGGGAACACCGGGCTCCGAGCCGGCCCCTCCCGGCTCCGGGCCCAGCCCCTCGCCAGCGTCTTGCGGTCCCGATTCCGGCTCGGCCAAAGCCTCGTCCTCCTCGGCCGGCACCTCGTCCGCGGCGTCTTCCGTCGTTTCCCCGGACTCCTCAGACTGCGAGGCGGGCGCCGCGGTGACCTCGGGCTGCCCTCCTAGCGGAGCCCCGGCGTCGCATCCATAGCTCGGCAGGATGAACAAG
>CALFSR010000159.1 GCA_937916565.1 uncultured Bacillota bacterium | reverse complement strand
AGTCCCACAACCGGCCGTCGGCGGTGGAGCCGTACCAGGGCGCGGCCACCGGCGTCGGGGGCATTTTGCGGGACGTGCTTTCCATGGGAGCCCGGCCCATCGCGCTCCTGGATTCGCTGCGCTTTGGGCCGCTGGACGACGAGCGGGTGCGGCATTTGGTGTCGGGCGTGGTGGCGGGCATCAGCGGCTACGGCAACAGCGTCGGCGTACCGACGGTCGGCGGCGAGATCCAGTTCGACCCGGGCTACCGGCATAATCCCCTCGTGAACGTGATGTGCGTCGGCATCTTGCCCCGGCAGCGGCTGACCCGAGCAGTGGCTGCAGGACCGGGCAATACCGTCATCTACGTCGGTTCTCCGACGGGGCGCGACGGCATCCACGGCGCGACATTCGCCTCCGATCAGCTGGGGCGGGAAACCGAGTCCCGCCGGCCGGCGGTGCAGATTGGCGACCCTTTCGCCGAGAAACTCCTGATCGAGGCGTGCCTCGAGCTCATCGACCAGGGATTTGTCGTCGGCATTCAGGACATGGGCGCGGCCGGCCTCACGTCTTCTAGCGCCGAGACCGCCGCCCGGGGCGGCTGCGGCATCGAGCTGGATCTTGACTTCGTGCCGCAGCGGGAAACCGGGATGGACGCGTACGAGATTATGCTGTCGGAATCCCAGGAGCGCATGCTCGTCATCGTCCGCCAGGGGTACGAGGAAGAGGTGCACGCGATCTGCCGCCGGCACGGCGTGCCGAGCGCCGCCGTCGGCACCGTCATCGCCGAGCCGGTGCTGCGGGTGCGCCACCACGGGGAGGTCGTGGCCGAAGTGCCGGTGGAGGCTCTGGCCGGCCAGGCGCCCGTGTACGATCCGCCGGCGGAGCGGCCGGCGGACCTCGCCGCGCGCCAAACGTTGGACATCTCTTCCGTACCTGTTCCCCAAGATCTGAAGGCGGTGTTGCTCCAGCTCCTCGGAAGCCCGACCATCGCCGAAAAGGCGTGGGTGTACAGCCAGTACGACTACGAGGTCGGCGCTGGAACGGTTCTCGGCCCCGGCCGGGCGGATGCGGCCGTCGTCCGCATCCCCGGCACCCGGCGGGCGGTGGCGCTCAAAATGGACGGCAATGCCCGCTACGTAGCGCTCGACCCGCTGACCGGCGGGATGATCGCAGTCGCGGAGGCGGCGCGCAACGTCGTTTGCGCCGGGGGTCGTCCTGTGGCGATCACCAACTGCCTCAACTGGGGCAGCCCCGAAAAGCCCGATGTCTTTTGGACCATGAAGGAAGCCGTCGAAGGCATGAGCCGGGCGTGCGAGGCGTTGGGAACGCCCGTAACCGGCGGCAACGTCAGCCTCTACAACGAGCACGAGGGAACTCCCATCCCGCCCACGCCTATCGTCGGGATGGTGGGCGTCATCGACGATCTCGACCAGGCGGTGGAAATGGGGGTTCCGGAGGAAGGGCTTGCCGTCGCGCTCCTCGGGGAAACCCGGGAGGAGTTGGGCGCGAGCGAGTACTTGGCCGTCGTCCACGGCCAGGTGCGGGGCTTGCCGCCCCGGATCGACCTCGACCTGGAGCGCCGCGTGCAAGAGGCGTGCCTGACCGCGATCCGGGCAGGGCTGATAAGAAGCGCCCACGACTGCTCCGACGGGGGCCTTGCGGTGGCGCTGGCCGAAAGCTGCCTCGTGGGCGGCGTTGGCGCCCGCATCGAGCTCGCCGCAGCCTTTCGGCCCGACGCGCTCCTCTTTGGTGAGAGCCAGTCCCGCGTCATCGTGGCTTTAAGGGAGGAGGACTGGCCGGCTCTGGAAGCCATCGCCCGCGAGGCCGCGGTACCCATGCAGCGCCTTGGGAGCACGGGCGGGCGGCAACTGGTGATCGACGTGGGCGGGGCGTGTGCTGTGCGGGCGGAGCTGGACGAGCTTGACCGGGCCTGGCGCGGTGCTATCCCGGGCACGATGGACCCGGGAGGGGAGGCGTAGTCCATGTGCGGCGTCATCGGCGTTTACGGGCCGCCCGGCTCCCGGGCGGCGGACCGGCTCTACCTAGGCCTTTACGCGCTGCAGCACCGGGGCGAGGAGAGTTGCGGCATCGCGGTGTCCGACGGCTAGCGGGTGCGTGTCGTGAAGGGGATGGGCCTCGTCCCCGACGTATTTGACCGGGAGAGGTTGGCGGCCTTGCCGGGGGCCATCGGCGTCGGCCACGTACGCTACTCGACCACCGGGGCGTCGGAGGTGGCCAACGCCCAGCCGCTCACCGCCCATACTAGCCGCGGACCCAGTGCCGTAGCCCACAACGGCGACCTGGTCAACGCCCGCGACTTGCGCACGCAGCTTCTGCAGCAAGGCTCCGTCTTTCAGACGACGACCGATTCCGAAGTCATTTTGAACCTGTTTGCCCGCTGGGCCGACGATGACGAGGAGACGGCCGCGATACGCACCATGACCGCGATCCGGGGCGGGTACGCGGTGGTGTTGCTCACCAGGGATCGGCTGCTGGCCTTCCGCGACCCGTTTGGAATCCGGCCGCTTTGCTGGGGAAAGGCGGGCGAGACGTTCATCGTCGCCTCCGAGAGCTGCGCCCTGACCGCGCTCGGAGTGGAGCAGGTGCATGAGGTGGCGCCCGGAGAGCTGTTGACCGTTGATGCGCGCGGCATGCACCTGCGGCGGCTGCCCGAAGGGCGCGACGGGCGGGCGCCGTGCGCGTTCGAGTACATTTACTTCTCCCGGCCCGACTCGGAGCTTCTCGCCAGAAACGTGCACCTGGTGCGCAAAGCCATCGGCCGCCGTCTATACGAGGAGCACCCGGTGGAGGCCGACGTCGTCATCGCCGCGCCCGACTCCGGAACGTCGGCGGCCATGGGCTTCGCCGAGGCGGCCGGCCTGCCCTTCGAGATCGGCCTTGTCAAGAATCGCTACGTCGGCCGGACGTTTATACACCCGGAAGAAGGCATGCGCCACCTTGCGGTCAAAGTCAAGCTCAACCCCAACCGGCAAGTGCTGGCCGGAAAGCGCGTGGTCGTTCTGGACGATTCCATCGTGCGGGGCACCACGTCCCAGCGCACGGTGGCGCTCGTCCGGGAGGCGGGCGCCCGGGAAGTGCACATGTATGTCGCCGCGCCCCCCTTCTTGCACCCGTGCCATTACGGCATCGACATCTCGTCCCGGCGGGAGCTCATCGCGGCCCAGCGCAGCCTGGAGGAGATCCGGCGGTTTATCGGAGCGGATTCCTTGTACTACTTGAGCGTCGAGGGCCTGTGCGCGGCGGTGGGCGTGCGGCCGGAGCAATTGTGCCTGGCGTGCATGACGGGAATGTACCCCGAACCGGTGCTCGGCCAATCGCCTGCGCACGGCCACGTCCTGGAAGGGAGCGGTCGCGGTGAGTGACGGCTTGACTTACAAGGAGGCCGGCGTCGACATCGAAGCCGGATACCGGGCCGTGGAGCGAATTAGGGCGCTGGTCGGCCCGACGCTGGGTCCGGAGGTGCTCCTGCACGTAGGCGGTTTCGGCGGCGCGTACGCCCTCGGCGACGGCGACGACGCCCCGGTGCTCGTGGCCGGGTGCGACGGCGTAGGCACCAAGCTCAAGATCGCCTTTATGACCGGACGGCACGACACGGTCGGCATCGACGCGGTCGCCTACTGCGTGAACGATATCCTCTGCCACGGCGCGCGGCCCATCTTCTTCCTCGACTATGTGGCGGTGGGCAAGCTCCATCCCGCCCAGGTGGAGGCCATCGTGCGGGGCGTCGCGGCCGGTTGCCGTGAGGCAGGCTGTGCGCTGCTAGGCGGTGAGACCGCGGAGATGCCCGGTTTTTACGCGCCGGGCGAATACGACATCGCCGGATTTGCCGTGGGCGTCGTCACAAGAAACCGGCTCATCGACGGAGGCCGCGTCGCACCGGGCGACGCCATCGTAGGCCTCGCGTCCACCGGCTTGCACAGCAGCGGGTATTCGCTGGCCCGGCGCGCGCTGCTTGAGCTGGCCCGGTTGCCGCTGGAGGGCCTGGTGCCGTCCCTAGGCCGGACGCTGGCCGAGGAGCTGCTTGAGCCGACCGCCATCTATGTGCGGCCGGTCTTGAGCCTCTGCGACGCCGTCGACGTGCGGGGCATCGCCAACATCTCCGGCGGCGGCCTTCCCGAAAACTTGCCGCGGGCGATGGCTCCCGGCACCCGGGCGCGCGTCTACTGGGGCCGCTGGCCGGTGCCGCCCATCTTTGATCTGATCCAAAGCGCGGGGCGCGTGCCCGCCGGAGAAATGCTGCGGACTTTCAACCTCGGAGTCGGCATGTGCGTCA
>CALFSR010000158.1 GCA_937916565.1 uncultured Bacillota bacterium | reverse complement strand
CGGCGGACTGGTCACCGGATGGCTCTCGGACCGTCTGGGCCGCACGTTGGTTGTCCTCCCCGTCCTGGCCCTGCACGGCGCCGGAGTAGCCGGGGCGGGCCTGATGGCGAACCCTGTCTGGTTTGCCGCAAGCGCGGCGCTGGTGGGTCTTGGCTTTGCCGGCGGGTTCGCGGTTCTGGGGGCCGTTTTGGCCGAGGGTATCCCGCACCGGCGCGGGCTCGCCTTTTCGCTGCAGGAAAGCGCCATCGACATCGGGATTGCCGCCGGTTCGACAACGGTCGGCCTTGTCGCGTCCGTCGCCGGATACCCCGCCGCCTTCGCCGGCGCCGGCGCAGCTTGTCTACTTTGGACTGCGGCGCTCGGCCTGGGCGTGCACCGGGGGCAGCGGCCGGCGGGGGTCGGAACCAGTCACCGGGGCCTTTAGGCGCGGCGCAGGATCCTCCTCCCTGCCCGGCGAACACGGCATGGCGAAGAGGTGTTCGTGTGGATCAGCCGCGGTTTCCCCACCCGTGGGTGAACGATTACTACAACTTCCTCTTGACCGAGAAAGGATTCTCCCTTCAGACCGCCGAGGCGTACCTGCACGACCTTCGCGTGTTCTGCACGTTTTGCCGGGAGCGCAACGTCGAACTCGACGCGGTGGACATCTTCCTGCTGCGGGAGTTCAACCGCTACCTGCAGGAGGACCGGGACAACGCCCACATCACACGAGCCCGCAAGGTGAGCGCGCTGCGGGGCTTTTACCGGTTCCTTTTGGACAACGGCCTTATCGACGAAGACCCCACGGTTAAGCTGCGGCCGCCCAAAGTGCCCAAGACGCAGCCGTACTTCCTCTCCGCCGGCGAGGCGCGGCGGTTTCTGGATGCGGTGCGCCGTTACGGCCCGGAGCCTGCCCGGGACTACGCCATATTTTCGATGTTTTTATATACCGGGTGCCGTCTAGGTGAACTGGTGGGCCTGAACGTCGAGGACGTCGACTTCGAGACGGGTACCGTATGGCTCTTCGGCAAAGGGGCAAAGGAGCGGGTCGTACCGATGAAGCCCGAGCTCGCGGAGGCGGTCCAGGCCTACCTGGCCGAGCGCAAGGTCAACCCCCGGTGCTCCCTGCCCCGCCGCCTTTTCCGCAATCGCCGGGGCTACGCCATCACCCGCCACGGCGTGCACTACCTCGTCAAGCGCATCGCCGCCAACGCCGACATCCAGCGGGAGAGCTTAAGCGCCCATAAGCTGCGGCACACGGTGGCGACCATGCTGCTTGAGCGGGACGCCGATCTCCGGTCAATCCAGGAGCTTCTCGGCCACGCGTCCATCGCCACCACCCAGCGCTACACGCACGTCGTCAACAAGCGCCTTAAGGCCCAGATCGACAAGCTGTCCTACTGATCGGATTGATCGGACCAAGCCCGCGCCAGCTGCAGCAACCGCTCGCGTACGTTGTCCTGCGGGAACTCAAGCACGTGCTGCCAAAGGCGGGCCATCATCTGTCCGACGGCCGGTCCGGCAGGTACCCCGGCACCCTGCTGCAGGTCGTGGCCATTGACCGCCAACTCCCCCGGACTCAAGGCTACGCCTGCCGCCAGGATGCGCTCGGTGCGCTCACCGATGTCGTGGCCAAATCGCTCGGGGCGAATCCGGCGCCATGCTTGCCACAGTTCGACGAAGGGCCGGACATGCTCCCGACCCACCCTGGCCAGGTGCCGGCGCAAGGCAGCGTCGGATATGAACGCCTCGGGATGGATGCCGCGCACAGCCTGCGCCAGGTGGCAAGCCCTCCGCGTCTCGGCACGGGAGTACACAAGCCCCCTGACAACCGCCTCGTCGGCGTCGTCCCCCGAAAGACCGACCAGCACTGCCGACATTTTGACGACGCCGTCGCTCCCCGAGAGTTCCGCCAGTGCCGCTGCGGTTTCGCGGATTGTCTCCCGGGTAAGGTGCCGGGCCCCAGGCAGCACGAAGCGCAATAGACGCGTGTTGTGGAGGAGAAGCAGCCCGCGTCCAGCGGCTGGAGCAGCCAGGAGCCGGCGCCATTCCTGCCCGACGCGCTCACGGCTCACCCTTGCCAGCGACGCGGCACAGGAGCGCGCGGCCGCCGCCGTCCGCCCGTCCAGGCGGAAACCAAGCTCGACAGCTAGGCGCACGGCCCGCAAGAGCCGCAGTGCGTCCTCCCGGAAGCGGTCGATGGGGTCACCCACCGTGCGGATGACGCGGGCGGCGAGGTCATCTCGGCCGCCGTAGGGGTCCACAAGCCGCCGCGCGTGCGGGTCGTAGGCGAGTGCGTTCACCGTGAGGTCGCGCCGCTTTAGGTCATCCTCGATACGCCGGCCAAACGTTACCCAGCCCGGATGGCGGGCGTCGCGGTAGCCGCCTTCGCTGCGGAACGTCGTCACCTGCACGGCGTCCTCGTCCACCACGACCGTCACCGTTCCGAACTCGACGCCCGTCGGTATCGTCCGGGCGAAGAGCTGCTGCACCCGATCGGGCGGCGCGTCCGTGGCGACGTCCCAGTCGTGAACGGGGCGGCCGAGCAAGGCGTCGCGGACGCCGCCGCCCACCACAAACGCTTGCCAGCCGTCCGCCCGCAGTGCGTCACAGATGGTGTGGACCGACCGCGGCAGCGCCAGGTCCAGCGCGCCCTCAGGCATACGCGGGCACGAGCACCGTGGCCGTGGCGCCCTGGCGCAGGAAGGCGGCGTTGGCCTCATCGAGGTCGATGTGGAAGTCGAGGGCGAAGTCGTCCCGCACCCGCACCACCACGTCCTCAAAGAGCACGGGACGTTCCGTCTCGGCCCGCACCAGCACTTTCTGGCCGTCGTGCACGCCAAACGCCTGGGCGTCGGCGGGCGTCATGTGAATGTGGCGGGCGG
>CALFSR010000157.1 GCA_937916565.1 uncultured Bacillota bacterium | reverse complement strand
TCGTTGGAACGCTCCAGTCTGTCCAGCAGCTCCAGCGCCATTCCGGTTCCCTGGGCCACGACGCCGAACGGGTCGGCGCACAGGCGGGTCGGGATCCGGGTTTCCTTGGCGATGAGATCGGCGAGCCCGTGCAGCATGGCGCCGCCGCCCGTCAGCACGATGCCCCTCTCCATAATGTCCGCCGTCAGCTCGGGCGGGGTGCGCTCCAGCGTGTGCAGGACCGCCTCGACGATGTGGTTGACCGATTCGGCCAGCGCGTTCCGGATCTCTTCGGGTTCGATGTCGAGGCTTACGGGCAGCCCGTTGACGAGGTTGCGGCCCGCGACGGTCATCGGTTCAAGATACGGGACTTCCATGGCGGAGCCGATGGTGCGCTTGATGCGCTCCGCGGTCCGTTCGCCGATGAGCACGTTGTGGGCCCGGCGGATGTAATGGGTGATGGCGGCGTCCATGTGGTCGCCGGCCACCTTGCTCGAGTGGCGTTCCACGATGCCGCCCAGGGAAATGACCGCGACGTCGGTGGTGCCGCCCCCGATGTCGACCACCATGCTGCCTACGGGTTCGTGTACCGGCAGGCCCGCGCCGATGGCCGCGGCCATGGGTTCCTCGATGACTCTCACGAGCCGCGCGCCGATGGCCAGCGCCGCGTCCATGACGGCCCGGCGCTCCACCTCGGTGCTGCCCGACGGCACGCCGATGACGGCCCGGAAGCGGGTGAAACCCCGCCGGCGGATAGCCCGCATGATGAAGTGCTGGAGCATGTGCTCGGTGACGGTGAAGTCCGCCACGACGCCGTCGCGAAGAGGTCGCACCGCGACGATGTCGCTGGGCGTCTTGCCCGCCATCTCCTGCGCGTCTTTCCCGACGGCGAGCACCCGCTTTTCCTGGACGTCGATGGCGACGACCGACGGCTCGTTGAGGACAAGGCCGCGGCCTCGCATGTAGATGAGGGTATTGGCCGTTCCCAGATCGATTCCAAGGTCGTGACCCAGGCGCAACACGGACGCGAGCCCCCTATTGCCGCTGCGAGCGGTGACTGTTTAGATGGAATGCCCAGCGGCTGCAACGCCGCCTCGCGGGCGGCGCGCCGGCTACCGCCGGACGACGATGTTGGGCGACTTGGGCACGGAGTCCATCCGGTCCGAGATGTTCAGGTACCGGCGGACACCCGCCCAAAAGCCGTTTTGCTCGTTGCCCTTGGCCTGCGCGGTCTTGGCGGAGGCGGCCAGTTCGCGGCGGGCGTTGGTAGTCGCCTCCTGGCTGGTCTGGGAGCGGGCTTGCTCCTGGCCCTTGTTTTGCCCTTGCCGCTCGGGCGCCGGCTTGACGAGACGCTGCCCCTGGGTCTCAAGCACCTTGGACAGGCGCAGGATGAGGCCGTTTTCGGTCTCAAACCGGTCGTCCTGCATGCCCAGCTCGTCGGCGAGCTTCTGCTGCTCCGCCACGATGACGTTGTACTTTTCAAGGTCGGACTCAAAGGCGTCGATGATGCCGTTGATCTTTTCCACAAGCTCAAGGCGCTTGCGGGAAAGCTCCGTCAAGCGGGCTACGGCGGCGGCGCGCTGGGCCTCCTGCAGGACCCGTTCGGCTTCCCGGACCCGATCCATGGCGTCTTCGTAGTCGAAGCGAGCATTGGCCACCTGCAGCTCGAGGTCGATCTTTTTCTTGGTGAGGTCGCGCAGCTCTTTGCGGGAGGTCTCGCCTTTGTCGCCGTGGGCGGCCAGCTCCATCTCCTTCAGCTGGCTCTCCAGGCGATGCAACTGGGTTTGCAGATGGCGGAAATTGGAAAGCTTGTCACTGGCTTCCTTTTGCCGTAGAGACAGTTGTTCCTGGGCCTTTTCCAACGAGGACATCACCAAAGCACTCCCTTTCCCCCGAATCCCCAAAAGGTTCCGTGCGGAACCTACGTAAACCCGACCATAGCTTACTGCAGGAAGGGGAGGGAGGAATAGAGTGCTGGCACTCTCCTTGTCAGAATTTTAACGGTCCGGCGAATCGGCGCTTCACTGCTGCAGGAGGTCCAAAGCCTGCAGGTAGCGCAGCACGGCCACCACCCGCGGCTGGTACTCGCTGGAGGCCGTGTCGATGCCGAGGCGCTGGTACAAAAGACGAATCCGGTTTTCCACCGTACGGGTAGACAGGAACAGCCGCTCCGCGATGGCAGCGTTGCTGTAGCCTTGGGCGATGAGGGACAGGATCTCGTACTCCCGGTCCGTCAACCCTCCCAGCAGGTTGCTGCCGCGCACGCGGTCATCCTGCAGGAGCTGCGGGTCGATGACGATTTCGCCGCGGACCGAGCCCTTGATGGCCCGGTACAGGGTGGCCACGTCCTCCACGGACCGCTTGAGCAGGTACGACCAGCCCGCCGCCTGTTCCGGTTTCAATGCCGTGAGAAACCGGGAATCCCGGTAGTTGGAGAGGAGCACGATACCAAGGTTCGGGAGGGATTTCCGCAGCTTGAGGCCGAGCTGGACGCCGTTGATCCCGCCGCGGAGCTGGATGTCGAGCAGCGCTGCGTCCGGGCGCAGCCGCGGGATCTCATCGGCCGCCGTCGCGCCGTCCGCAAAAGCCGCCACCACCTGGACGTCGGGGTAGACCGATAAGGCCTGGACCAACAGTCCACGGTACAGAGCCTCGTCCTCGACGATGACGGTCTTGATGGGCGGGCTGTGCAGGCGTGCCCCGGCTGCCTTGGTGGTCATCGTGTACTGGCTCCGTCCTAACGGGTCTTTCCATCCGCGAGCGGCGGTCTCGCCCGGTTTCTTGCGCTGCCGCTCGTGTCCCATTGCATTCGTGTTCGTGGCTCCGGGATCCTTGAAAACCGTCGCGCTTTTTAAGGAAGGCGGTGAACCGTCTACTCCGGAGTGGCAAGGGATGATAGAATGTCTATATTCCGCCCGCCATGGCGCCGAAGGGAAATGGTTTTCCCTGGTTCCGGTCGACCTTTGGGCCGGCCAGCCCGTCGCGGCCACGCGTGTCGAGCGTCGCTGCGGCCGGCTGCCGGTGAGCGCGATTGTGCCGGCCGCCCTTTGGCCGACGCTCCTGCTGCTCCTCGCCGTTGCTCCGGCGGTACTGGGCGCGCCGCCGGGCGGGGATGT
>CALFSR010000156.1 GCA_937916565.1 uncultured Bacillota bacterium | reverse complement strand
GCCGGCGGTCGTGGCGGACGGCATCGCCCGGGCGGTGGCCCATCTGGACGCGGCGGGCCGGAGCAGCTGCTCCCTCGTGTATAGAGGAGAACCGCCTGCGGCCGGTTCGTTCGCCCTGCCGGGGGCTAACGGTTCCAACGGGGGTCCAGCGCGTCCCGCAGGCCGTCGCCCAGCAGGTTAAGGCACAGCACCGTGATCATAATCGCCAACCCGGGGTAGGTTACCACGTGGTGCGCGGCGCGGATGAACGAGCGGGCGCTGTTGAGCATGCTGCCCCACTCGGGCGTAGGGGGCTGCGCCCCCATGCCGAGGAAGCTCAAGCCCGCGGCCGCCAGGATCGAGCCCGCCAGGGCAAGAGTGCTGTGAACAATCATAGGGTTGAGCGCGTTGGGCAGCACGTGTCGGAACATGATGCGCAAGTCGCTGGCACCGGCGGCCTGCGCCGCCGCCACGTAATCGAGCTGGCGCACAGACAGCACCGATGATCGCATCACCCGGGCAAACCCTGGGGTGTAGGCGATGCCGACGGCGATCATGACGTTGGTCAGAGACGGCCCCAACGTGGAGACGATGGCGAGGGCCAGCAGGAAACTGGGCAGCGCCAGCAAGATGTCGACAAGGCGCATAAACACGGTTTCCATCCAGCCGCCGTAGTAGCCTGCCAAAAGGCCCATGGTGCCGCCGGCCAAGAGGGCCAGCCCCACCGAGATGAACCCGACCCGCAACGAGATCCGGGCGCCGTGGACGATGCGGGAGAACATGTCCCGCCCGAACTGGTCCGTTCCCAGCCAGTGCTCGGCGCTGGGCGGCTGGAGCCGGTTGCGCAAGTTTTGCGCGGCCGGGTCATGTACGGCCACGACATCGGCGAAGATGGCCGCGAGGACGATGATGAGCAGGAACGTGCCGCCGACGACCGCTTTGCGGTTGCGCACGATTCGCCGCCACACCTGCCCGCGGGTATCCAGGCCAATGCCGGCGCTCCTTTGCGGTGCCAAGGTCGAGGCCATGGGTCCGTCCCCCCGTCAGTGGTACCGCACCCGCAGGCGCGGGTCGAGATACGCGTACAAGAGATCCACAAGCAAATTGATCAAGACGTACGAGATGGCGAAGGTCATGACGACGCCCTGGACGAGGGGATAGTCCCGTGTCCGGATCGCGTCCACCGCGAGGCGGCCGATGCCCGGCCAGGCGAAGATCGTCTCGGTGATGACCGCCCCGGCCATCAAGTTGCCGAACTCAAGGCCGATCACGGTGACGACGGGCAAAAGGGCGTTGCGCAGCGCGTGGCGGTAGATAACCTTGCGCTCATCCAGTCCCTTGGAGCGGGCCGTGCGGACGTAGTCCTCGTGGATGGCCTCCAGCATCGTAGCGCGGGTCATGCGGGTGATGCTCGCAGCGGCGCTCGTGCCCAGCGTGACGACGGGGAGGACAAAGTACTCCCAGCCGCCCAGGCGCCCCGACGGCGGCAGCCAGCCGAGGCTGACGGAGAAGATGATGATCAACATAAGGGCTTGCCAAAAGACGGGCATCGACACGCCCCCCAGGGCGAGAACCGTCAGGGTGTTGTCCAGCCACGAGTTGGGGCGGGTCGCCGAGATGACGCCGGCCGGGATCCCGATCATCGTTGCCAGCAAGACGGCCAGGAAAGCGAGCTCGGCTGTACCGGGAAGGCGCTCCACGATTTCCTCAAGCACCGGGCGGGACGAGCGGATGGAGTCGCCCAGGTCGAGCTGCACCGCGCGTCCAAGCCAACGCAGGTACTGGATGTGAATCGGGTCGTCCAAGCCGAGCTTTTGCCGCAGCGCCTGGTACTGCTGGGGCGGCGCCTGCTCGCCGAGCATCAGCAGTGCCGGGTCACCGGGGGTCAGATACAGAAGCGCAAAGACGATCACGCTGACGCCGAGCACCACCGGCACGAGCATGAGAATGCGTTTCATGAGAAACTGCGCCATTCCTGGACCCCCAAACCGCCGCCCGGCTCGGCGCCGGTGCGGGAGGTGACTCTGGTGGAGCTGAGTGAGGGGACGGGGCCGGCCTCCTTGCCGGCCCCGCGGGAACATTCAGATCGCCGTGCCTAGTTCTTGGAGACGCGGCCCAGGTAGTGATGGCCCGCCGGGTGCGGCGTGAAGCCCTCGATGTTGGACCGCGTGCCGTCCACGTTCACCTGGAACAGCAGGAACACCCACGGCGCCTCTTCGCGGAGGATCTCCTGGACCTCGTAGTAGGCCGCCAGGCGCGCGTCCTGGTCGCTGGTGGAGCGGGCGAAGTCCAAGAGCTCATCGACGCGCGGGTTGCTGTAGAACGTCCGGTTGCCGGCGCTGCCGTGCTGCGAGCTGTGGAACAGCGCGTACAGCCCGTAGTCCGCGTCGGCGGTCACGGTCACCCAGCCGAGGATGAACATGTCATGCAGGCCGGCGCCCGTGTTGGCCAGGTAGGTGCCCCACTCGACGATTTCCACGTCCGCCTGGACACCGACGTCGGCCAAGTACTGCTGCAAAACCTCGGCGATCTGGATGCGGAGCGGGTTGTCGTTGGTCCAGATGGAGGTCCGGAAGCCGTTCGGATACCCGGCCTCGGCCAGGAGCTGGCGCGCCTTCTGCGGATCGTACGGGTACGGCTCAAGCTCGGTGTGCGCGCCGAACACCTTGGGCGACAACGGGCCGAACGCCTGCACGGCCTGGCCGGAGTAGATCACGTCGACCAGCGGCTCGACGTCGATGGCGTAGTTGATCGCCTGGCGCACCCGCACGTCGTCGAAGGGCGGCTTCTGCGCGTTGAAGCCGATGTAGCTGGCGGACAGGCTCTCGGTCATGAACAGCTTGATATTGGGATCGAACTCCAGGCGCATCCGGTCAACCGGCTCGAGGTCGTACGCGATGTCGACGTTGCCCGTCTCAAGCTCGATCGCGCGGACCGTGCCCTCGGGGATGGCCCGGATGACCACCTGAGCCACCTTGGCCGGCTCGCCCCAGTATTCATTGAACCGCTCCAAGATGATATGCGACTGGGAGACCCAAGTCACAAACTTGAACGGGCCGGTGCCGACGGCGACGCGGGTGCCGTAGGCGTCGCCCGCCTCGGTGACGGCCTTCTCGTTCAGGATCGCGGCCACCGGGTGGGCCAGGTGAGCCAGGATCGGGCTGAACGGGGCGGACGTCTTAATGCGGACGGTGTAGTCGTCGAGGACCTGGATCTCCTCGATAACCTCCAGCAGGAACTTCGCGTCCGCGCGGGAGTCGGGGTGCAGCAGGCGCTCGAACGTGAACTTGACGTCGTTGGCCGTGAACGGCTCGCCGTTGTGGAACTTGACGCCCTGGCGCAGCTTGAACTCGTAGGTCAGCTCGTCGAGCTGCTCCCAGGAGACGGCGAGACCCGGCCGCAGGACGAGGTCTTCGCCCTGGACGATGAGGGTCTCGTAAATCTGGCGGCGGACCCGGGACGACGGCTGGTCGTTGGTCGTATGCGGGTCCAGGTTGACCGCGTCGGCACCCTGGGCCACCACGAGCGTCTGCGCCAGCGCCGCAGCCGGCATGAGCGTCGTGGCGACGGCCAGCGCCAGCACGACGGCCATCAGGGTGCGACCGAGAATCCGGTGCATTCTTTCGACCTCCTCAAAGCTGAAATGGCGTGAACCCTACAAGAACCTCTCCAGGTTCCCGCTGCGGTGGTTTCCCACCCGTCCCCTCGAGCTCACACGTAACAAATCATTTACGACGGGTGCGGGGATTCTCCTCTCCTTGCCAAAGGTGGCACAGTTGGCCATTTCCTGGCGCGGGCCGCCCCTAACTGTGCCGCCCAACGGGGCTATGGTATAATCAGGCTGTCTTTTCCGAATGCCGTGGCGCCCGGGGCGGTCGCCGTCCCGGGTTGTGGAGGCGAGCGCCCGTGGAGTTCCAGGCCAGCGGTCCGTCGCCGTGGCCCCGCCGCCGGACGGTCACCGTGCACGTGGGCGGCGTGCCCGTCGGCGGCGCGCACCCTGTTGTGATTCAGTCCATGACAAACACCGACACCGCCGACGTCGACGCCACTGTCCGGCAAGTGCAGGCGCTGGCCGCGGCGGGCAGCGAAATCGTGCGCGTGACGGTTAACAACGAAGAGGCCGCGCAAGCGGTACCTCGCATCGTCGAGCGCCTGCGGGAAAGCGGCTGCATGACGCCGATTGTAGGGGACTTCCATTACAACGGCCACGTCCTTTTGCCCCGCTACCCCGACATGGCCCGCAGCCTGGACAAGTACCGCATCAATCCGGGCAACGTCGGCACCCGCCACCGGGACGACAATTTCCGGATTATCATCGAAGAAGCGATCCGCCACGAAAAGCCGGTGCGCATCGGCGTCAACTGGGGTTCCCTCGACCAGTCCCTCTTGACGCGGCTTATGGACGAAAACGCCCGCCGGTCCGATCCGCAGGACGCCCGCGAGGTCATGCTCGAAGCAATGGTGCAAAGTGCGCTCCTCTCGGCCGCGTACGCGGAAGAGTGCGGGTTGCCCCACGACCGCATCGTGCTCAGCGCCAAAGTCTCCAGCGTGCCGGATCTCATCCGGGTGTACCGGCGCCTGGCCGAGCTGTGCGATTACCCGCTGCACCTCGGGCTGACGGAGGCCGGCATGGGCATGAAAGGAATCGTCGCCAGCACCGCCGGTCTGGCCGTACTGCTGCAGGAGGGTATCGGCGACACCATCCGGGTGTCGCTCACGCCGCGCCCCGGGGGCGACCGCACGGAGGAAGTGCGGGTGTGCCAGCAGATCCTGCAATCCCTCGAGTTGCGGGCGTTTGCACCCCAGGTCACCGCGTGCCCCGGCTGCGGCCGCACGTCGAGCACTTACTTCCAGGAGCTCGCCCAGGACGTTCAGCAGCACATCCAGGAGCGAATGCCCGAGTGGCGGCGCCTGTATCCGGGCGTGGAAAACTTGCGGGTGGCGGTCATGGGCTGCGTCGTCAACGGTCCGGGTGAGAGCAAACACGCCCATATCGGCATTTCGCTTCCCGGGACCTTTGAGGAGCCTAAGGCGCCCGTCTACGTGGACGGGCGGCTGTTCACGACGTTGCGGGGCGACCACATCGCGGCGGAGTTCACCCGCATCCTCGAGGACTACGTGGCGTCCCGCTTTGCACCGAGGGAGCCGCTGCCCGTCGACGGCCGGTGATTCCCGTGGGTCGTGCCCGCTGCCTGCCCAGCGTCGTCGTTGCCGTCTTCGGCGCAATCCTGGCGTTGCTCGTCCCGCTGGACGGGCGGCTGATGTCCTTTTCTGGAATCCCGCAGCCTGCTCGCGCACAATCCGTCGCCGCGGGAAGCTCCGTGTTTGACCCGGTGAGTCCCCGGGAAGTCCGGGCCGTGTGGATTTCCAACGCTCTGCTCGGGCGGCTGGGCGGCCCCGCGGGCGTGCGGGAGCTGCTCGACGGCCTTGCCGCCGCCAACTTCAACCTCGTCCTGCCGGAAGCGGTCTTTCGCGGCTATACGCTGTATCCCGGGCCGTACCAGGACCCGCGGTTTGCCGCTTGGTCCGAGGACCCGCTCTCGGTCATCGTCCGGGAAGCCCACGCCAGGGGGATGGAGGTCCATCCGTGGGTATGGGTGTTCGCCGCCGGGCTGGATCCCGTGCCGGGACCGATTCTCGCCAGCCACCCGGAATGGGCCGAATGCCGGCCTGCCGGGCCGTGGCCGGCGCCGGAGGCCGCCGCGGGCGGGTCCGGCAGCCGGACGCTGTGGCTGTCGCCTGCGTATCCGGACGCTCGCGCATGGCTCATCAGCCAGTTTTTGGCCATATTGCAGCATTACCCGGTAGACGGCCTTCATCTCGACTACATTCGCTACGGGGAAACGCCCTGCGGCGACGGCCTGCCGCGCGCATCGGCCGTGCAATACCTACAGGAGACAGGCGTCGACCCGTGGACGCTCGGTGTTGCCGGCGGGGCAGACAGGGCCGCCGCGCTGGAGTGGCACCTGTGGCGGGAGGCCCAGGTCAGCGCTTTTGTGCGAGACATGGCCGCCGCCATGCGCGGCGAGAACCCTAGTTGGCTTCTAAGCGCCGCGGTGACGCCCGAGCTTCACGAAGCCCGCTACTTGCGCCAGCAAGACTGGGAGCACTGGCTGAGGAACGGGTGGGTGGACTACGTTTTCCCGATGGCGTACTCGTCCAGCGCCGGCCTGTTGCAGACGATGATCGCTTCCTGGGACGAGCTCGGTAGCTTGCGAGGACGCCTGGTGCACGGCTTGCTTGTGTCCGCCAACGATCTGCCGTCACTGCTGGAACAAGTGGCGCGGGTGCGGTCAGCGCCCGTGGCCGGTGTCGCCCTCTTTGCCGCCGACTATCTGCAAGCAGGTCACCTTCTGGCTCTGGGCTCGGGGCCTTTCGCGCCCGCCGCGGCCTTGCCGCACCGGGACCCGGCGGGCGCGGTCGTGCGGGGGGACGAACCCGGAGAGTACGTGCCCCCCAGCAAGCCGCCGGTTTTCGCGTCGGCGCCGCAGTACGACGGCGTTACCGCCGCCAACTTGGCCCCCTTGGCCCGCGTGAGCGTCGATTCGTCGTTCCGTGGTTACGGGCCGGGGCCTTTGAACGACGGGCGCCGCAACGAAGAGGTGGAGCTCGGTCGCTCCGCCGAAGTGGCGTGGGCCTCGGCGGAGACGCCCACGGACCACTGGATCGAGTTAGCTTGGGACGAACCCCGCGCCATCGCCCGGGTCGATGTGTACTGGGCCCGGGACCGGAACGCGTTTCACGCCTCCCGCAGCTACCGGGTGGAGATGTGGAGGGGAGACGGGTGGAGCACGGTTTACGCCCACGATGACCCGGTCGGATCCCAGCAGGTGACACGGCATTCCGTCTCCTTCATACCCGTGCTCACGACCCGCTTGCGCATACTCCAGCCCGCCGGCGGCGGCCCGGTTGCACGGCCCGACCTGATGTGGGTGGCGGAAGTGGAGGTCTACGGGGAGTGAGCGCAGGCTTCTGGCAGGGGCGCGTCGTGCTCGTCACCGGAGCCTCGAGCGGCATAGGCCGCGCCTTGGCCGTCGAGCTTGGCCGCGCCGGGGCACGGGTGGGGCTTTTTGCCCGCCGTGCCGGCGCGCTGGAGCAGACCGCGTCCGCCGTGCGGGCCGCGGGCGGAGAAGCGTTGGTGCTGCCCGGCGACGTGACAGCGGCTGCCGATCTTGAGCAGGCGGTGGCCCGGGTGGCGGCGGCGTGGGGCGGCATCGACGTGATGGTCGCGAACGCGGGCGTTGCCCGCCCCCGCAACCCTTTTGATCCCGCTGCGGTCGCGGCGGTCATGGCCGTAAACTTCCAGGGAGCTGTCAACGCCGCGACGGCCGCGTTGCCCGTCATGCTGCGGCAAGGAAGAGGCCGGTTGGTGGCCGTCTCGAGCCTCGCGTCGGTGCGCGGCTTCCCGCAGGGCCCTGCGTACTCCGCCAGCAAGGCGGCGATGTCGACGTATTTCGAAGCATTGCGGGTGCGCCTGCGCCCCCACGGCGTCGGGGTGACCATCGTTCACCCCGGGTTCGTCGATACGGAGATGACGGCCGGCAGCGGCTGGTTGCCCATGGTAGTGCCCGCAGAGCGCGCCGCGGTCATCATCCGCCGCGGCATCGAACGCGGCCGGTCGACGATCAACTTCCCCCTGGGGGCCGCTGTGGCCATGGGCCTCGTGCGGCGGTTGCCCAACGCCGTCTTTGATCGAGTTGTCGGGCGCGTGTCGCCCCGCGAGGACTGAAAGGGTGTGGCATGAGCCCACACCGGTCGGGAGGTGCGAAGGATGGATGTCAAGCGGATCGCGGTGCTCGGCGCGGGCACCATGGGCCACGGTATCGCGCAGGTGGCCGCCATGGCGGAGTATGAGGTGGCGCTGTATGACGTGTCGTCTCAAGCTCTCGCCCGGGGCGTCGACCAGATCCACGCAAGCCTCGCCAAGCTGGTGAGCAAAGGCCGCCTGGACAAAGAGGCTGCCGCCGCGGCGAAATCCCGCATCACGGCCACCACGGAGATGGCTGACGCGGTGGCCGAGGCCGACCTGGTGATTGAAGCCGTCCCGGAGAATCTTGATCTCAAGCTAAAAGTGTTCGCGGACGTGGACAAGCTCGCCCCCCGGCACGCGGTGCTGACGAGCAACACGTCCCAGTTCAGCATCACCCGGCTTGCGGCGGCCACGGCGCGGCCTGAGCAAGTGTGCGGCATGCACTTTTTCAACCCGCCGGTGCTTATGAGGCTGGTGGAGATAGCCCGGGGGGCTTCTACGTCGGATGATACGCATCGCGTGGTGGTCGACGTCAGCCGCCGGATGGGAAAGGAAACGGTGACGTGCAAAGACAGCCCCGGCTTTATCACCACGCGCCTGATCGGGCTGTTGTGGGCTGAAGCGATGCGCATCCTCGAGGAAGGGGTCGCCAGCGCAGAAGATATCGACAAGGCTTGCCGCCTCGGCCTCGGCCACGCCATGGGGCCGCTGGAAACCGCGGACTGGTCCGGGCTCGATGTCGCCTATGCCATTGCTCAGAGCCTAAGGGAAAACCTCGGGGAGAGGTTCCAGACGACGGCGACCCACCGCAACCTCGTCTACAGCGGCGCCCTTGGCCGCAAGGCCGGCAAAGGCGTGTACGAATACCCTCGTCCCGGTGCCTGAGCCGCGCCGGCGTCCGGTCCGTCTCGCCGCCCCGGTCATAGACTGATCCGTCAGCAAGCTCCCTGCGGGAGGTGCGGGATCGGTGCCGGCCCTCGCCGTCATTCCGGCCCGGGGCGGTTCCAAGGGCTTGCCCCGCAAGAACATCCGCCCTCTTTGCGGCAAGCCCCTTATCGCCTGGACCATCGACGCCGCGCTGCGCGCCAGGCAGGTAGGCCGGGTCGTTGTCTCCACGGACGATCCCGAGATCGCCTCCGTCAGCCGGGCGCTGGGCGCTGAGGTTATCTGGCGGCCACCGGCCTTGGCCGGGGACGATTCGCCTTCCGAAGCCGCGCTGGTGCACGCCCTCAGCGTTCTTGGCGTCGACCGCGGGCGACTTGCGTTTCTCCAGTGCACCGCGCCCCTCATGCTGCCGCAGGATATTGACGGAACCCTCGAGTTGCTGGAGGCCGCGGACAGCGCTTTCACCGCCACGCCGTGGCACGGGTTTGTGTGGCGGCAGGCCATGGACGGCATGCCGCCGGGCAGTCCCCGGCTCGTGCCCGTCGGGCACAGCCTCAACTTCCGCCCGAGGCGCCAGGACCGGCGTGGGCTCTTTCTTGAGGTGGGCGCCGTCTACGCGATGGACGCGGCCGGTTTTCTGAAGGCGCGCCGCCGGTTTTTCGGCCGTGTAAGCCTGTACCCAGTCCCCCGGGAACGCAGCGTCGAGATCGACGACGAGACGGACTTTGTGCTGGCTGAGGCGTTGCTGGCCCGGCGCTTGAGCGCGGACGGCGGGGTGGAGCGGAATGGAACCTCCGCGCATCGTCGCTGAGGTCGGCTGCAACCACCGCGGGGAGCTCGCCGTGG
>CALFSR010000155.1 GCA_937916565.1 uncultured Bacillota bacterium | reverse complement strand
GTGCACCAGTGGGAGATCGACACGTCCCTGGCGGGGTATTAGACCCCTACCTGGCGCGGCAACAAGGGAAACCTGACCCGCCAGTCCTCCGCTCTAGCCTCCTTTGCGTGAGATCCGGGCCGTGCCCGCCCCTTGCCGCCTCGCCGCCCGGGCGCGGCCCCGGCTTTCTCACGCGACGCCGCGGGGTGAACCGGCATGCGTTTCGCCAAGCTTCACGGCTTGGGCAATAGCTACATTTATATTGACCTCGTCACCCAGTCGTCGCCGGCCATCGATTGGCCGGCTTTGGCGCGCCGGGTGAGCGATCCCGGTTTCGGCATCGGGTCCGACGGCCTCATCCTCATCCTTCCTTCGGACCGGGCGGATTTGCGCATGCGCATGTTCAACGCCGACGGCAGCGAGGGCGAGATGTGCGGCAACGGGATTCGTTGCCTCGCCCGCTACGCCGCCGACTCCGGACTCCTCCAAGGCGACCGCCTTCAGGTGGAGACGCTCGCGGGCGTGCTTGACCTGCAGCTGGTGCGCACCGACGGAGAGGTAACCGCCGTGCGGGTGGATATGGGCAGGCCGCGCCTGCGTCCGGCCGATTTGCCCATGGTGCTCCCTGGCGCGCACCAAGCCGCCCACCGGGACGGCAAGCCCGGCCGTCCGCCTGCCGCCGACGAGGGGCCCGTCCTCAACGAACCGCTCGCGGTCGACGGAGAAGTTTGCCATGTGACCGCGGTCTCCATGGGAAACCCCCACTGCGTGCTCTTCGTGGACGATGTGGACGCGGCCCCGGTGCGCACGCTCGGCCCCCGGCTGGAAACCCACGCCGCGTTTCCCAAAGGCGTGAACGTCGAGTTTATCCAGGTCTTGGACAAAAACAACCTGCGCATGCGGGTGTGGGAACGGGGCAGCGGGGAGACCAACGCCTGCGGCACCGGAGCGTGCGCGAGCGCCGTCGCCGCCGCCTTGCTCGGTTTCACGGACCGGCGGGTCACCGTCCACATGCCGGGCGGAGGTTTGGATATCGAGTGGGCAAGCAATGATCGCGTCTACATGACGGGTCCCTGCGAGTACATCTGCACCGGTGAACTCAGCGGCGAACTGCTGCGGGCGGTGACCGGGGCTCGGGCTTGACGAGTCCGCTCCGGCTTTGGGCCCGCGATCCGGCGGATTTGCGGGCGCCGGCGGCGCGGTTTGGGGAAAGGAGCAGGTAACAACGTATGGCGGAAGGCATCGCACGCGGCCTGCTGGCGGAGCGCATCGGCGGGCCGCGCTTTGGCATGGGGAACCGGGTCTACAAGTTTGCCCGGATCAAGGCGGCGGTGGCCGCGGCGCGCCAAGCTCACCCGGACGTCGAGCTCATCGACATGGGCGTCGGCGAGCCCGACCGGATGGCGGACGCGTCCGTCGTGGACGAGCTGGCCGCCCAGGCGGCGCGGCCGGAGAACCGCTTTTACGCGGACAACGGCATCCCGCAATTCAGGGAAGCCGCCGCCCGCTACATGGCGCGGGTCTACGGCGTGCCGGGGCTGGACCCGGAAAAGCACATCTGCCCCAGCATCGGCTCTAAACCCGCCCTGGCGCTCTTGCCGCTCGCCTTTATCAACCCGGGGGATATCACGGTCACCACCGTCCCGGGCTATCCGGTCATCGCCACGTACACCAGGTACCTGGGCGGCGAGGTCGTGGAGCTCCCCCTCTTGCCCGCGAACGGGTTCCTGCCGGACCTGGAGCGCCTGACGCCGGAGCAGCGCCGCCGGGCAAAGATCCTCTACCTCAATTACCCAAACAATCCCACGGGCGCCGTCGCGACCCGGGAGTTTTTCCAGCAGGCGGTGGAGTTTGCCCGGCGCCACGACATCCTCGTCGTCCACGACGCGGCCTATGCGGCCCTCGTCTACGACGGCGAGAAACCGCTCAGCATCTTGTCGGTCCCGGGCGCGCAAGAGGTGGCCGTGGAGGTCCACTCGCTCTCCAAGGCGTTCAACATGACCGGCTGGCGCATGGGGTGGGTGTGCGGCAACGAGCTGGCGGTCAAAGCCTTTGCCCACGTCAAGGACAACACCGACTCGGGGCAGTTCCGGGCCATCCAGTGGGCGGCCATCCGGGCGCTGGAGCAGCCGGAGATCACCGCCGCCGCCTGCCAGCGCTACAGCCGCCGCCTGGACATGCTCACGCAGGTGCTGCGGGAGGCCGGTTTCCCGGCCACCAAGCCGCGGGGCAGCTTTTACATGTACGTCCCGGCGCCGAGCGCCACCCGTGGCGGCGAGCGGTTTGCCAGCGCCGAAGACTTCTCCGAGTGGCTCATCGCCAATAAGCTCATCGCCACGGTGCCGTGGGACGAGGCCGGCCCCCACATACGGTTCTCCGTCACCTTTGAAGCCGAAACCGAGGCCGACGAGCGGCGGGTCATGGAGGAACTCCGACGGCGCCTGGCAAGCACGGAGTACGTGTTCGACTGAAATTGAAAGGCCGGGAATGATCCCGGCCTTTTCGATTTTGCTTTGTGAGGTCCCCCTTTTTTCGCGGCAGCCGGCTCCGCCTACGAGGCGGACGCCGCCATCCCGGGCGGTGCGGACGCCGGCACGTCCGGCGTTGCCGCGGCTGGCGTCTCCGACGCGGCCGCAGCTGGCGGCTCGGACAGGGCGCTGGCCGGAGGTCCGGCCGGCTCACCGGCCGGCGCCGCGGCCGGCTGCGTCGCAAGACCGTACCGGAGCATCTCCCGGGCCCTCTCCCGCGCCCGCTCCTTGTATCGCCTCTGCATGCTGCGCACTTGCCACCCGCCCCGCTTGCGCCACGCGGCGATGGCCTGGGCGGCCAGGTGCGCCCCAAAGCCGGTGGTGTAAAGGGGAACCCCGAGGCGCACGGCCCGCTCCCGCAGCAACCGCCCGGGGCGCGGCTGCTTGAGCGGATCGGGCAAGCTGATGAGCAAGGCGATCTCGCCCGCGTCCAGCGCCTCGGCGGCGGCAGCTTCGTCAAGCGCGAGCACGTCGACGCCTTGCCCGGCCAAAAAGGCAGCCGTCGCTTCGTCCGCCCTCAGGTCAAAGCCGAGGGCCGCCAGCTGCTTGGCCGCCGGGACAAGCGATTCGAGCCGGCCCGGGCCTGCGTGCAGGTAGACCGTGCCCTCGTCCGGGAGCCTAGAGCCCGCGGCCGCTTGGGCTTTCCAGTACGCCAGGGGCAAGTCCCGGCCCCAGGCCATAACCTCCCCTGTCGAGCGCATCTCGGGCCCGAGCACGGGGTCGACGCCGTCAAACTTGGCAAACGGGAACACCGTCTCCTTGACGGCGATCTCCTTGGCTTCCGGCAGCCGCGGCGGCAGGTCAAGGGGCTGCCCCAGCATCGCCTTGGTCGCCACCCGGGCCAGCGGGACGCCCACCGCCTTGCTGACGAACGGCACCGTGCGGGAAGCCCGGGGGTTCACCTCGAGCACGTACAACTCATCGCCCGTCCACGCGAACTGCACGTTCATGAGGCCCACGACGTTGAGCGCCTTGGCCAGCAGCGTCACCTGCCGGCACACCTCGCTCGCCACCGCGGCCGGAAGCCTCGTCGCCGGCAGCGAGCACGCGCTGTCGCCGGAGTGCACCCCGGCTTCCTCCACGTGCTCGAGAATCCCGCCGATGGTGACCCGCACGCCGTCGCTGACCGCGTCCACGTCCAGCTCCACCGCGCCCTCGAGGTACCGGTCGATGAGGATCGGCTGCTCGGGGTCGACCGCCGCGGCCAGCTCCACGTAGCGTTCGAGGTGCTCTTCGTCGTAGACGATCTCCATGGCCCGGCCGCCGAGAACGTAGGACGGCCGCACGAGGACGGGGTACCCGAGCTCCCGCGCGGCCGCTTTCGCTTCGGCCGCCGAGTGGACGGTAACGCCCGGGGCCTGCTTTAGGCCCAGCTCGTCGAGGAGCCGCTGGAACGCCTCCCGGTCTTCGGCCATGTGGATGGACTCGGGCGACGTGCCCAGGATGGGCACGCCGGCCCGCTGGAGCGGCAAGGCCAGCTTCAAGGGCGTCTGGCCGCCGAACTGCACGATGACGCCGACCGGTTTCTCCACCTCGACGATGTGCAGCACGTCCTCGAGGGTGAGGGGTTCGAAGTACAGGCGGTCGGAGATGTCGTAGTCCGTGCTCACCGTCTCGGGGTTGCAGTTGACCATGGCCACTGCATACCCCATTTCGCGCGCCGCAATGGCCGCCTGGACGCAGCAGTAGTCAAACTCCACCCCTTGGCCGATGCGGTTTGGCCCGGCGCCGAGGATGACGACGCTGGGGCGCTCGTCCCGGCGGGCTTCGCTGGCCCGCTCGTACGTCGAGTAAAAGTACGGCGTCTGGGCTTCAAACTCGCCGGCGCACGTGTCGACCAGCTTAAAGGCCGGGCGGACGCCGGCGGCCAGCCGTGCCGCCCGCACCTCCGCCTCGCTCTTGCCCAAGGCGCGGGCCAGCTGCGCGTCGGAGAAACCAAGCTGCTTCACCCGCCAGAGCCGCTCCGGGGATTCCAGCAACCCGCCCGCCTCGGCCCGCAGGACTCGCTCCTCCTCCACGAGCTCCGCCATCTGCCGCACAAACCACGGGTCGATGCCGCTCTGGGCGCAGATCTCCTCTTCGGGCATTCCCGCTTCCAGGGCGCTCGCAACGGCCGCAAGCCGCTCGGGCGTGGCGGTCTTGAGCGCCGTACGCAGTTCGCCGGGCGTCATCTCCCGCCCCAGCGCGACCAGCCCCGGCCATCCCACCTCGAGGGACCGCAGCGCCTTTTGCAGCGCTTCCTTAAACGTGCGGCCGATGGCCATGACCTCGCCCACGGCCTTCATCTGCGTGCCGAGGGTCCTATCGGCGTCCGGGAACTTGGCAAAGTCAAAGCGCGGCACCTTGACCACGCAGTAGTCGATGGCGGGTTCAAAGGACGCCGGCGTCGTCTTGGTGATGTCGTTGGGAATCTCGTCCAGGGTGTACCCGACCGCCACTAGCGCCGCGATCTTGGCGATGGGGTAGCCTGTCGCCTTGGACGCCAGCGCCGACGAGCGGGAAACCCGCGGGTTCATCTCCACGATGACCATCCGGCCGGTGCGGGGTTCCACCGCGAACTGCACGTTGGCGCCGCCGGTTTCCACGCCGATGGCCCGCAGGCACGTGATGGCCGCGTCGCGCATCACCTGGTACTCCCGGTCGGTGAGGGTCTGGATGGGCGCCACCGTGATGCTGTCGCCGGTGTGCACGCCCATGGGGTCCAGGTTTTCGATGGAGCAGACGATGACGACGTTGTCGGCCTTGTCCCGCATCACCTCAAGCTCATACTCTTTCCAGCCCAAGGCGGACTCCTCGACGAGCACCGTGTGCACCGGACTTTCCGCGAGGCCCCGCCGCACGATGCCCACGAGTTCCTCATGGCTCGTGGCGATGCCGCCCCCGGTGCCTCCCAGCGTAAACGAAGGCCGGACGATGACGGGGTAGCCCGTCTCGGCGGCAAACGCCTCCGCTTCCTCGACGCTGGCCACCAGCGCCGAGCGGAGCACGTCCAGGCCGGCCGCCTTCATGGTTTCCCGGAAAAGCAAGCGATCCTCGGCCCGCTCGATGACCTCCGCCGACGCGCCGATGAGCTCCACGCCGTAATCCTTGAGGATGCCCGCCTTATCCAGGGCAAAGGCGAGGTTGAGGCCCGTCTGGCCGCCCAAGGTCGGCAGGAGAGCGTCAGGCCGCTCTTTGGCGATGATGGCCGAGAGCGCCTCGACGGTGAGGGGTTCGATGTAGGTGGCGTCGGCGAGGTCGGGGTCCGTCATGATGGTGGCCGGATTGCTGTTGACGAGGATGACCCGGTAGCCCGCCTGGCGCAGCGCCTTGCACGCCTGCGAACCCGAGTAGTCAAACTCGCACGCCTGGCCGATGACGATCGGCCCGGACCCGATGATCAAGATGCTGCGGATGTCGGTGCGTCTCGGCATTTCAGGCACCAATCCTCTCAAGAAACCGGGCGAAATGCACCCGGGCGTCGTGGGGTCCCGGCCCCGCCTCGGGGTGGTACTGGTACGTGTACACCTTAAGGTCGGGGAGCGCGAGGCCCTCCACCGTCCCGTCGTAGAGGCTGCGGTGGGTCACCGCCCCGCGGACGACGCCTTGCGGGCGGCGCACCCGGAACTTGTTCGCGTTTTGCGGCGTGGCCACGGCGAAACCGTGGTTTTGGCTCGTCACCACCACCTTGCCCGACGCGAGGTCCTGCACCGGGTGGTTGACGCCGTGGTGGCCGAACTTGAGCTTGTAGATGGGCAGGCCGGCCGCCTGGGCCACGATCTGGTGGCCGAGGCAGATGCCCAGGATGGGAACTTTGCCCAGCAACTGATCGACCGTCTGGACGAGGTACGGCAGGCTGCGGGGATCGCCCGGCCCGTTGGACAACACCAAGGCATCGGGACGCAGCCGCTGGATGATGACCGCCGGCGTGACGGACGGCAGCACCGTCACCTTGCAGCCGAGGCCGGCCAGGCTGTCGAGGATGCTCTTTTTGACGCCGCAGTCAAGCACGGCCACGTGGCAGCGGCCGCCCGCCGCGTACTGGTACGCCTGGCGGCACCCGACGAGCTTGACCAGGTCCTGCCCGACCACGCCCGGGCTCTCCGCCGCCTTGCGGGCCAGCGTCGCCACGTCCTCGTCCCGTGTCGTGATGATCCCCTTGAGGGCCCCTTTCTCCCGCAAGTGGGCTACCAGAGCCCGGGTGTCGACTTGGTGCACCCCGATGACGCCTGAGCCGTCCAGCCACTCCGCCAGGCTCATGGTCGCCCGCCAGCTGGACGGGCGGGGCGTGTACTCCCGCACGATGACCGCGCACGGCGCGATCTGGCTCGACTCCGCGTCTTCCGGGTTCACGCCGTAGTTGCCGATGTGGGGGTAGGTAAACACCACCGCCTGGCCTTTGTAGGAGGGGTCGGTGAGGACTTCCTGGTAGCCGCTGTGCGCGGTGTTAAAGACGATCTCGCCGCACACCTCGCCTTCCCCGGCAAACGCCTCACCCACCAGGTGAAACCCGTCTTCCAACACAATCTGTGCCCGCATGTCATCCCGCCCCAGGGGTGAGGATCGCACCGGGAAACCCGCCGGGCGCCCGCCGGGCCGTGCCGTTGGCGCCGGACCGAGAGGCTGGCCCGGGAAACCCGGGTGCGGCTCGTATACTTATTCAGTCAGCGCTTGTTTTTATACCACATCAGCGGCGGGCTTACAAGGGAGAAAATGGATGAATATGTTCCCAATCCCGGTGAATGCGGCGGAACGCTGCGGCCCTCGACGGGCCGCGTCCCGAGGTCCCGCTGCCTGGGTGTGCATAAGGATCCAATCGCATGAAAACCGCCCGCCGGCGACCACCCGCCCCACCTGCCCTCGCCCACCGGTCAAGGCCGGGCAAGGCAACCATCGCTGCCGGTCAAGGCACCATCGTTGCCGGAGGCGGGGCAACCACGCTGCCGGGCGGGGCAACCATCACGATCGCGCCGTCGCGCGGCGCAGCGTCACCTTCCGGCCGCGCCCGCTTATACTGGCAGGCGGGGGGAGTGGGCGCGATGTGCGGGATCGCAGGTTGGGTGGACCGGCGGGCGAGCCGGGATGCGGGCAACGGGCACAGCTGCGGGGACATGGACGTGGCGCAAGCCATGCAGCAGGCGCTGGCCCGTCGCGGGCCGGACGCGTCGGGCGTCTACATGTCCCATGGGGCGGTGCTCGTCCATCGCCGGCTTATCGTCGTAGACCCCGAAGGCGGCGGCCAGCCCATGGAGCGGCGGGTGGGCGATGCGGCCTACGTGATCACCTACAACGGCGAGCTGTACAACACCGCGGAGCTCCGGGCGGAGCTTGAGAGCCGGGGATGGCGGTTTCACACCCACTCGGACACCGAGGTCCTGCTCGTCTCGTACATCCAATGGGGGCCGGCGTGCGTCGAACGCCTCAACGGCATTTTCGCCTTTGCCGTCTGGGACGATGCGGCGCGCACCTTGTTCCTGGCCCGGGATCGGCTGGGCGTCAAGCCGCTGTTTTACGCCGACCGGGGCGACTGCTTCGTGTTTGGATCCGAGCCCAAGGCGCTGCTCGCCCACCCCAAGGTCAGCGCGGCCGTCGACGCCGAAGGCCTCGCCGAAGTGTTCGCCCTCGGCCCCGCCCGCACGCCGGGCCATGCGGTCTACCGGGACATGCGGGAGGTGAAGCCCGGCTGCTGCGTTACCGTCACGCCGCACGGGGTTTCCCACCGCCGGTACTGGCGCCTGGAAAGCCGGCCCCACGAAGATGACCTGGACACCACCGTCGAGCGGGTGCGCTCGTTGCTGGCCGACGCGGTTCGCCGCCAGCTCGTCTCCGACGTCCCCGTCTGCACCCTGCTGTCCGGCGGCCTGGACTCCAGCGCCATCACCGCCTTCGCCGCCCGGGCGCTGGCCGAGGAGGGCCAAGGGCCTCTCCACACGTACTCCATCGACTACACGGGCAACGCCGAACATTTCACGCCCAGCGCCTTTCAGCCCGACACCGACGATCGTTACATCCAGCGCATGGTGAAGTCGTACGGCACCGTGCACCACCAGGTGCTCATCGACGCGTCCGACCTCGCCGCGGCCCTGCCCGACGCCGTCCGGGCCCGGGACCTCCCCGGCATGACCGACATCGACAGCTCGCTGTATCTTTTCTGCCGGGAGATCAAGCGGGGCGCCACCGTGGCCCTCTCCGGCGAGTGCGCCGACGAGATCTTCGGCGGCTACCCGTGGTTTCACCGGGAAGACCTCATCAATGCGGGCACGTTCCCCTGGTCCCGGGCGACGAAGCTCCGCGCGTCGTGGCTCGCGCCATGGCTGCGGGAACGGCTCCGCCCCGAAGAGTACGTGGCCCAGCGCTACCACGAGAGCCTGGCCGAGGTGCCGCACTTGCCCGGCGAAACCGGGCGCGAGCGCCGCCTGCGGGAAATCTCGTACCTCAACTTGACCTGGTTCATGGTGACGCTCCTCAACCGCAAAGACCGCATGAGCATGGCGTCGGGGCTGGAGGTGAGGGTGCCCTTTGCCGACCACCGGCTCGTCGAGTACATGTGGAACGTGCCGTGGGACATGAAGGCGTGCGACGGCCGGGAAAAGGGGCTCCTGCGCCGGGCGCTGGCGGGCGTCCTCCCGGATGAGGTGCTCTACCGCCGCAAAAACCCGTACCCCAAGAGCCACCAGCCCGAATACGCCGAGGCCGTGCGCCGGTGGGCCCTGCGGATCCTCGACGACCCGCAGTCGCCCCTCGTGCCTCTCATCGACGTGGAAACCGTCCGCCGCATGGCGGGCGCTGGTGCTACGAGCTCCGGCACGGTGGCGAGCGGCACGGCGGGTGCCGGCGCAACGGGCGCCGGTACGCCGGGCAGCTCCGTCTTCAACGAACCGTGGTTCGGGCAGCTCATGGCCGGCCCGCAGTTTTTCGCCTACTTGATCGAGATCGACACATGGCTGCGCGAGTACCGGGTGCAAGTGAGGCTCTAATGTCCCGACAGTTCGGGTCCCCTGGTACAGAAATTCTATAGAGCTCGCAATGTCACCATCAACTCGATCAACCGGGTACACTTGACGGAGGGCGACAACTTCGCTACGATTTCATTAGGCCGAGAGGGCACCGAGGCCAGTGCCCGCGGGTGTGTTCGCCCCTTGGCCTCGTTTTGTTTTCCGGGGGTCCTTCGATGTACCTGCTGTACGTCGACGAGTCTGGGCAACACGGCGGCGACTACTTCGTCCTCGGTGGAATCGCCGTGTCCGAGCGTCAGACCTACTGGATTGGTGAGCAGCTTGACCGGATTCAGGAGGAATTCTTCTCCGGGTACAGCGGCGACCTTGGCCCCATCGCTCTTCATGCGTCAGACATTCGAGGCAGTCGCTCTGAGCCCTGGACCTTTCTGGATCAACCGAGTGGCTCCCGGCGGCACGAGCTGCTGGACCGGGTTTACGGGGCAATCGCTCACGCCGACTGTGTCCTCTTCGGGGTCGCTGTAGAACGAAAGTGGCTCGCAGAACGAAATGAAGATGAGTATCTGTTCGCCTTCGAGTCCCTGGTCAAGCGCTTTGATAGTTTTATAATCCGCAGGTTCAGAGACACCGGCGAACGCCAACGTGGTCTCGTCATCATAGCAGAGTCCGAATGGCGAAAGCGGATTGAAGGTCTTGCCGTCCGCATCGGGCGTGAGGGGACCCGATGGGGCGAGCTCCGCAACTTGGCCGAGATACCTCTGTTTACATTGGCTCGCAACTCGCGCCTGCTACAGGCGGCGGATTTTGTTGCGAACGCGATCTGGGGAAGATACGAAAAAGGTTATACACGCCAGTTCGACAAGCTCGTCGACCGTTTCGACTACTCTGACGGGATCTACCACGGCTTAGTCCACTTCTCAGCCGCTCACTCCAAGTGCGCGTGTCCGGCGTGCTTCTCCCGTAGAACCCGAAACACGCCTTCCGCTTCCTGACTCGGATGGGATACCGGACCAAAGTTCGGTGGATCATCTGGGCACCCGCCCCACCGTGTGCTACCGTAAAGACGTGAAAGCCCTAAGCGGGAGAGCGGGCCATGATCGCGATCATCGACTACGGAATGGGAAACCTGCGCAGCGTGGAGAAGGCGCTGGCGCACGTGGGGGCGCAGGCGGCGGTCACCCAGGACCCGGAGGTGCTCGAGAAGGCAACCGGCGTCGTCCTGCCGGGGGTCGGCGCGTTTGCGCAGGCCATGGACAACCTTAAGGCCGCCGGCCTTGTGGAGCCGATCCGCCGTGCCATCGCCTCAGGCAAGCCGTTTCTGGGCATCTGCCTCGGCCTGCAGCTCCTTTTTGAGACCAGCGAGGAGCGGTTCTGTGACGATGCGGCGCTTCCCCGGGGCCTCGGCATCGTTCCGGGAAGGGTAAGGCGTTTCCCGGCAGGCCCCAAGGTGCCGCAGATCGGCTGGAACACCCTCCTGTTTCCAAAGGCGACCCGGCTGTTTGCAGGGGTCGATGAGGGCAGCTACGTCTACTTCGTCCATTCCTATTATGCCGAGCCCGCCGACCCGGCCGTCGTCGCGGCCGTAACCGAGTACGGCATCGAGTACTGCTCCGCCGTGGAAGCGGGCAACGTGATGGCCGTGCAGTTTCACCCGGAAAAATCGAGCCGGGTGGGCCTGCAGATCCTCAGCAACTTCGCCGCGCTCTGCCGTTAGCGGGAGGAAACGCTTATGCTCGCCAAGCGCATCATCCCATGCCTGGACGTGCGCAACGGCCGCGTCGTCAAGGGCACCAAATTCGCCGACATCCAGGACGCGGGCGATCCCGTGGAGCTGGCGGCCTTTTATGACCGCGAAGGCGCCGATGAACTCGTGTTTTACGACATCACGGCGTCGGCCGAGGGGCGCCGCACCATGGTGGACGTGGCCCGCCGCACGGCGGAGCAGGTGTTCATCCCCTTCACCGTCGGCGGCGGCGTCAGCGACGTCGACTCCATGCGGGCGCTGCTCAACGCCGGGGCGGACAAGATCTCCGTCAACTCCGCGGCCGTGCGCCGGCCGGACCTCATCAACGAAGGCGCCGAGCGGTTCGGCAGCCAGTGCATCGTGCTCTCCATCGACTGCGCGCGCCGCACCCGCCCCGACGGCTCCACCTGGTGGGAAGTCGTCATCGACGGCGGGCGCGTCCCGACGGGCATGGATGTGCTCAAGTGGGCGGAAGAAGGCGTGCGCCGCGGCGCCGGGGAGCTAGTCCTCAACAGCATCGACGCCGACGGCACCAAGGACGGCTACGACAACGAGCTCAACCGCGCCGTGGCCGAACGGGTGGACGTGCCGGTCATCGCCTCGGGCGGCGCGGGGACCCTCCAGCACCTGGCCGACGGCATCCTCATGGGCAAGGCCGACGCCGTGCTGGCGGCCTCCATTTTTCACTTTGGCCAGTACACCATCGCGGAGGCCAAGGCGTACCTCCGCCAGCACGGCATCCCGGTCCGCTGAGCCCCCTGCGCCTCACCGTCCCGGTGGGCTAATCCTTTCCCGGCACGGCGCTCAGGTCCGCTAGGGCTGCTCTAAAAGCGCTTTGGCCCGTTCTAGGCCCTTTTCCACTTCGGCGGGCGCGGTGCCGCCGGTGCTGCGGCGGGCCGCAACGCAGCGGCGCACATCGAGCACTTCGTAGACGTCCGCCTCGATGAGCGGAGACAGGCGCCTTAACACCTCAAGCGGCAGCTCCTCGAGACGCTTCCCGGCCTGGATGGCCGCCAGCACCGCTTGCCCGGCGACCGCGTGGGCGTCCCGGAAGGGCATGCCCTTTGTGGCGAGGTAATCCGCAAGGTCCGTGGCGTTGAGAAAGCCGTCCCGGGTCGCTTCCAGCATCCGATCGGGGCGCACTTGCATCGTGGCCACCATCGGCTCGACGGCCATGAGGCACCCGAGCACCGTGTCGACGGCGTCAAACAGCGCCTCCTTGTCCTCCTGCATGTCCTTGTTGTAGGCCAGGGGCAGCCCCTTCATCACGGTGAGCAGGCCCATGAGGTGCCCGTACACCCGTCCCGTCTTGCCGCGGGCCAGCTCCGCGATGTCGGGGTTTTTCTTTTGCGGCATGATGCTGCTGCCGGTGCTGTAGGCGTCATCGAGCTCGATAAAGCCGAACTCGGCGCTGCTCCACAGCACCACTTCCTCGCATAGGCGGCTCAGGTGCATCATGACCATCGCCAGCGCCGCCAAAAGCTCGATGATAAAGTCCCGGTCGCTGACGGCGTCGATGCTGTTGGCCGCGACGTCGGTGAAACCGAGCTCCCGGGCGGTGGCCCACCGGTCGATAGGGTGCGTCACGCCGGCCAGCGCCCCGGCGCCCAGCGGCGAAACCGCCGTGCGCTGGCGGCAGTCGGCCAGCCGCTGCCGGTCCCGCTGGAACATCTCAAAGTACGCCAGCAGGTGGTGGGCGAGCACGATGGGCTGCGCCCGCTGCAGGTGCGTGTAGCCCGGCAAGATGACGTCCCGGTGCCGCTCCGCGAGCAAGACGAGGGTGCGCTGCAAGGCCTTGAGCCCCGCGTCCAGCCGATCAATCGCGCCCATCACCCAAAGGCGCGTGTCGGTCGCCACCTGGTCGTTGCGGCTGCGGGCCGTGTGCAGCTTTTTGGCGGCGTCGCCGATGCGCTCGGTGAGCAGCCGCTCCACGCCCATGTGGATGTCCTCGTCGGCCGGGGAGAACTCTACCTTTCCCGCCTCAATGTCCGCGGCGATGGCCGCCAGCCCGTCGCAGATGGCCGCCGCCTCCTCGGCGGTGATGAGGCCGCAGCTCGCCAGCATGCGGGCGTGGGCCTGGCTCGCCCGGATGTCCTCCTTATAGAGCCGCCAGTCGAAGCCGATGGACGAGTGAAAGGCATCCACTTCCGGGGCGGTCGCCTTGGTGAAGCGACCGCCCCACAGTTTCCGATCGGTTTCCATCAGGCACCGAGCGCCTCCACGGACGGCTTGGCGGCCTGCGCCGCGGCCTCTGGCTCGTCTTGCTGCGCCGGCCGGCCGGCCTCGCCCGCCGCGGACTGCCGCGCCACCTTTTGCTCAAGCCGCGCCTGCACGGTGATGGGCAGGCCAAAGAGGTTGATGAACCCGGCCGCGTCGGCTTGGTTGTAGACGGTGTCGGCGCCAAAGGTGGCCAGGTCTTCGCTGTACAGCGAGTAGGGCGACCGGCGGCCGGCGACGCTCACCTGCCCCTTGTACACCTTAAGCCGCACCGAGCCCGTCACCCGGCGCTGGGTGCTGTCGACGAAGGCGTCGAGCGCCTCCCGCAGCGGCGTGAACCACTGGCCGTAGTAGACGAGCTCCGCGTATCGCGGCGCGATGGTTTCCTTAAAGTGCATCGTGTCCCGGTCGATGGTGATCCGCTCAAGCTCCTTGTGGGCGGCAAAAAGCAGCGTGCCGCCGGGCGTCTCGTACACCCCGCGGGACTTCATGCCTACCAGCCGGTTTTCCACGATGTCAATCCGGCCGACGCCGTGCTTGGCGCCGATGGCGTTCAAGGTTTCCACGAGGGCCACCGGATCCAGCGCCGCGCCGTTGACGGATACGGGATACCCGGCCTCAAAGCCGATCTCCACGTACTCGGGCTCAGCGGGCGCCTGCTCGGGCGAGACGGTCCAGCGAAACATGTCCGCCGGCGGCTCGGCCCACGGGTCCTCGAGGATGCCGCCCTCGTAGCTGATGTGCCACAAGTTGCGGTCCATGCTGTACGGCTTGGCCTTGGTGACGGGAACCGGGATTCCCCTGGCGGCGGCGTATTCCATCGCGTCCTCCCGGGAGCGGATATGCCACTCCCGCCACGGGGCGATGACCGCCAGGGACGGGTCAAGGGCCTTGTAGGTCAGCTCAAAGCGCACCTGGTCGTTTCCCTTGCCCGTGGCGCCGTGGGCGAGCCCGTCCGCACCGACCTTGTGCGCGATCTCGACTTGCCGCTTGGCGATGACCGGCCGGGCCATCGACGTCCCCAGCAGGTACTTGCCCTCGTACACCGCCCCTGCCCGCAGGGTCGGGAAGATGTAGTCCTTGACGAACTCGTGGCGCACGTCCTCGACGAACACCTGGGAAGCGCCGCTCTTGATCGCCTTCTCCTCGATCCCCGCGAGCTCGTCGTCCTGGCCCACGTTGGCCACCATGGCCACGACTTCGCAGCCGTAGTTTTCCTTGAGCCACGGGATGATGACCGACGTGTCCAGCCCGCCCGAATACGCCAGCACAACCTTGCGATACGTCTTCTTCACGTTGCTTTCCCCGCCATCTCGTGCAGAATCGCCGGCGCCCCTGCGGCACCGTGCGGCTAATTATACAACGCAGCAGGATATTTATGCAACGAGAAATGTGAACACGCCCAAACGGCTCGCAGCGGATGCCCAAAGACCCAGCTCAACGGCGCGATGCTCGCCGTGGGCCTCCTTGGGCCACCGCCGTCATGGGGATTAAAGTGAAAAACCAGGTCTGGCCGACCGCTTCCAGAAGAACTAATGTTAGAAAACTCACATCATGCCCCGGCGTGTCATGTCCCCGGGCATGAAAGGAGGAGCCGTATGCTTCATTCTTTGACCCAAGGGGCCAAGCGGGCGCCGTCGTGGCGGCGTCCGGGCATGGCGGCCGCGCTGGTCGCGCTGCTGGTGCTGTCTTTGCCCGTCGTCTCGCTGGCCCAAGAGGTGGTTGGCCGCAACGGCATGGTGGCCACCGCCGACCCGCTGGCCTCGCTGGCCGGTCTGGAGATCCTGCTCCAGGGCGGCAACGCCGTCGACGCAGCCGTCGCGGCAGCCCTGGCCATCGGCGTCGTCGAGCCCAACGCGTCGGGCCTGGGCGGCGAGGGGTATATGGTCATCTACCTGGCCGACCGCGGCGAAGCCGTCGCCATCGACTTCCGCGCCGCGGCGCCGGGCGAGGCCACGTGGGACGCCTACGAAAACGGGCCGCCGAGCAGCGGCTGG
>CALFSR010000154.1 GCA_937916565.1 uncultured Bacillota bacterium | reverse complement strand
GCTTCGCGATTCGCGAGGGCGGCCGCACCGTCGGCGCCGGCGTCGTCACCAAGATTCTCGCCTGACCAGCCCGCGCCCACGGGCGCGGCGGGATTGGCGCTTTCGCTTCGACCCCCGTCCGGGGGTCTTTTCTTGCCGCCGGGAGATGACCGCGCCGGCGCGGCGGGCGATAACCCGCCGTCAAGCGCATTGTGTTGACACTCCCGGACCTGTGTGCTACAGTGAATGAGTGACTTTTTCAGGGTACGCCGGTGGGAGGTAGGGCCGGATGCGGGTAGGCATCACCTTGGAATGCACCGAGTGCAAGGAACGCAACTATCGCACGACCAAAAATCGGCGCAACGACCCCGATCGAATCCAGTTGCGCAAGTATTGCAAGCGCTGCCGTACGCACACTTTACACCGCGAGACCCGGTAAACTATAATGGGTGTGCGCTGGACACCGCAAGGGATGTGAACGTGCATGTCCGTACCGACCAAGACCGGCAGCAAGGCGTCCGAGCAGCCGCTTGGGCAGCGGATCGGCCGCTACCTGCGGGAAGTGCGCGCCGAGCTGCGCAAAGTCGTCTGGCCGAGCCGCAAAGAGCTGGTGACCTACACCCTAGTCGTGCTGGTTACCGTCGGCATTGCGGCGCTGTTCCTCGGTGTCGTGGATATTGTCGTGTCCGAGTTGTTGACGCTCATCGGTGCTTTGGGGAGGTGAGGAGCAGCCGGTCCTGATCGGGCCGGAGCTCCCCGCTCATGGAAGGGAATAAGACCGCCGACGTCGAGCGGGCCGAAGAGGCCCTTGAGAACAGCGCCCTGGAAGCCGGGGACGCTTCTCCGGACGTGCCCAACAAGCACTGGTACGTCATCCACACGTACTCGGGCTACGAGAACAAAGTCAAAGCCAACCTGGAGCGCCGGGTCGAGTCCATGGGCATGGAAGACAAGGTTTTCCGCGTCATGGTGCCCACGCAAGAGGAGATCGACTTTAAGGACGGCAAGAAGCGCATCGTCCCGCGCAAGATATTTCCGGGCTACGTGCTGGTCGAGATGATCTTGAGCGACGACTCTTGGTATGTGGTGCGCAACACGCCGGGCGTGACGGGTTTTGTGGGCGCCGGCAACAAGCCGGTGCCGCTGGAGGAGTCTGAAGTCAAAGCGATCCTGCGCCAGATGGGCTACGACGATCCGCGGCCCAAAGTGGCTTTCCAGCGCGGGACGCAGGTGCGGGTCATCTCCGGGCCGTTTGCCAACTTCACCGGTGTTGTGGACGAGGTCAACCTAGAGCGCGGCAAGTTGCGGGTCATTCTGTCCATGTTCGGACGGGAGACGCCGGTGGAGTTCGAGTTTGGCCAAGTGGAAAAGTTTGAATGACCGACGGGGTGGAGCGGGATGGCGAAGAAGGTCGCCGCAATCGTCAAGTTGCAGATCACGGCAGGCAAGGCGACGCCGGCACCGCCGGTCGGGCCGGCTTTGGGCCAGCACGGCGTCAACATCATGGAGTTTTGCAAGAGCTTCAACGAGCGCACGGCCTCGCAGGCTGGGACCATCATCCCGGTGGAGATCACCGTCTACGAGGATCGGTCCTTTACCTTCATCACCAAGACGCCGCCGGCCGCTGTGCTCTTGAAGCAGGCCCTTGGGATCGAGAAGGGTTCGGCTGTGCCCAATAAGGAAAAGGTTGCGACCATCAGCCGCGCCAAAGTGCGCGAGATTGCAGCGGTCAAGCTTCCTGATCTCAACGCCAACGACCTCGATGCCGCCACGCGGATCATTGAGGGCACGGCCCGCAGCATGGGCATCGTCGTAACCGACTGACGCTGGGTTAGCGGTGACGCCGATCCGCTTCGCGGCCGGCCAGTGGGAGGAGCCCTAGGCTCCGCGATGACCACAGGAGGGAAAACAATGGCACGTCACGGGAAGTCGTACCAGGAGAAGGCAAAGCTTATCGATCGGGCGCGGCTCTACTCGCCGGCCGAGGCGCTTGCCCTCGCCAAGCAGACCGCGCGGGCTAAGTTCGACGAGACCGTCGAGGTCGCGCTGAAGCTCGGAGTAGACCCGCGCCATGCCGACCAGCAGGTGCGGGGCACGGTTGTGTTGCCGCACGGGACCGGCCGCAGCGTGCGGGTTGCGGTGTTTGCCAAGGGCGAGAAGGCGCGCGAGGCGGAAGCCGCCGGCGCGGACATCGTCGGTGCTGAGGATCTGGTGGAGCGCGTGCAGCAGGGCCAGATCGATTTTGACGTGGCCATTGCCACGCCGGATATGATGGGCGTCGTCGGCAAGCTAGGGCGCATCCTGGGTCCCCGAGGCCTGATGCCTAATCCCAAGACAGGCACGGTCACCTTTGAGGTCGACAAGGCCGTGCGCGAGTTCAAAGCGGGCAAGGTCGAGTTCCGCGTCAACAAGGAAGGCGGCATTCACGTACCCATCGGGAAGGTTTCCTTCGATGAGGCGGCTTTGCTGGGCAACTTCCGCGCGCTGATGGACGCCATCATCAAGGCAAAGCCCGCCGCGGCCAAGGGCCAGTACATTCGTAAGGTGGCCGTCTCTTGCACCATGGGACCGGGCATCCGCGTGCACCCGCAGGAAGCGGCGGGCTCGGTGGTCGAGCGCAGCGCGAGCTGAGGCCCGCGTCGCGCCAGGTGCTGGAATCCATATAGCGGAAACGTCAGCGGCACTGCAATGGCCGTAGACAGCCGGTGTCTCACGTGAGAGACCTAAGGGCCCGCATGGGCCGCCGGCCGAGGTCAAGCCCCGTTGACCGCGCCTTCGTACGCGTGCGGTTGCTTCGTGTGGGTAGGACCTCCAGCCTACGGCGAATTGGGCTGGAGGTTGTTTTTTACCTAGGCAGCGAGAGCGAGGAGGTGATTTCATGCCCAGACCCGAGAAAGTGGCGGCGGTCGAGGAGATTCGGCTACACCTGGCGGAGTCGCAAGCCGTATTCGTCACGGATTACCGCGGCCTGACCGTGGCCCAGGTGACCAAGCTCCGCCGTAAGCTGCGGGAGAGCGGCACGGAGTACAAGGTGGTCAAAAACACGCTGACCCGCATTGCGGCCCGGGAAACCGGTGCGGAGGCGCTGGAGCCGTTCCTGGCGGGACCGAGTGCTCTGGCTTTCGTCAAGCAGGATGTCGCGGCCGCTGCCAAGGCGCTCAGCGACTTCGCCCGCGAGTCCAAGATCCTGCAGGTCCGAGGCGGGGTCATCGGGGGCAAGCCGTTGACGCCCGACGATGTGCAGGCGTTGGCCAACCTGCCGCCCCGGGAAGTGCTGCTTGCCCAGGTGGTGGGGGGCATCCAGGCGCCCATCGTGGGGTTCGTCTTTGTGCTGCAGGGTACGCTCAGGAAGCTGGTGTATGCGCTCGACGCGGTGCGCCAGAAGAAGGAGGGCGCGGCCGCGTAGCGGCATGAGCGGACCTAGTTACGGGAAGTCGTGGTGCAAAAGTAGAAGGAGGATGGCACGATGACCAAGGAGCAGATCCTGGAAGCGATTGAGAAGATGACCGTGCTCGAGCTGGCCGAGCTCGTCAAGGCCCTCGAGGAAAAGTTCGGCGTCAGCGCCGCCGCTCCGGTGGCGGTGGCCGCTGTCCCGGCGGGTGGTGCCGCGGCGGCTCCGGCCGAGGCGGAAGAGAAGACGGAGTTCGACGTGATCCTCACCAACGCGGGCGCCCAGAAGATCCAGGTGATCAAGGTCGTCCGGGAGTTGACCGGCCTTGGTCTCAAGGAGGCCAAGGATCTGGTGGACGGGGCGCCGAAGCCGGTCAAGGAGGGCATCTCCCGCGACCAGGCCGAGGAGATCAAGAAGAAGCTCGAAGAGGCTGGCGCCACCGTCGAGATCAAGTAGTCCCGCGGGCGGCCGTGGGCGTGACCTATGTCCACGGCCGCCCGCTTCCCTTCCTCCAGTCGGACGCAGGCCGGCGCAATTGTTCGTTGACACCACCCGCGCGCCGTGATAGAATCGGAGAGTGCCGAGTCTGACAATGGGCCGAGTGTGCCCTGCGCGCACGAATGGATTTGGCAGCGGCGGAATAGTCTTTGTGGCCCCGGATGATCCTATATACTGGCGCATAGTTTCCCTGTTTCCAGCCGGATAGAGAAGTGAGGTGGAGAGGTCTCTTTCTTGCCCACATGGAGAAGGACCTGCTCGGCCTTGCTTCTTTGTTCTGTTGTCAGGCCCGCCAGATCTTCTAGAAGAGGTGAGGGGTTTGGACGTTGCGATTCGAGCGAAGCGGCGGGAGCGGCGCTCGTTCAGCAAGATCCCGGAGGTGCTTGACCTTCCGGACCTGATCGAGGTCCAACGCCGGTCGTATGATTGGTTCCTCAAGGAAGGCCTCCTGGAGATGTTCCGTGACATCTCCCCCATTCAGGACTTCACGGGGAACCTGGTGCTCGAATTCGTCGATTACAGCCTTGGGGACCCCAAGTACACCATCGAGGAATGCAAGGACCGCGACGCGACGTACGCGGCGCCGCTGCGGGTGAAGGTGCGCCTCATCAACAAGGAAACCGGTGAGGTCAAGGAGCAGGAAGTTTTCATGGGCGACTTTCCGCTCATGACCGATAACGGCACCTTCATTATTAACGGCGCGGAGCGCGTGATCGTGAGCCAGCTGGTGCGTTCGCCGGGCGTCTACTACGCCCAGGACGTGGACACCAGCGGCAAGCCCGTGTTCACGTGCAGCCTTATTCCCAACCGCGGCGCATGGCTTGAGTTTGAGGCCGCGGCCAACGATTGCGTGTACGTGCGGGTCGACCGCACGCGCAAGCTTCCGGTGACGGTGCTCCTGCGCGCGGTCGGGATCGTGTCCGACGCCAAGATCCTCGAGGTGCTGGGCGACTCGGAACCTGTCCGGGTGACGCTGGAGCGGGACAACACCGACACCGCGGAAGAGGCTCTCATTGAGATCTACAAGCGGCTGCGCCCCGGGGAACCCCCGAGCGAGGAAAGCGCGCGGTCGCTTTTCGAGACGCTGTTCTACGACGGCAAGCGGTACGATCTGGCGGGTGTGGGCCGGTACAAGATCAACAAGAAGCTGCGCCTTATGCCGCGCATCGCCGGGCGCACGGTAGTGGAGCACGTCGTTCACCCGGAAACCGGCGAGGTGCTGGCCGAGGCGGGGGAGCGGCTGGATAGGCGCACGGCCGAGCTCATCGAGAAGGCGGGCGTCACGTCCGTCGTGGTGGAGGGCCGGAACAGCCTACCGGTCAAAGTCGTCAGCAACGGCGCGCCGCCCCTGGACCAGCGGACGCTGCTGGCCGAAGATATCATTGCTGTGGTCAACTACATGATCGGGCTCATGTACGGCATCGGCCTGGTGGATGACATCGACCACCTGGGCAACCGGCGCCTGAAGTCCGTCGGCGAGTTGCTGCAAAACCAGTTCCGCATCGGCCTCTCCCGGATGGAGCGCGTGGTGCGGGAGCGGATGACGATCCAGGACGTGGACATCATCACGCCCCAAGCGCTGATCAACATCCGGCCGGTCGTCGCGGCGATCAAGGAATTCTTTGGCAGCTCCCAGTTGTCGCAGTTCATGGATCAGACCAACCCGCTGGCGGAGCTAACCCACAAGCGGCGCCTCAGCGCTCTTGGACCCGGGGGCTTGTCCCGGGAGCGGGCCGGTTTTGAAGTGCGCGACGTCCACCACTCCCACTACGGGCGCATGTGCCCCATCGAGACGCCGGAAGGTCCCAACATCGGCTTGATCGGGTCGCTTTGCACGTATGCCCGGATCAACGAGTTCGGGTTCATCGAAACCCCATACCGCCGGGTGGACAAGGGTGTCGTCACCGACGAGATCGCCTACTTGACCGCCGACGAGGAAGACAACTACATCATCGCTCAGGCCAACGAGCCGGTGGGCGAGGACGGGCGGCTTGTCAACAGCAAGGTGACGGCCCGCTACTTGGACCAGATCGTGGTGGTGCCGGCGGAGCAGGTCGACTACATGGACGTCTCGCCCAAGCAGCTGGTCAGCGTGGCCGCGGCCCTCATTCCATTTCTGGAGAAGGACGACGCGAGCCGCGCGCTCATGGGCGCCAACATGCAGCGCCAGGCGGTTCCGCTGTTGCGCAGCGAAGCTCCGCTTGTCGGCACCGGCATGGAGTACAAGGCGGCCGTGGACTCCGGCAGCGTCGTGCTGGCCAAGCGCCCGGGCGTTGTGACCGGCGTAAGCGCTGAACGCATCGTCATCAAGACCGACGATGGCAACGAGGATATCTACAAGTTGATCAAGTTCGCCCGCTCCAACCAGGGCACATGCATCAACCAGAAGCCCATCGTCCGGCGCGGTCAGCGGGTCGCGGCGGGCGAGCCCATCGCCGATGGGCCCTCCACAGACCATGGAGAGCTGGCCCTGGGGCGCAACGTCCTCGTTGCATTTATGCCGTGGGAAGGCTACAACTACGAGGACGCGATTTTGATCAGCGAACGGCTCGTCAAAGAAGACGCGTTTACCTCGATCCACATCGAGGAGTACGAGTGCCAGGCGCGGGACACCAAACTCGGCTCCGAGGAAATCACGGCCGACATCCCCAATGTCGGCGAGGACCAGTTGCGGGACTTGGACGAGCGGGGCATCATCCGCATCGGTGCCGAGGTGCGGCCGGACGACATTCTCGTCGGCAAGGTGACTCCCAAGGGCGAAACCGAGCTGACGGCGGAAGAGCGGCTGTTGCGGGCCATCTTCGGCGAAAAGGCGCGGGAAGTCCGCGATACGTCCCTGCGGGTGCCCCACGGTGAAGGCGGCGTCGTCGTGGACGTCAAGGCCTTCTCCCGGGAGAACAACGATGAGCTGCCGCCGGGCGTCAACCGGCTGGTGCGTGTGTACGTCGCCCAGAAGCGCAAGGTCTCCGAAGGCGACAAGATGGCCGGCCGTCACGGAAACAAGGGCGTCGTGGCCAAGATCTTGCCGGAGGAGGACATGCCCTTCTTGCCGGACGGCACGCCCGTGGACGTCGTTCTCAACCCTCTGGGTGTTCCGTCCCGGATGAACATCGGCCAGGTGGTGGAGACGCACCTTGGGTGGGCCGCCCGGGCGCTCGGGTTGCACGTGGCCACGCCGGTGTTTGACGGCGCGAGCGAGGAGGAAGTCATCAACATGCTCAAGGAGGCGGGCTTGCCCGAAAACGGCAAGACCGTCCTCTATGACGGCCGCACCGGCCAGCCGTTTGACCAGCCGGTAACGGTCGGCTACATCTATCTTCTTAAGCTGGCGCACCTGGTGGACGACAAGATCCACGCCCGGTCGACGGGCCCGTACTCCCTTGTCACCCAGCAGCCGCTGGGAGGGAAGGCCCAATTTGGCGGCCAGCGGTTCGGCGAGATGGAGGTGTGGGCGCTGGAGGCGTACGGCGCTGCCTACACGCTCCAAGAGCTGCTCACCGTCAAGTCCGACGATGTGGTGGGCCGCGTTAAGACGTACGAGGCCATCGTCAAGGGCGAGAACGTGCCTGAGCCGGGCGTGCCCGAGTCGTTTAAGGTCCTCATCAAGGAGCTGCAAAGCTTGGCCTTAGACGTGCGGGTGCTGTCGGAGGACGCCCAGGAGATCGAGATCCGCGAAGAGGAAGAGGACATCAGCGAGATGGCTCGCGAACTCGGCATCGACCTCAAGGGCCACGACGACGAGTTCGACGACGTCGAGCGCCGGCCGGGCCGGCCGGCGGACGAACCCGCCGATGAGGGCGAGGACGACGCCGATGACGATTTCTTCGCGGGGCTCAACGTGAGCGACGAAGGTGACGAGGCGCCGGCCGACTTCGGCCTTGACGAAGAGGCGGAGACGGCGGGCGAGGAGGTCGGCGGCGACGATTTGGACGACGGGTTGGCGTTCCTCTCCGATGAAGAGGACGAGGACCGGTAAGGGGGCTTACTCATGGCTAGCCTGGACGTGAACAACTTCGACAAGATGCGCATCGGGCTCGCTTCCCCCGAGCAGATCCGGGCGTGGTCCAGCGGCGAGGTCAAGAAGCCGGAAACCATCAACTACCGCACGCTGAAGCCCGAGCGGGAAGGGCTGTTCTGCGAGAAGATCTTCGGCCCGACGAAGGACTGGGAGTGCCACTGCGGCAAGTACAAGCGGGTGCGCTACCGGGGCATCGTGTGCGACCGATGCGGCGTCGAGGTGACCCGCGCCAAGGTGCGGCGTGAGCGCATGGGCCACATCGAGCTGGCCGCACCCGTTTCCCACATCTGGTTCTTTAAGGGTATCCCGTCCCGCATGGGGCTGCTGCTGGACATGTCGCCGCGGGCGCTGGAGAAGGTCCTGTACTTTGCTTCCTATATAGTGACTGATCCCGGGGATACGCCGTTGGCCAAGAAGCAGCTGTTGACCGAGGCCGAGTACCGCGAGTACCGGGAGAAGTACGGCAATGCCTTCAGGGCGGGGATGGGCGCGGAGGCCATCAAGAAGCTCCTGGAGGAGATTGACCTTGAGGAGCTGTGCGCCGAGCTGCGCCGGGAAGTGCGGGAGACGACCGGCCAGCGCCGGGTGCGGGCCGTGCGCCGGCTTGAGGTGGCGGAGGCGTTCCGTAAGTCGGGCAACCGGCCGGAGTGGATGATCCTCGACGTCATCCCGGTCATCCCGCCCGAGCTGCGGCCGATGGTGCAGCTCGACGGCG
>CALFSR010000153.1 GCA_937916565.1 uncultured Bacillota bacterium | reverse complement strand
CAACGATCTGCTGCCGGTCCAGGCCTTGACCATCATCGTGTGGACAGCTCTGGCCCACGTCAATTTCCTCACCGCGCCCCGGGACATCATCGCTGTCTCGGGGCGGGACAGCTGGCTCGCGGTGCCGTTGTCCTTTGTGCTGATCCTTCTCGCAGTTTGGATTCCCCTGCGGGTCAATCAACGCTTCCCGGACGCGACCTTGGTGGAGGCGGCCCGGGGGCTGCTCGGGCGCGCCTTAGGCGGGCTTGTGGGGTGTTTTACATCCTGTACTGGCTCCTGGGCGCCGGATGGCTCTTGCGCACCCAGGCCCACCTGCTGACGACGACGCTGCTTACGGAGAGTCCCGGGTGGGTTCTCAACGTTTATTTCGTCCTCGTCACCACGTATCTCGTCCTTCATGGCCTTGAGCCTATGGCCCGCATGTTTCTCCTGTTCGTGCCCCTTTACGCGGCTCCGTTTTTGTTCGTGGTGCTCGCCGGGATGTCGGACGCCGACATCGGCCGGCTCCTGCCCTTGCTGGAGGACGGCGTGCTGCCGGTCTTGCGCGGCACGTGGCTAGCTTTCGTCCAAGGTTTTGGCCTGAGCGTCCTATGGATGGTGCTGCCGCATTTGCGCCGGCGGGAGCGGGCGCTGCGGGCTGCCCTGGTGGGCATCGCGTTTGTCGCATTGCCGGCCTCGGCCGCGAACGTGGTAATGCTGTCGATGATGGGGCCGCGAGAGATCGCCGGCTTGATGTACCCGACGCTGCTCGCGTTTCAGCTCGTGGAGCTGCCCGGGTTTACGGGGTTCAGGCTCGATCCCGTGTTCCTCATGGCATGGATTGCCATGGCGTTCTCCACCGTGTCGCTGCTTCAATACGCGGCGTCGACGGCGCTCAGCCGGCTTTTGAGAAGACCGACGGCGGCCGGGACGACGTGGGTCACGGGGCTGGTGGCGGCGGTGCTGGGTGCGCTGCCCGTGGGCCAGGTGGAACTCGTGCAGTGGGGACAGACCGTCAAGCCAATCGTGGTTACCGTAGCCGCGTTGGGGCTGCCCGGGGTGCTTCTCGTTTGCGCCGAGCTGCGGGGACGGACCGGGGCCGGGAGGAGGGCGTCGTGACGTTTCCCGGCGGACGCCGCGCCTTGGCCCTGCTGGCGCTGGTGCTGTCCGCTTTTTTGCTGGGGGGCTGTTGGGACTACCTGGACCTGGAACGGCGCGGCTTGGTCATGGCCATGGCCGTGGATACGGATCCCGCCGACTCCCGCCGGTTGCGCCTGGCGGTGGAGCTGCCGGCGCCTGCCGCGCTAGGGCCATCGGCCATGGACAGCGGCGCTGTCCGCGAACCCAAGATCGTCATGGAGGCGTCGGGCGTGTCGCTGATAGAAGCCGGCAACGAGCTGCGCAGCGAGCTTGAGCGGGAGCCCCTTTGGACTCAAGTTATTGCCGTAGCCGTCGGCGAAGCCGTCGCCCGCGAGGGCGTGGCCCGCGTGCTGGATCCTTTCATGCGCTGGGACCCGCTTAATCCGCGGGCGTATCTCTATCTGGTCGACGGTGAAGCCCGGGGGGTGCTGAGGCTTTTGCCCAGCGCCCAGCCGCTCGTAGCCTTGGCGCTGCGATCGTTTGCCGACCAGTTTCCGTTTTATCCGGGCATGATCCGGCCCCGGGACGTGGCCAGCATTCACCGGGATCTTCAGGAAACCGGCAGCGCCGTCGCCCCGCGCGTCGTGGTCCAAGAGGGACAGCTCCGGTTGGTGGGCGGCGGCGTGCTCAAGGGCGGGACGCTCGTGGGGTGGCTCGACGCGGTCCAGGCCGAAGGAACCAATTGTCTTCTGGGGTGGGTGTACCGGGCATTGGTGCAGTTTGACTGTCCCGTAGCCCCGGCAGGCCAAGTTGCCGCCTGGGCCCGGCTCGTCGACCACCGGGTCACCGTCGCCATTTTGGACGGGCGGCCCCGGTTTCACGTCCGCCGTGCCGTCTCCGGGCGGCTTGTGGACTTGGCGGGATGCCCGATGGATCCCGAGGACCCGGCGGACTTGAGCCGGCTGACCGGAGCCTTGATCGCCGCGATTCGGGAACGGGCCATGGCGGCGGTGGAGCGAGCGCAAGGGGAGCTGCAAGTCGACTACCTGCGCCTGGGCGAACTGGTGCGCCGTCACTACCCCGGGCTTTGGCGGAGCGTCGATTGGCAGAAGCTTTTCCCTCACGTCGAGATCGACGTGCAGGTAGAGCCGGGGGCGGGCGGCATCGAGTCACCGGGGCTGCTGCGGCGGCCGGTGCCTTACAACTGACGCCGCCGGGCGCCTGCGCCAGCGTCATGCGTCTTTCCCAGTCGGTAGCGGACGTAATACCTCTCCAGCATAAACTTGGCCCAACGGGGGAGGGGCCCCGCCATAAAAAGACGGGTTCGCACACGACCCTGCTGGGGCGCGGGCTGGCGCACGGACAAAAGCCCCCTCCCGGGGCCCAGGTCCACCAGGCACGCCACGAGGGAGCGGTAATGCCGCGGCCTTGCAAGGCCCAAGTCCGCGGCGATGTTGGCGACGGCGACCTGAGCCTGCTGTTCGGCCATCAGGCCTGTTTTGGGACCTGGGAACGCCACGCAGTCGCCCGCCGCGAAGACGTTGACGTATGCCCGGGACCGCATGGAGGGGTCGGTCACGACGAACCCTTCCGCGTCGGTTAGGTAAGGCACCTGCCGCAGGAACAGGCTTCCCTGGTAGGCGGGCAGCACGATAAGGAGGTCCGCCGGCAGTTCGTACCCGTCGCCCAAAACGGCGCGGCCCGGTGCGACATCTTCGATAAAGGTGCGGGTGAGGACCCGGATACCGGACTGGGCCAGCCAGCGCCGGGCGGTCCGGGTCGCCGCGGTGCCGCCGACGGCGTAGGGGTCATCCTCATAGGTAACGAGCGTGAGCCGGCACCGTTCCCCTAGGCCTTGCCGGGCAAAAAACGCCGCGGCCTGGAAGATGAATTCGTAGGCGGGGCATGCTAGCGGCGATCGGGGATGCAAGGCGACGACCACATGTCCGCCCCGGAAGGCGCGCACGGCCTCCCGCAGGCGCACGGACTCCTCGAGCCAGATGGGGACAAAGCACCGCCCGCCGCCGGGCGGTGCCTTGGGCGGCGAGCTCGCGCCCAGGGCGATGATGAGGTAATCGTAGGCGTACCGGCCCCGGCGTCCCCACACATGCCCGGCGTCTGGCTCGAGGCTCTCAACGTCATCTTGAACGAACTCGACGCCCCAAGCCGCGAGAATACGGGGCAAGGAAAGGGTGACCTGGTTGGGGGCGCGCTCCCCAAAGACGACCCACGGCAACGCGGGGCGGAACACGAAGGTGCCCGAGCGATCGATGAGCGTAATCCGGGCGCGCTGCCCAAGCAGCCTGCGGGCCGTGCAGGCCGCTTCGAGCCCCGCAAAGCTGCCGCCCAGGATGAGCAGGCGCGTGATGGCCACCTCCCCGGTTAGTGTGCGGCGGTGATGGTGAAGCTAGACGCGTCGGAAGCGTGCGCCAGGTCGCAAAAACCGGCTCGCGCCGGGGGCGCAACGCGGATCTTCGGGGGGCGGGGGATGGACCGGCGCCGCAAGCTTCTTTCCGGAAACCGTCAGCGGTGGCGTTCCCGCCGGCGCACGGAAGCCCGCTGGCTCTTGCCCCTGGCCGCGGGCGCAGTCGTGGCGGGGATCGCAGG
>CALFSR010000152.1 GCA_937916565.1 uncultured Bacillota bacterium | reverse complement strand
GGATCCGGCGCCGGACAGGACAACCAGCACCGAATCGCTCCCGTGCAGGCCGGCCCGCGTTCCCGGCCTTGACGTCATACCCGGACGGCAGGGCATAGGCCGGTGCGGCCGCCGACCCGAGCAGGGCGGCGATGAGGCCAAGGGCGAGCAGCCTCCGGATGGACCTCATCGTTCCCGCACCTGCTCGCATCCCGTTGCGGAAACGGACCCCAGTAGGGAAACGAACCGTCGTCGTCACGGCGCATTTACCTCCCAGAACCGACATCTCGAGAGCAACCAGGAGTGCAGCCAACCCTCCATTAGATTCTGGATTCCAGGTGGAACCAGAGCCGGGACGCAGCCGGCCCGCTTCCCCCAAGGTTCAGCGGCGCCGCGTATTCGATCCGCAGCGTGGTGGCGTCCGGGGGCGCATAGGTCACGCCCACTCCGGCTCCCGCCAAGGTCCGGTGATTGATCCCGGACGTCCACGGGTGCCGGTAGCTCGCTGTGGCGCCGGCCGTCCCGGATGAAGACGATTCGCCGGCAGAAGCTTGCAGCGAACGGGTCGTGGGTCACCATGACGATCGTGGTCCCTTGGTCACGGCCCGGGCTGCGGCCGCTCGCTGCTGCTGCCCGCCGGAGACCTCGTAAGGGTACTTCCCCAAGATCTCCCCGATGCCCAGCTCGGCCGCGATCCGACCGGCGGCCGCCCTGATCTCTTGGGGCGGGCGCCGGGCGAGCACTAGCGGCAGCGCGATGCTTTCTTCGATGGTCAGCGTGTCCAAGAGGTTGAAGTCCTGAAACACGAAGCCCAGCTTCCGGCGGCGAAAAGCGGCCAGCTCGCCGGCACCAAGCCGGGTCGTCTCAACTCCGTCGATGCGTACGCTGCCGGCAGTCCGCCGGTCGATGGTGGCCAGCAGATTGAGCAGCGTCGTCTTGCCGCTCCCCGACGGGCCCATAATGCCGACGAACTCGCCCGGTTTCACCGCCAGCGAGAAGTTGGCCAGAGCCTTGGTCGTCACCTTGCCCTGGCTCGTATAGACCTTGGTCAACCCCTCGGCCTCAGGCACGTACACGAGCAGTCCCCCCTGCAGGTCCAGGATGCAGCCCCAGTGTAGCGCCGCGGCCAGATGGCCTGCCATCGACGAAGCTTACAAACGCGGGCTTTCGCCTTACACCGTTGTCACTTTTTCGCGGGGCGCCAACCGGCGTGCAGGGTTCGGTCCAGGAAGAAGCGGAGCCGGACGCAAGTACCGGCGCCGGGCGTCGACGTGATGGTGATCCCGTGCCCAAGGCGCCGGCACGCCTCCCGGGCGAGGTACAGACCCATCCCTGTGGCGCGGGGATAGCGCCGGCCGTTGGCGCCGGTGAAGAACGGGTCAAACACCCGCTCCAAGTCCTCTGGAGGGATGCCGACGCCGTTATCCTCGACCTCCAGGACGACGTCGCGGCCGTGGCGCGAGAACCCGATGCGCACCCGGCCTTCGCCGTCCGGCCTGGCCGCATACTTGATCGCGTTGCTGACGATCTGCTGCAGGACCAAGCGCATCCACTTGGCGTCGGTTTCCACTTGCAAGAGCTCAGGCGGCAGCGCCTGCTGCTGCGGCTCCTCGATCCGGGGGTACACCCGGTGCGCGATAAAGGCGCGGCGGTTGTCGTTGACGACCGCCCTGGCCAGCGCCACCAGGTCCACCTTGTCCACATGGAGGTCGGCGGCGAAGTCGTCCAGCCGGTTGACGCTGAGGAGCATTTGGAGCTGGGCGTCAAGATGCTCGTTTTCTTCGGCGATGCTCGCTAGGACTTGCGCCAGAGCGGGGTCCGCCGGCAGGCGCGCCGCCGTCTGCAACAAGAGATCGATGACGGAAATCGGAGTCTTCATGTGGTGCGCCCACTGGCTCACGATGGCGACCCGGGCAGCGCCCCGTTCCCGCTCGGCGGCCAGCTCCTCCTGAAGGCGGGCATTGAGCCGCTCCCAAGCTTGGCGCACGAGCTCCTGCTCATGGGTGACGGGCTCAGCCAGCGCGACGGCGGCGTCCAGGTCCGCGCCGGCGGCCACCTCCCGCAAGCGGTCGAAGAAACGACGTTGCCGGAGCCAATCGTACCAAAGAAGCAGGCTCAAACCCACAACGCCCAAAAGGAGCAGGTACAAGACATTGACGTACCGCAGCGACGCGCCGGCAAGGCGGAGGTCCAGCTGGACGACGGCCACGGTCAGGAAGGCAAAGGCGACGTAGGCCACGATATAGGCTGCGCGGTCCCGCAAGTACGCGCTGAAGTTCACCGCCTGCCTTCCTCCCTGGCCGCCGCCGGCCCGGCGCCATCGGCCTCATCGCTCACGGCCAAGCGATAGCCCTGGCCCCGCTTTGTTTCAATGGCTTGCTCCAGGCCTAGTTCGGTGAGCCGCCGCCGCAGGCGTGCGATGTTGACCGTGAGCGTATTGTCGTCCACAAACTCGACGTCATCCCATAAGGCTTCAAGCAGCTCGTCGCGGGGCACGACCTGGCCGTGGGGTCGATCAAATGGGCCAGCAGGCGGGCTTCCTTGGGCGAAAGCTCCACCTCCCGGCCGCGATAGGTCGCGCGGTTGTCGCTGCGCCGGAGCCACAGCTCGCCGGCCCACACAACGTCCGCGTCCCGTCCCAGGGCATACTCGCCGTACACCCGCCGGATGAGGCTGTGGATTTTCGCCATGGCCAGTTCCAGGTTAAACGGTTTCGTGATGTAGTCGTCCCCGCCGTTCTCCAGGGCGCGCACCTGGTCGAAGTGGCTGTCCCGGGCCGAGATGAAGATGATGGGCACCCGGGATACCTGCCGTATCTGGCGACACAAGTAGAAACCGTCGTAGCGGGGCAAGCTGATGTCCAGCAAAACCAGGTCCGGCTTGTGGGCGACGAACTCCTCCTTGACCCGGGCCGGATCCAAAGGACGCACGACGTCGTAACCAAAACGCGTTAACTCCGCAGCGAGGATGGAGGCAAGCTTATCGTCGTCCTCCACGATCATGACGCGGTATGGAAGGCGCTCCATGGTGACCTCACGCTCCCGGCGCCTTCATTGTACCGCGGCCGTGAGCACCGCCGCAGGTTTTGAGGTGCAATGCGTCACCCGCGGCGGCGCCGGGCGCTTTGCTTGGTTTGAATGAAAAGTTCGCCCGCGGTGTTGAGCTGGGCAAAGAACACCTGCCGCGGCCCCGCGATGCCCCGGCGCTGGAGCTCCTTTTCCAACCAGGTATCGTCGAGGCCGGCGGCCGCCAGCGCCTCATAGTTGACGATACCGTCCT
>CALFSR010000151.1 GCA_937916565.1 uncultured Bacillota bacterium | reverse complement strand
ACCTCAGCGGTCTTGGACGTCTTACCACGACAACGGCCCGGTGGCGGCGACGGGCACGGCATACGGCAACGAGTTCTGGCGCAACACATACGACTTCGCGCTGCGCACGGGGACGTGGCGCGAGTTCAACCGCCAAGGAGTCCTGGTGTTTGAAGGAACGTACGTGAACCATCGTCTCGAGGGGACCGCGGTGTGGTATCACAACAACGGCGCCAAGAGGTACGAGGCGGTGTTCCGGAACGGACGGCTCAACGGTCCCTGGACGAGCTACCACGACAACGGTCAGGTGCGATGGACGGGTATGGCGGTGGGCAACGGCTTCGGCCTCATCAACAGCGCGGATTTCCCGTTGCGCGACGGCACGTGGCGCGAGTTCAACCGCCAGGGCACGTTGGTCTTTGAGGGCACCTACGTCAATGACCGCCTCGAGGGTTTTGCGGTACGCTACTTCGGCAACGGGCAACCCGAGTACGAGGTCATCTTCAAGGACGGGTGGCTCTCGGGCCCGTGGACCCGGTATTACGACAACGGGCAAATCCGGGCGACCGGCGAAGCCGTCGGGAACGTGTATGGTTATCGCGACAGCGAGGATGACCCGATCCGCCAAGGCCTTTGGATTTACTTCCGCCGCGACGGCACCCTCGAAGCGGCTCGTCGGTTCGACCGCGGCCGAGAGATCGGCACCTTGCCGGTGGCGTGGGATCCTTTCACGGGTCTTTACCGCATTGCGCTGGAGAATCCCGATGGCTCACGGGTTGTCTACGACGTCGGCCCGGAGGGCTTCGTGAGCGCCCGCTACGAGCCTGTGCCCATGGACGTCGAGGAGGTCGTCCATTACGAATACGACCCGGACACGGGTGCTTTGGAGGTCGTCCGCAAGCAGCCGGACGGCACCCTCGTCACCTCCACGGGCCGTCGCTTCACCGACGAGGATGGCAACGAGCGCCTCAGCGAGTTGGATGAGGACGGCACCCAAAGGGAAACCGTCATCTCTCCCGATGGCTCCGCCACGATCACGGTCACGGAACCCGACGGTACCGAGCGGGTCGCCCGCCTTGACTCGGCGGCGGGGCTCAGCATGTTCGAAACCTTGCCCGACGGCACCGCCGTCGAAACCACCCGCGACCCCTGGGACGGGTCGACGGTGACCAAGTACCTCGATGCCGAGGGAAACCTGCTGGGCACCACCATCCAGCGGGCCGACGGATGGATCGAAGAGCGCGACCGGGACGGCAACGTCCGCAACCGTCACGTGGACGAGACGGGCAACGTGACCATCTTCGAGCTGGACCGCTCGGGCAACTCCAGGATGACGATGCTGGACCCCCACGGCAATGTCATCTTCTCCCCGGAAACGCTGGTCGGTCCCAAGGAGCCGGGGCGGGAGTACTACGAGCGGGTGATTGGGGGTACCGACTGGGACGGGCTGCCGCAGTCGTTCAAGAACCGCATGGCGGACCGGGAGCGGGAGTTGCAGTGGGCGGAACGGCAGCGGTTGGAACAGGAAGCGGTCGAGGCCCGGCGGCGCCGGGAGGAAGCGGAGCGGGCGGCGGAGGGCGCTGCGGCCATGGAGGAGCTGGAGCGGCAGCTGGCGGCCATTCGCGCGGAACAGGAAGCAGCGGACCGGCGGTACGCGGAGTGGCTGGCGCGGGAAGAGCGGCGGCAGGCCATCGAGGCCTCCCGGGAGCGGGCGCGTGAGCTGCAGCGGGCGTACGACGCGGCGGTGGCGCGGGGGGACATGCAGGAGGCGGCGCGCATCCGAGCGCTGCAGGATGAACACCACGAGGCGTCGATGGACCTGCTGATGCCCACCGAGGCCGAGATGCGGGAAATGGAGCGGTTGAGCGCCCGCCGTCACCAGTTGTCGCAACAGATCCTCGAGGGCGCCCGCCTGCGGGCGCAGGAGGAGCTGTTTGTGAACGAGCGCGAGCAGGACCGGGCCGACGCCATCACGGGTTGGACGCAGTACGCCTCCATCGGTTCGCAGATGCAATACGAGATGCGGGAGGCGGTTCGGCAGGCGGAGCGGGAGCGGATATGGGCGCGGGCGGAGAGCGAGCAGATCGACGCGATGTTGGCCGCCGGGGGCTGGAGCGAGGAGGAAATGCAGATCCTGCTGGACCGGCGAGAGCTGGCGGTGCTGGCCGAGCAGGGGGCCCATGAGATGCTCGCGTCCGCGGGGCGGATTGCCACTGCGGGCTATCTGATGGACGGGGCGAGCCTGCTGGCCGGAGCGCCCGCGGTGAGGGCCGCGGGTTCGGCGGGGCAGCGGCTGTTCACGGGGGTGGCGAGAGAGCTGGGGGCACAGGCATTGGCGGACGCCGCGGAAGCGGGAGCCGCGCGGGTGGCCAGCATCGCCATGACCGACATTGGGACGCCCGCGGTGGAGGCGCTGGGCAGCGCGGCGCGCCGGGTGATGGGCGATTCGGCGGTAGAGAGCGTCTCGTCCGCGGCGCGGCGGGCGAGAGAGGTAGCGACGACGGACGTCGGGGAGTTGTTTGACCGGTTGTCCAGCAGCATGCGGTCGGTGCCGGAGCCGCGTCCCGCCCCGGCGACGCTGACGGCGCCGGGAGCAGGGGTTGGCGGCGCGGGAACGGCAACCGGCAGCGCGAGCGCGGGGGCCGGTGGAGGGGGAACGGCAGGCGGTGGCGCGGCGGGGGTGCTGGACGCTCCCGGCTACCGGTCGCCGGCCGAGCGGTCGTCGCGGGTCCTGGAAAACTCGCCGTCGTTGGACCCGGACACGCGAATCGAGAGGATCAAGCGGCCGTCGGAGATGACTCCCGCGGAACGGCAGGCGTACAACGACCGGATCGCGGATGAGCAGTGGCGCCGGCTGAGGGAGTCGGGGTTCAACTTTGATGACGATGACTGGGACGAGATCATCGCCCCTCCCGTGCCTGACGTGTACGTGGACCCGCGCTCGTTCACGCCGGAGGAGGTCCGCCGACTGCACGAGCCGGGGCGAAACCTCACCCAGGAGGAACTAGTCCGCAAGGCCGGGCTGTACCGGCAGATCGTGCGAGCTAGGGATGCTGCCGCCAGTGCACCGACGGCGGCGGAGCGGGTGGCTGCGGAGGACTTTTTGCGCCAAGTGGAGCCCATCATCGAGGATGCGACACCGACCGTACGGCTGGAGGCGCCAAGCGCAGGCGGTCCGCCGACCGCGCTCGCGTCCCGGCCGGGTGTTCCGGTGGAGATGCCGCCGGAAGCGTGGGATTTCCCCACGGTGATCGAGCCCCCGCCGCGCTTTGGCCGCTCGGGGCCCGCCACGGAGATTTATACCCTGGTGGACTTTCCACCGTTGGTGCCCGACACCACGCCGCCGACGAGCGGAGGGAGCCTGCTGCCCGGCACGGCGCGCGTGCCTTCGCCGGGAGAACTGGCGCCCACGGAGTTTTTCCCGCCCCCGGGCGGGTTGCCACCCACCGAATTCTTCCCGCCTCCCGGAGAACTGGCGCCCACGGAAATTTTCCCGCCGGGGGCGGACTTGGCCCCGACGGCAATCTTTCCGCCGCCCGACGATACGCCGACGGTCATCTTGCCGTCTCCAAGCCCGGTCCCGCCGCTGCGGCCGGGCGCATCCGCCCCGCCCGCGGCGCGCTGGCCGCAGGGGCTGTCGGTGCACGGGCTGCCAGGTCCGGGCATCGCCCGGGAGCACCTGGAGCAGGCGCAGCGGTTGGCCAACCAAACCGGCGTGCCCATCGTGCTGCTCGGGAGCCGGCAAACGGGGGCAAACACCATGGGAACTCCATGGTCGGTCGTGTCGGACCTGGACGTGGGCATCATCGGCGGGGTGGGTGAGTACAGGCGGGTGATGGGGCTGGAAGACGAACTGATGAAGATCCCTCATGTGGATCACGGGCCGATGGCTTTGTTCCCCACCATCGAGGAGGCCGTGCGACGCGGCTACGTCGTGGTCAGCCCCAATCCGTAACCGTCGGTGGCCCGGACGTCCACGCCGCGCTCGACTCGTACGGGGGAAACACAGCCACAGGCCCACCGGTGGTGCAGTAACGTTACACGATTCGCATAGGCTGTTACCGGCGCACCGGGCCGGCCTCGGCAGGCGGCGGGCGGGTACATTGGTAGATGGTCGCGTCGTTTCGGGGTATACTGAAACCGTCAGGGTGACCCCGGCCGCACCCGGCGGCTGCCTACCTGCTGACGCCGGCAGGCGTCTTGGCCCACCCATCGCAGACCACGGACTCTCCCGCCACCTCAGGATGCAGCCGGCGACAGAGGCCATCGTGCCCCGAGCCGGCCATGGGTTCCGGGCGGGCATGCATGCGCAGGAAAAGCGCGGGCCGCGCAGAAGTGATGAACTAATCAGTGGAAAATTGTGCTGGGGGTTGCACGGATGGGGGAAAGCGGCGGCCCGCGCCCTCGGCTCCTCCGGAGCGTGGCTCGTGGGCCAGTGGTGGTGCTCTTGTGCCTGGGCGTCTCCTGGGCCGCGCTCGGCGCGCCTTCGGTGGACGAAGTCGTGGCCAACTTGGGCCGCGCCTCCGGGCAGCTTCCGGCGGAGATGGGCTTTCGGCAGGACGTGCAGCTGCACGTTCTGTTCCTCACGTGGAAGTTCTACTCCGACGTGGTGCGCCGGGACGGCAAGTACATCGTGGAGACCCGCGGCGCGCCCGATTTCCTGCCGTCGGACATTTCGGCTTCGCTGCTGGAAGTAAGCGAAGGGCTCAGCAACTATGACTTCGAGCTGGTTGGCCAAGAGGTTAACAGCACCGGGGATCCGATTTATCGCCTGACCGGCCGGCGGCGCCAGGGCGCCGAAGGAGCGCACGGCGGAACGCTTTGGGTCAACGGGCGCACCTGGCGCGTGGAGCGGGCGGTGCTGGAGTACGACTGGGGCACCCTGGACGTAGAGCAAGAATTCCAGCGGTTGAGCGGCTACACCGTGCTTCGCTCCCAGCGGGCGGCGGCCAGCCGCCTCGGGGCGCGGCTTACCGTCGAATACCGGGACTATTGGTTCGGCAATGACGACATGAATGCGAGGGAAGACCATTGAACAGCGGCTTCCTCACGGATAGGGTTCGCCCGGCCCGTTCTGCGGCGACGCGGATGGACAATGAGACGTACCGGATCCGGGTAGAGGACTTGTTCCGCGACCTGATGACGCCGGAAGGCGCCATGGACGACGAGGTGCGGCAGCAGCTGGAGCAGCTGGCGCTCCTGCCCCGCAAGGCCCGCTACTTCCTGCGGGTGCTCAATGACCAGCCCACCGACGTCCAGGCGCACTTCTACCGCCTCATCCTAAGCCGCGTCAAGGAAAGGGAGTTCTATGGGGACCTCGAGCGGCATATCCGCCATCGCTTCTATGAAGCGCGGGAACAGATCAAGGAGCTCTTGGGCCAACTAGGCGATCCCGAGGTCGTGCCGGCGCTCATGCACGTCATCGCCTTGACGGAGGAGGGGTGGCTCGCGGGCGAGCTCATCCGCATCGTCTTGTCGTACGATGCCAGCGTGCTCCGGGATCCCGTCCAGCAGGCGCTGCAGTCCGGTGACTACCAGCTGCAGTGCCTGGGGATCTACCTCGCCGGAAAGAGCAAGCGGGATCCCCTCCTTGAGGTGCTGAGCCAGTTTTATCGCCGGCCCTTTGGCGACAAGGTCGACCGCCTGGAGCGTAAATCCTACGACGCGCTCATGGAAGGCGTGGAGGGGTGCTCCGACGGCCTGATCTTGCGGTGGCTGCGGGACTCGAGCGCCCGCGTGCGGGGACTGGGCATCGTGGCCGCGGCCCGGCGCCGGCTCAAGGCGTCGGTCGGAGACTTGGTGCGCCTGGTGCTCGTGGACGCGAAAACCCGCACCCGCGCCGCTCAGACGCTGCTCGACTTCGAGCAGGAGGGGCTGCTTGAGTTCAAGGAAGGCGACGAAGGCGGGAACGCCGTCCGCGGCATCCTCGTGGCCGCGAAGCGCGAACCGTTGCTCAGCACCTTAAAAGACTTGACCCGGGAGGAGAGCGGAGCCGTCCGCGAAGCGGCCCTCAAGATGATTCGCCTTGTGCCGGACGCGGAGCCGCTGGCGGGAGCGTTGGTGCGGGTGGCGGTGGAGGACCGGCTGCGCAGCGTGCAGATCGCGGCGCTGGAAACGCTGGCCCAGATTGACCACGAGCGCTTTGTGGACGCCGCAGCGGATATCATGGCCGAGACCGCGGGCGCGGTGCACCCGGAGGTGGCCGAGGGCGTTTCGCGGCTTGTGGCCGAACGGCTCAACGACGCGGAGCGGGCCCACTTGGCCGACGAGATTGAACACCGGCGCAAGAAGCGAGAAGAGGCCCTCGAGAAGTTTGCCGGCACCATCGAGTCGTGGCGGCACGAGATCGAGTAGCGGCCTGATCCTCTGGGCCCGGCGGTCGTCTATGTGCCGTCCGGAGAAGACCGATCGGCCGCGGGCGGGATCCACGGCACGTCGCCGGCGCCCGCCCTGTGGGCGACGACCCGCGCCAGTACAAACAGGAGATCCGACAGCCTGTTGAGGTAGCGCAGGCCGTCGGGGGAAACCGCGGCCCGCCGGCCCAAAGCGACGACCCGTCGCTCGGCTCGGCGGGCCGTGGCGCGCGCCACGTGCAACAGCGCCGCCGGCCTTGGGCCGGCGGGGAGGATGAAGGAGCGCAAGGGCGGCAGCTCCGCGTCGAAGCCGTCGATGGCCTTCTCGATAGCCTGGACATGCTCGTCGCCTATCCGGGGAGCACGCTCGTCCCGGCGGGCGCCCGGCGGCGTCGCGAGGTCCGCGCCCAGGATGAAAAGGTGGTTCTGCACCTGGGCCAGCAGCCGATCCAAGTCCGCATCCAGCTCCTCTGCCCGCACGGCGCCGATCCAGCTGCTGAGCTCATCCACGGTACCGTACGCCTCGACTCTCGGGTCGTCCTTGGGGACCCGCTGGCCCGAGAAGAGCCCGGTCTCGCCGCCGTCGCCGGTCCGGGTGTAGATGCGCATCCAGGCGCCCCCTTACAGTTCCAGCAGTTGCTCCCGCCGCCCCTCGATGGGCGCGCGTTCCCGGATCATGTCGGTGAGTTGCCGCTTGCCCTTGCGGCCGCCGATGAAGACGGCGCCGACGAGCCGGTTGCCCAGGAAGAACAGGCGGCGGTACGACTTGCTTTCCCAGTCCACCCGGCTGATGGACTCCAGGTCCCCCCGGCTTTCGCTGGTGATTCCCACCACGCTCAACGTGGAGCTGAAAAGCGTGCTGCTGTAGCCGGGAACGTCCGCATGGGTCTCCAGGCCGCCCAGCATGCCGGCGGCGGCAACTTTGCCGTGGGACGACGCGTTGGCCCATGTGCCGAGCAGGTTGTACGCGTCGATGGTGACGTCGTAAAACTCGCACACGTCGCCGGCAGCGAAGATGTCCGGGACGCTGGTGCGCATCGACGCGTCGGTGACGATGCCTTTGCGGACCTCGACTCCGGTCCCGGCGATCACCTCGGTGTTCAACGTCTGGCCGATGCCCACGCCTACCATGTCCGCTTCGATGGTGCGGCCGCCCTTGGTGACGACCTTCGCGACGACGCCGTTCTTGGTGACGACTTCGGCGGCTTCTTCACCGTACAGGACGTTGACGCCCGCCTCCCGGGCGAGCATGTCCACCAGCTTGCCCCCGTCTTCGTCGAGCACCCGGTGGAGAAACCGGGGGCCGCGGATGAGCCATGTCGTTTCGAGCCCGAGGTGCGCGAAGGCGTCCGTCAGCTCGTAGGCGATGTAGCTGCCGCCGACGGTGACGGCGCTCCTGGCCTCGGCCACCCGCTCTGCGATGCTCTTTGCGTCATCGAGCGTCTGGAAGCTGTACACGCCGTAGGCGTCGCCGCCGGGCACGGCCAGCCGGTTGGGCCTGCCGCCGGTGGCCACCAGCAGCTTGTCGTAGGCGAACTCCTGGCCCCGATCGGTAACAACGGTGCGGGTGGCAACGTCGACCTGCACCGCCCGGGTCTCCAGGTGCAGCTCGATGCGAAGGTTTCTGTGCCACTCGGCGTCCCGGAGCAGCACCTTGCTGACGGTCGTTTGCCCCTTGAGAAACTTTGGCAGCGCGACCCGGTTGTAGAGCGGATAGCTTTCCGCCGCGAGGATGACGACGCGGCTCGCCGGGTCTTCCTTGCGCAGGCGCTCGGCAGCGTTGGTGCCGGCGATTCCGTTGCCGATGATCACGTACGTGCGGTTGGAAGATGCCACGGTGGGGGTCCCCCTCTTGGTTCGACGGTGTGTCCGTCGGCGGGCGCGTGCCTGACGCGCTTTTGCTGGAATTATAGTGCACCCGTTCACAAAATGGAAGCCACGGCGCATCCTTGCCATACCCCGTGGGTGTATTATAATGGTAGCGGACTCGCCCGGGCATCCGCCTGGGCATTGACAACCACGGGGCAGCCCCTCCGGTTCGATGGGGTGCGCCGCCTAGAGGAGGTTTGTGACATGGGCGCGGTGATGACCGTGACCGATGCCGAGTTTGACCAGAAGGTGCTGCAGGGCCAGGGGTCCGTCGTCGTGGACTTTTGGGCGCCCTGGTGCGGGCCGTGCCGCCGCCTGGCTCCCATCCTTGAGGAAGTGGCCGCGGAGATGGGGGATCGGCTGACGGTGTACAAGCTCAACACCGACGAGAATCCGAGCGCCCCGGGCCGGTTCGGGGTGATGAGCATCCCGACGCTGATCGTGTTCCGCAACGGGCAGGAGGTTGACCGCATCGTGGGCGCTCTGCCGAAGGAGTTGCTCCGGCAGAAGCTCGAGGCGGCCCTCGCGTAAGGGGGGGCCGCCATGACCGACGCCCTCAAGCGGCTGCGGGCGATTTTGAGCGACGTGGGAGCCTTGCAGGCCGCCAGCGCCGTTCTCAACTGGGACCAGGAAACGTACATGCCTCCGGGCGGAGCCGAAGCCCGCGCCCGGCACCGCGCGGTGCTGGCGCGGCTCAGCCACGAGCTCTTCACTTCCCAGGAAGTCGGCGACCTCCTCGAACAGCTGCGGGAGCGCGAAGGATCATCGCCAGATCCGGAGGATCTCGACGCGCAGATCATCCGGCGGGCGCGCATCCTGTATGAGCGATCCAGCAAGCTGCCGCCGCGGCTGGTCCAGGAACTCGCCCACGCGGCTGCCGTCGCGATGGACAACTGGCGCACGGCCCGGGCCGAGTCGGACTTTTCTCGCTTTGCGCCGCATCTTGATCGCCTCGTGGACCTGACCATCGAAAAAGCGGAACTGCTCGGCTACGAGGACGACGTCTACGACGCGCTGCTGGACCTGTACGAGCCGGGCATGCGGGCGGCGGAAGTGGAGCGGGTGTTTGCGGGTCTCAAGGAGCGCCTGGTGCCGCTGGTGGCCGAGGTCGCGGCCGCACCGCAGGTGGATGACGGGTTCTTGCGGGTGCATTACGATCCAAAGCAGCAGTGGGACTTCGGCATGGACGTGCTGCGCGCCATCGGATTTGACCTTAGGCGCGGCCGGCAGGACGAGTCGGCCCACCCGTTTACGACCAGCTTCTCCCACGGGGACGTGCGCATCACGACCCGCATCAGGCCCGAGGATTGGGCGTCCGGATTTTTTGCCACGCTGCATGAGGCCGGGCACGGCATTCACTCCCAGGGCATACCGGCCTCCTTTGACGATACGCCGCTCAACGCCGGCAAGTCGCTGGGGATCAGCGAGTCCCAGTCGCGCCTGTGGGAGAACGTCGTGGGCCGCTCCCGCGGCTTTTGGGAGTTCTGGCTGCCGCGCCTTTGCGGCAGGTTCCCGGAACAGCTCGGCGGCATCGACCTGGACCGCTTCTACCGGGCCATCAACCGGGTGGAGCGGTCGCTCATCCGGGTCGAGGCCGACGAGCTCACCTACAACCTGCACATCTTCGTCCGGTTTGACCTGGAGCGGCAGCTGGTGAGCCGGCGCCTCACGGTGCGGGAACTGCCCGAGGCGTGGAACGCCAAGATGCAGGAATACGTAGGCATCGTGCCCAATAGCGACGCGGAGGGCGTGCTGCAGGACATTCACTGGTCCATGGGCGCCATCGGGTATTTCCCCACATACGCGCTGGGCAACGTGCTGAGCGTGCAGTACTACGACCAGGCCGTCAAGGAGCACCCGGAGATCCCCGAGGAGATCCGGCAAGGCAAGTTCGACACGCTCCGGGTGTGGATGAACGAGAACATTCACCGCTGGGGCGCGATCTTCAACGCGGCGGAGCTCACCGAGCGGGTGACGGGCGGGCCGCTGGACAGCGGGCCGTACGTGCGCTACCTGGAGACGAAGTACCGGGAGATTTACCGCCTGTAGTGCGGAGGGACGACATGCGGGCAGCCGCACTGTTACTGTGCTTGTTGGCGGCCGTAGGCCTTTTGGCCGGCGATGGCCGGGCCCAGGCGGTCTACGGCGTCAACTTGCTGCACAACGGCGACTTTGACGAAGGGGCCTCCCTGCCGGCCGGCTGGGAGGCCTCCGGCGCCCGCAGCGCGGGGCGCGACCCTCGCGTCGCGTACGCCGGCACGGCCAGCGGGCGTTTGTCCACCGGCGAGAGGGAGGCCGAGGTGCTCTGGCGGCAGCGGGGGTTGGCCTTGGAGGCGGGCGGCCGGTACGTGCTGAGCGGGTGGGTCCGCACCGACGGGCCGGCGGTGGCCACCCTCGGCATCGATTGGGAAGACGAACAGGCGAGCCAGCAGCGCACCTACCGGGGCATCCCCGCCGACGGGCAGTGGCACCGGGTGGAGCTTGAGTTCGTGGCCTCGCGCCAGGCCCGGGCCGCCGTTGTGGCCGGAGGGATTCTCCAGGGGACGCTCTGGTGGGACGGTCTCGAGCTCGTCCGGATCGACGACCGGCCGCAGCAGCTGGCGGCGCAGTGGGAGCAGCTGATCGCTCGCTACGGGCACGTCTACACGGGGCTCGTCGTGGATGCTCGGGGATTCGGCGTTCAGCGGGGCATGTCGCCCCGGATCGTAGATGAGCGGGGAGAACTCGTCTACACGGGAATCGAAGCCGACCCGCGCCTTGTCATCACCCGGGGCATCGTAGCCTACGTGCGGGACCCCGACGAGGCCATCGCGCACCCGCGCCTTGCCGTCAGCGAGCTGTACCCGTACCGGGTGCCCCTGGTCGTGAGCGCCATCGGGCGCGTCGACGACATGTTTGGGGCGAGCGTCATCATCAGCGGGGCCGACGCTGCCCGCATCCGCCGCGAACTGGCGAAGTACGACTTTTTTGGGCGCAGCGCCGTCGTCTTTATCCTCGACTAGCCGCTGGCCCGCCGGGCCGCCGCGTGCGGCCCGGTGGTCGTTTACTCTTGCGCAAGGAGGCGCACAACGTCCTTGAATCCTCCTGTCACCGCGGGCGGGCAGCCGGCGGCCACGCCGCCGGGCGAGCCGCCCGTCATCGATCTGCGCAGCGATACGGTCACCCAACCTACGGAAGCAATGCGGGAGGCGATGGCCCGGGCTCAAGTCGGCGACGATGTCCTCGGCCATGATCCGACCGTGCAGGCCCTCGAGGAGGCGGCCGCCGCACGGCTCGGCAAGGAGGCCGGCCTCTTTGTGCCCAGCGGCACCATGGGCAACCTCGTGGCGCTTATGGCGCACACGGTGCCCGGGCAGGAAGTATGGCTCGAAGAGGAGTCCCACATTTACTACTATGAGGCCGGCGGCGCCAGCCGCATCGCCGGCCTTTTGCCGCGGCTTTTCCGCGGGGAGCGCGGCATCCCGTCGCCTGAAGCCATCGAGCGCTTGGCCCGGCCCGCGGGGATGCACTTTCCCGCGCCGGGGCTGTTGTGCCTGGAGAACACCCACAACCGAGGCGGCGGCAGCGTCATGCCGCCGGACCTGCTCCGCGCCGTGGCCGAGGTAGCCCGAGCCCACGGAATGCCCATTCACCTGGACGGCGCCCGGATATTCAATGCCGCCGTTGCCCTGGGCGTTGACGTCCGCGTCCTGGCTGCACCCGTCGACTCCGTCATGTTCTCGCTGTCTAAAGGGCTGTCGGCACCGGTCGGTTCGGTGCTTGTCGGTTCTAGGACGTTCATCGCCAAGGCGCGCCGCCTGCGCCAGATGCTCGGCGGCGGCATGCGCCAGGCAGGGGTCATCGCGGCCGCAGGGCTGGTCGCCCTGGAAACGATGGTCGAACGCCTCGCCGACGATCACCGGGTGGCCAAGGCGTTGGCGGAGGCTTTGGCGGCCATCGACGGGCTCGCCGTGGAGCCGGCGGCGGTGGAAACCAACATCGTGCTCTTCACCTTGCCCAGCGGTCAGGACGCCGGCGCGTTTCTCGAGCGCCTGGCGGCCCGGGGGGTCCTCGGCGTGCCCTTTGGGGCGCGGCAGGTGCGTTTTGTCACGCACCGCCACGTGGCGATGGAAGCGGTGCCGAAGGTCGCAGCGGCGGTGCGGGCGTGCCTGTGACTTGCGCCAGGGCGGCGTCGATCTCCTCCTGAACCTCCGGGTCGGCCTCGGTGGCCCGGGCAGCGATGAGGGCGGCGTAAGCCTCCTTGCCGCCGATGCGGCCCAGCGCCCAGGCGGCGCTGGCTCGCACGACGGGCTTGGGATCGCCGGCCAGGGCGCGGGCAAGAGCCGGGACCGCCCGGGGGTTGCGGCTGTTGCCAAGGGCAATGGCGGCGTTGCGCTGGAGCGTTTTTTTGCCCCGCCACGCCGCTGCCGTGGGACCGAAGCGCCGTTTGAACTCGGCCTTGCTCATCTCCAGCATGCCGATGAGGGACGGCGCCGCGCCCACCTCCGGCAACGGGCGGAATTCCGGCCGGTCGGCCACAGCGGCGTCGGTGTTCCATGGGCACACGTCCTGGCAGACGTCGCAGCCAAACACCCGAAGGCCCATGGCCGGTCGCATATCCCGCGGGATGGAGCCGCTCATCTGGGTGATGTGGGAGATGCAGCGGTGGGGGTCGACGACGAACGGAGCCGTGATCGCGCCGGTGGGACAGGCCCGGATGCACCGGTCGCAGTCGCCGCAGTCGAGGGCCACCGGCGGGTCGGGCGCCAGGTCGACGTTGACGAAGATCTCTCCCAGAAACACCCAAGAGCCGTATCCGGGTACGTACAGGCACGCGTTCTTGCCGTACCACCCGAGGCCCGCCTGCGCGGCCGCTTCCCGGTCGACGGGAGGCCCGGTGTCCACGTAGGCCTGCGCCTCCAGATCCGGTACCCGGGCCGCGAGAAAGTCCACCAGCTGCTGCATGCGCTCGCGCATGATGGGATGATAGTCTTGCCCCCACGCGTAGCGGGAGATTTTTCCCTTGGGGTCGATGCCTGTCCGGGTTGCGCGGGAACGGTGGGGCGTGCGGTACGATATCCCTAAGGCGATCACGGAGCGGGCCGAGGGCAAAAGGCGCGTTGGGTCGCAGCGCAGGGCGATGTCCGGCTCGGTGAAGGCCGGGTACTGTCCCTTGGAGCGGCGCTCCTCGAGCACCGCCCGGGCGCGGGCATACGGAGCGGCCGGGCCGATGGCGGCGACGTCGAAGCCTATCGCTTTGGCGCAAGCCTTGATCTCGGCCTCAAGAGACACGAGGTGCCGCCCGCCTTTCGGTGAAGTACAAGTGATTATACCACGGCCGCACGGCGCGGGGCGCCAGGCCGGGGGCGGGAGAGGGACGCGGCGTCAAGGCGGCCCGGGGCCGGAGCACCCGCCGAAAGCCCCTGCCCCGCTGGACCGTGGACAGCCCGGAGCCGCTGTGCTAGGATGAAGCTGCGCTTGGCCAAGCCGCCGCGGTCGGCGGCCGTGCTGGGGGGCTCAGCGGCCCGCAGCGGGCATGACTTGAGGTGAACGCACCATCGACGACGCCACCCGGGGCGGATCGGCAACCGCCCAGATCAGTTCCTATCGGGGCATGCAGCTGGACCCGTTCCAGCAGGAAGCCATCGGCTGGATCCAGCAGAACTACAGCGTCCTCGTGTCGGCACCGACGGGCACGGGCAAGACGCTCGTGGCCGACTATCTCATCGAGGAGATGGCGCGGCAAGGCCGGCGCGTCGTCTACACCGCTCCCATCAAAGCCCTGAGCAACCAGAAGTTCAAGGAGTTCAAGCGGCTTCTCGGGGCGGACCACGTGGGCATCTTGACGGGCGACGTCGTCATCAATCCCGAGGCGCCCGTCCTCATTATGACGACCGAGATTTTCCGCAACTTGCTCCACCAGGATCCCGCGCGTTTGGCCGAAGTGGCCTACTGCATTTTCGACGAGATCCACTACATCGACGACCCCGCCCGGGGCAGCGTGTGGGAAGAAAGCCTCATCTTTATGCCGCCGCACATGCGGTTTCTGGGCTTGTCGGCGACTATCCCCAACGTAGATGAGCTCGCGGCGTGGCTGACGCAGGTTCACGGCCACCCGGTGCAGGTGGTGTACCACCCCCAGCGGGCGGTGCCCTTGACGCACTACATGTTCGAGGTCACGGCGGGCATCACCACCTTCCGCCAGCTGAGCCAGCGCTACCGCCGCTACGCCGAGCGGCTGCGGGTGCGGCCCAACGGGCGCCTGCGGCTTGAGTTCCCCCGCACCACCCACGTCGATTTGGTGGAGGAGATCCGTCGCCGTTACTTGCCGTGCCTGTTCTTTACTTTCAGCCGCCGCCAGTGCGAGCTCAACGGGGCGGAGCTGGGCGAGCGTTTTTACTTTCTCAACCGGCGGGAAAAGCAGCAGGTCAAGGACGTCATTGACAAGCACCTGGCGCGGTGGGGCGGCGGCACCATCCCGCGGCTTGGGTCGTTGACCCGGCTATTGCTCAAGGGGATCGGCTATCACCACGCAGGTTTGCTGGCGGTCGTCAAGGACATCGTGGAGGACTTGTTCGAGCAGCGCCTCATCCGGGTGCTCTACTGTACGGAAACCTTCGCCGTGGGCCTCAACTTCCCGTGCCGCAGCGTCTGCTTTGACAGCATGACCAAGTGGGACGGCGAGTCGTTCCGGGCGCTCACCAACCGCGAGTACTTCCAGATGGCCGGCCGCGCCGGGCGGCGGGGTATCGACGAGCGGGGATACGTCTTCACCCTGGTGGATTTTAACCGCTTTGTACCCGAGGAGTACCCCAGCATGCAGGAGCAGGACGTAGAGCCCCTGCGCAGCCGCTTCACCCTGAGCTACAACTCGGTGTTGCAACTCGTGCGCTCCTACTCAACCGACGAGATCCGCAGCATTCTCAGGAAGAACTTCGCGACCTACCAGGCCGAGCGGGAGCGGGCGCGCCTTGAAGCTGCCCTTGAAAAGGCCCGGGAGCGGGCGGAGGAACTCGCGCGCGGAGGCGAATCCAAGCAGCAGCGCCAGGCGGCCCGGCGCGTCCGGTCGCTGGAGCGGGAGCTCGCGCAGTTGCCGCCGGCGGAGCGGTTCACTCACGAGTTTGTCGCCAAGCGCCAAGTCCTGGAGGAACTGGACTTCATCCGCGGTGACCAGCTCACGGCCCGGGGCGAGTTTGCAGCCCGCATCAACATCCAAGAACTGCTCGTGACGGAACTGTTCTTCGCCGGCTATTTCCATGAGCTGGATCCCGATCAGATCAACGCGTTGGCGGTATCCATCGACTACGAGCCGCGCCGCTCCGAAGGCCGGCATCCGCACAACGCCTTTGACGTGGCCGACGTGGAAACCCATGTGCGGGCCATCGAAGAGGTGGAGCGGCGGCTGGTGGGAACGCCGACGGTGCGTTTCCACGATCACGTGGCGGCGCTGGCGTACCGCTGGAGCAAGGGGGAGGCGTTTGCCCGCCTGCTGCAGGGGGCCTACCAGGATGAAGGCGACATCGTCTACGCGCTGCGGCGGGGCATCGACCTCTTGCGCCAAGTGCGCTTCGCCGCGGCCGAGGATCCGTTCCTGCGGGCCAAGCTCCAGGAGTGCATGGAGCGGATGGACCGGGACGAAGTCGCGATCGTGCTGTAGGCAGGCCGGCTCGGACTGCGGCCGGCGGAAGAAACACGGGCGCCCGCGGGGGGCGCTGGGGGAGCGGGGCATGGATGCGCAAGACGTTTGAGGTCATCGACATCGACCGCGGCTTCCGCCTGCACGTGCTGCCAACCGACAAGTTTAAGACGACGAGCGTGCGGCTCATCCTGCGGCAACCATTGCGAGCGGACACCTACACCCTCACGGCCGTCGTGCCGTTCGTGCTGCGCCGGGGCACCCGCCGGCTGCCGACGTCCCGGGACATCGCCCGGCACCTGGAGAACCTGTACGGCGCCGAGTTTGGGGTGGACATCACCAAACTCGGCGAGACGCAAAACATCGAGCTGTCTCTGGACGTCGCCCACGATCGGTTTCTCCCGGAGCAGCTCGGGCTTACGGAGCAGGGGCTTGCGTTTCTCGGGCAGGTGCTGCTTGACCCGTCCGCGGAAGACGGGGCGTTTCGCAAGGAGTATGTGGCCCAGGAAGCGGAGGCGCTGCGCCGCCGCATCGAGAGCTTGATCAACAACAAGCCCCAGTACGCCCTCAACCGGCTGCGGCAAGAGATGTGCCGCCACGAGCCCTTTGGCCTGCACAAGTACGGCGACGTGGACGAGCTGCGGGGGATAGCCCCCGCGGCGCTGTATGCCCATTACCGGCACCTTTTGGCCACGAGCCCTGTGGAAGTGCTGGTCGTCGGGCCGGTGGAGCCACAGCAAGTGGCCGCCTGGGTGCGGCAGCACCTGTCGCTTCCCCGGGCCGACGTCGGGGAGGCGGGCGCGGCCGTGCCCGTGTCGCCGCCGCCGCGGGAGGAGCGGACGGTCATCGAGGAGCTGCCGGTGCAGCAGGGGGTGCTCGCCCTAGGGTATCGTACGGGCGTGCGCTACCCCGACGACGACTACCCGGCGCTGCTCATGTACAACGGCATCCTCGGCGGATTCCCCCATTCAAAACTGTTCGTCAACGTGCGGGAAAAGGCGAGTCTCGCGTACTTCGCCTCTTCGCAGCTGGAGGCCACCAAGGGCGTGCTTACGGTGGTGGCCGGCATCGCGGTGGACAAGTACGAAAAGGCGTCGGCCATCATCCGAGAGCAGGTGGAGGCCGTGGCGGCGGGCGCGTTCAGCGACGAGGAGCTGGAGCATACCCGCAAGGGGCTCATCAACGGGGTGCTCTCGGCGCAAGACAGTCCGGGCCGCATCATGGGAGGCCGCCTGGTCGGCCTCGTCAACGGCCGCATTCGCCGGGTGCAGGAGGTTATCGACGACCTGCAGCGGGTCACCAGGGAGGACGTGCTTAAGGTCGCGGCGGGGATCCGCCCTGACACCGTGTACTTCCTGCGGACGCCGGCTTCGGGTTCCCGGGAGGAGGGGCGATGATGAGCTGGCAGACGATATACAGCGAGCTGCTCCGGGAGCGGGTTGTGTACCAGCGCCTCGACGTGGGCCTTGAGGTGTTTGTCATGCCCCGCCCGGGTTTCCACAAGCGCTACGCGGTGTTCTCGACCCGGTACGGGTCGGTGGACAACCGGTTCCGACGGCCCGGGTCCGGCGACGTCATGGAAGTGCCCGACGGCATCGCGCATTTTCTTGAGCACCAGCTGTTTGAAGACGAACAAGGCCATGTGTTCAACGCTTTCGCGGCCTTAGGAGCTTCGGTCAACGCCTACACGAGCCACAGCATGACAAGTTACCTGTTTTCCACGACCGACAACTTCCCCGCCGCCTTTGACCGGCTGCTGGACTTTGTCCAGTCGCCCCATTTCACCCCGGAGGGCGTGAAGAAGGAGATCGGCATCATCGAGCAGGAGATCCGCATGTACGAGGATCAGCCCCGGCACCGGCTGGTGATGAACCTGCTCCAGGCCCTCTACCACGTGCATCCCGTGCGCATCGACATCGCAGGCACCGCGGACACGATTCGCCAAATTGATCCCGAGACGCTGCACGCCTGCTACGACACGTTTTATCACCCGAGCAACATGGCGATCTTCGTCGTCGGCGACGTCGACCCTGACGACGTTCTCGCCCAGGTGGAAACCGACATCTCCGGGCGGGGGTACGCGCCCCGGCCGCCGGTGGAGCGGCTGTTCGCCGACGAACCTGACCATGTCGCGGCGCCCCGGGTGGAAACGGTGCTTCCGGCCGCGCGGCCGCTCTACGTCATCGGGTTTAAGGACGCGCCGGGCGGGGCGACCGGCCAGGAGCGCCTCCGGGCCGAAGTCGTCACCTCTCTCGTCCTCTCCGCGGCCCTCGGCCGCAGCTCCCGGCTGTACCAGGAGCTTTACGACGCCGACTTGATCGACGACGGCTTCAGCGTTCGCTATCAGCTGGGTCCGGGCTTTGGCCATACGATGATCGGCGGTGAAACGCGGGATCCGGACGCGTTGCACGACCGCCTGATGGCCGGCTTGGCGCGGCTGGCCGACGA
>CALFSR010000150.1 GCA_937916565.1 uncultured Bacillota bacterium | reverse complement strand
TAGCGGTTTTCCCCCAGGCCCAGGTGCACCGCTCCCCGGCGCTTTTCGTCCGTCGGCCCCCAGCCGCAAAACCGGTCCACGCCCGGGTTGAGCCCGATGCCCAGCTCCCCGATGACGTCGGGGTCGCCGTGGCCCATGGCGAGGATTTCCCGGAACGAGCAGCCTCCCGGCGGCGCCCCCTCCAGCTGGACGCGCCCCTCCCGCACCGTGAGGTCAAGCCCGCGCATGGCCTGGCCGTTGCGGAAGGCGAAGTCCACCACGAGCCGGCCGTTGACGGACGCCTCGATGGGGGCGACGAACACCTCCCCCGCCGGCAAGTTGACGGCCGTGTCGCCCTGCTCGCGATCGTCCTCCGACATGACGCCGTCGTCCACCAGCACCGGCCGCTCGCCCACGGCGAGCGTCAAGTCGGTGCCGCTGTCCGAGACGAGCCGCAGTTCGCGGACGCCCTCAAGCCGCGCCGCAAGCCGCGCCGCTTCCTGGGTGAGCCGCTCGTAGTCGATGTCCACCGCCCGCCAAAACATGCTCCACAGGTTGGGAAAGGTGATGGGCAATCCCGCCCGGGTCGCCGGGGTCGGGTAGGGCACGTAGAGCCAGCGCGTGCCCCGCTCAAAGATGTGCCTGTGCACGGCCTCCGCAGCCAGCTGCGCGGCCCGGCGGCGCTCCTCGGGCACCGCCATGGCCCGGGCCGGATCCGCCACCGCGTCCGTGACGATCATGGCGTCGACGTCCTCCAGCCACTTCAGCCTGTGGCGCGGCACGGCTTCGAGGTACTCGACAGGCACCGTCGTCAAGGTTTCCAGCTGCAGGTCGTCGGAGGTGACGTTAATCTCGGGAAACGCTCCCGCTCGCCGCACGGCGGCCGCGAGGGCCGCCACCAGCGGGAAGTTGTGCACCCCGCCGCCGATCTGCACGACTTCGCCCGGGGCAACGCCCAGGCACGTGTTGACGATCTTGTCGGCGATGGGTCGAAAGTCGATGGCCGACTGCTTCTGGCCGGCGGAAGCTGCGCGTTCAACCATGGGTCACCGGTTTCCCCCTATCCTCAAGCGGGTATTCCCTTCCGGTCCCCCATTCCCTGCCCGTATCGCGCCGCTCCGCCGGGGGCAAGCTAGCGGTGTGCGCCAGACAGGAGGTGAGCCTTGTGCCCGAGGTCCATTGCACGGTGAGCAACTGCAGCTACTGGTACGAAGGAAACCGCTGCAGCGCCGAAGCGATCCTGGTCATCAGCGACGACGCCCTGGCCCGGATCGGCCAGCAAGGCGGCATGCCCGGCGGGGGCAAGCACGACCAGGAAGTCGGCGAGATCGGCCCGACGCCGGCGCGGGTTTCCAAGGAGACGTGTTGCTACACGTTCCGGCCCCGCGAAGGCCAGAAACCCCAGCCGAGCTCCACTTCCCGGCAAAATCCCAGCTAGAAAGAATTCGCCTTGAAATCGCCCGTCTGAGCGCGAGAGCGAGGGGATGTCCGGCTGTTCGTCCCCGGACATCCCGCGTTTCCCGGCCATATTCCCCCTCGACCTCCTACATTTTGTGCGCTATAATTTCCAGGCTACTATATGTAGTGGTCTCGAGTCGCATCGAGCACAATCGGTGGTGTCATATCACCCCCTAGGCAAGGAGGCTCGGGAATGGCCCATGAACCCAGCCGGACGGTGCCGGCGCAGGACGGTGGCCGCCGCTATCGCTGGAGCGAGCTTCAGGAACTGATTTTTTTGGATCGTTATGCACAAAAGGGCTCCCGCGCCGATATCACCGTCGGCGACACCGTGGTCGTCATGACCAAGGAGCACCCCAAGTACCCGCAAAAGGAAGTCGGCGTCGTCGAGGCGGTGGACGGCGACGACATCACCGTGCGCCTGCGCTCCGGCGAGCTGTTTACGCAAAAGCGCGCCCGCATCGACCGGCCCCTGGAAACGCGGCCCGAGGACATGTGGGACCGCATGGCGCGGGCCATCGTGGAGGTCGAGCCCAAGCCGCGCCGCAGAGAGCTCGAAAAGGAGTTCCGCTGGCTGCTGCAGGACTGGCGGTTCGTCCCGGGCGGCCGCATCAACGCGATGCTGGGCACGGGCCAGCACCTGACGGCCTACAACTGCTACGTCATCCCCGTCCGCCCCGATGACCCGTCCCACGGCAACGACAGCCGGCGGGCCATCATGGACACGCTGCGCAACATGGTGGAGATTATGGCCCGGGGCGGCGGCGTGGGCATCAACCTGTCCACCTTGCGGCCGCGCCTTGCGTACGTGCAGGGCGTCAACGGCAAGAGCTCGGGTTCCGTCAGCTGGGGCCAGCTGTTTTCCACCGCCACAGGCCTGGTGGAGCAGGGCGGCTCCCGGCGCGGCGCGCTCATGCTCATCCTCAACGTCTGGCACCCGGACGTCATCGAGTTCATCAACGCCAAGCGGGACTTTGGCGTCCTCACCAACGCCAACGTGTCGGTCGGCCTCACCGACGACTTTGAAAAGGCGCTGGACAACGACGAAGACTGGAACCTCGTCTTCCCCGACTACGAGGCTGTCGGCAAGGAGATCTACGACCGCGAATGGGACGGCAACTTGCGCCGGTGGCAGGAAAAGGGCTACCCGGTGCGGGTGTACCAGACGGTGCGCGCCCGGGAGCTGTGGCGCATGATCGTCGAGTCCGCCTGGGCTTCGGCGGAGCCGGGCATCGTCCGCATGGACTACTCCAACCGCATGTCCAACACATGGTATTTCCACGACCTGATCGCCACCAACCCGTGCGGCGAGCAGTTTTTGCCGGCCTGGGGCGTGTGCAACCTCGGCCACATCAATTTGAGCCGGTTCGTGGAAAACGGCGAGATCCTATGGGACGACCTGCGGCGTGCGGCGCGCCTTGGCGTGCGGTTCTTGGACAACATCATCGACATCACGCCGTACTTCTTTAAGCAAAACGCCGAGGTGCAAAAGGCCGAGCGCCGCGTCGGCATGGGCACCATGGGCCTGGCGGAGATGCTCATCAAGCTGGGGGTCCGCTACGGGTCGCCCGAGTCGCTGGAGATCATCGATCAGGTCTACCGCACCATCGCCACGGAGGCGTACTTGAGCTCGGCGGAGATCGCGGCGGAAAAGGGCGCCTTCCCCATGTTCGACGCGGACAAGTTCCTGCAGTCGGGCTTCATGCAGGCGATGCCCGACGAAGTGCGGCAGGCCGTGCGGGAGAAAGGCATCCGCAACGCGACGCTGCTCACGCAGGCGCCCACGGGCACGACGGGCACCATGGTCGGCACCTCCACCGGCATCGAGCCGTACTACCAGTGGAGCTACTGGCGCATGGGCCGCCTCGGCAAAAAGGAAGTCAACGAGGCCATCGTGCAGGAGTGGTTCGACGCGCATCCCGAGGTCGAACCCAAGCTTGAAAATTTGCCCAGCTACTTTGTGACAGCGCTTGAGCTCGCGCCCGAAGAGCACGTGCGGGTGCAGGCCGCGATTCAGCGCTGGGTCGACTCGAGCATCAGCAAGACGACCAACTGCCCGTCCGACTGGACCGTGGAGCAGGTGGAGCAGCTGTACGCCTTGGCGCGCCAGCTCGGCTGCAAGGGCGTCACCATCTACCGCGACAAGTCCCGGGACGAGCAGGTGCTTTCCCGCAAGGAGGAAACCCCCGTGTCCAAGGACGCGGCGCCGGCCGCGGCAACTCCGGCCCCCGCTCCCGCCCCTGTGAACGGCAACGGCACCATGGCGGCCATGCGGGATGCGTCCCAGACCATCGGCGAAGTGCCCGAAGAAGTGGCGGGCTTCACCTTCCGCCAAAAGACGATGGTGGGCACCGCCCGCATCACCATCAACGAGAAAGACGGCGAGCCCTTTGAGGCCATCATCGTGCTGGGCAAGGGCGGTATGGACGTGACGGCCGACTCCGAAGCCATGGGCCGGCTCATCTCCTTGTACCTGCGCACGCCGAGCCCGGTGCCCAACACCAAGAAGCTGGCCCTCGTGGTGGAGCAGCTGCGGGGCATCGGCGGCGCCCAGCCCTTTGGCTTTGGGCCCAACAAGGTCCTGTCGCTGCCCGACGCCCTGGCCAAGGCGCTCGAACGGTACCTGCATCGCAAGTACGGCGTCGCGGCCGCCTCCGAACACGAGAACGCCGCCTCCCATGAGACGGCGCTTTCGTCCTGGCCGGCCGCGGGCAGCGGGAATCCGGCTGCGCACCACGGTCCCGAGAACGGGGCGGTGACGTCGACGGCCGACTTGTGCCCGGCGTGCGGGACTTTCTCGTACGTCAAAGCCGAAGGCTGCGGCTATTGCCGCAACTGCGGGCACAGCACCTGCTAGGCGCTCCGGTCGGCTAGCCGGCGCCCGCTTAGGCGTCGCCGGCCGGTCGGCGTGTCACTGGATTTCCTCCGCAGCGGCTGCGTGCCCTCTGGACCCCGGCGGGACCTTGTGTTCCCCGGGCTACGTCCGGAGGGCACGCGTCGCGTTGAGAAGGGCCAGCAGCGAAACTCCTACGTCGGCGAAGACGGCCTCCCACATCGTCGCCACGCCCACCGCCCCCAGGGCGATGAAAAGCCCCTTGACGGCCAGGCTGAACGCGATGTTCTCGGTCACGATGCGGCGGGTGCGGCGGGCCACCGCGATGGCCTCGCCGATGCGGGACGGCTGGTCGTCCATAATGACGACGTCGGCCGCTTCGATGGCGGCGTCGGAGCCGAGGGCACCCATGGCGATGCCGACGTCGGCCCGGGTCAAGACCGGAGCGTCGTTGATGCCGTCGCCCACAAAGGCGATCTTGCCGCCCGCGGCGTGAGCCTCCCGGGCCAGCCCTTCCAACACCTGCACCTTATCCTCGGGCAAAAGCCCCGCGGCTACTTCCTCAATCCCGACCACTTCCGCCACCGAGCGAGCCGCGGTTTCCTCATCGCCCGTCAGCAGGACAACGCGGGCAACGCCGAGGGCCTTAAGGGCCCCGATGGCCTGGGCCGCGTCGGGCTTGACCTCGTCGCCGACGTACAGACGCCCCACCAGCGTCCCGTCGACCGCCACGTTGACGGTGGTGCCGTCAGCGCTGCAGTCGCTGTGGGGGACGCCTTCCCGGTGCAGGAGGCGGTCGTTGCCGGCCACCACCCGCCGGCCGTCCACTTCGGCGATGACGCCGTGCCCGGCGATTTCGGCCACCGTGCCGATACGGGCGGCGTCGGTCGGCAAGCCGTAGGCGTCGCGGATGGACGCCGCGATGGGATGGTGGGAAAAGTGCTCGGCATGGGCGGCATAGTGGAGCACCTCGCCGGCCGAGGCGCCCTCGAGGGTCGTGACCCGACCGACGCGGAACACGCCCCGGGTCAAGGTGCCCGTCTTGTCCAGCGCCACCGTGTGCAGCTGCGTGAGGGCATCCAGGTAGTTCGCGCCTTTCACCAGGATGCCCCGGCGCGACGCCCCGCCGATGCCGCCGAAATATCCCAGGGGAATGGACAACACCAAGGCGCACGGGCAAGAAATGACGAGTATCACCAGCGCCCGGTAGAGCCAATCCGAGCTGCTCGCGCCCGGAACGAGCAGCGGCGGCAATACCGCGACCGCCGCCGCGGCCGCCACGACCGCGGGCGTGTAGTAGCGGGCGAACGTGGTGATGAATTTCTCCGTCGGCGCCTTGCGGGCGGAAGCCCGCTCCACCAAAGCCAAAATCTTGGCCGCCGACGATTGGCTATAGGGCTTTGTGACCCGCACGGTCAATAGGCCGTCGGTGTTCACCATGCCCGCGAGCACCTGCGCACCGGGCGCCGCCCTGCGGGGCACCGGTTCGCCCGTCAGTGCCGAGGTGTCAACCCACGCTTCGCCGCGAACGACTTCGCCGTCTAAGGGAATCTTCTCGCCCGGCCGGACGACGACTTCCTCGCCGACCTTTACGGCGCCCGGGGAAACCTTGTGCAGCTTTCCGCCGCGCTCGACGTAGGCCGCATCCGGCCGCACGTCGAGGAGAGCCTGGATGGAGCGCCGCGAGCGGTTTACGGCCGCGTCCTGCACGGCCTCTCCGATGGAGTAAAACAGCATGACGCCCACGGCTTCCGGCAGCTCATGGATGGCGATGGCTCCGGCGGTGGCGATGGTCATGAGAAAGTTCTCATCGAAAAACTGCCCGCGGCGGGCGTTCCGCAGCGCCGCCCCGACGACCCCGCTCCCGACCAAGGCGTAAGCGCTCAAGAACACCAGGTACTCCGCCCACGACCACGGCGTCCCGTGCAGGGCGTCGTGAAATATGGTGCCCGCGACCATGAGCGCGGCGGCGACGATGATGGCGACCAGGCGGCGCCGGCCGATCGCGGCCTGGTGAGCGTGCGTCTGGTCGCGGCCCCGGGCGCCGTCGTAGCCCGGCGTGGACCCATGGCCGTCGGCGCCGTCGTGGCCCTGCGTGGCCGTTCCCGGGGGCTGCGCCTCCACCAGGCGCACGCCAGGCTCGACGCGGTCGATGACCCGCTGGACGGCCTCCGCGTGCTCGGGAGAAATGTACATCGACCGGGTGGCAAAGTCGACCCCGACGCCGCTCAAGCCGGTTTCCCGGGCCACCGCGTGCTCGATTTTGGCCGCGCAGGCGGCGCAGTCCAGTCCTTCCAGGATGTACCGGCGTTCGGGAGCATGGCTCCCCTCGCGTGTGGCTGCCATGCAGCGCCACCTACCTTCCCTCGGCGTAGTGGGCCTGCGCCAAGGAAATCAAGCCGACGATGTGGTCGTCGTCCAGGGAGTAGTAAACCTGCTTGCCTTCGCGCCGGTATTTCACGAGCCGGTGGGCCTTGAGGAGCCGCAGGTGATGGGACACGGCAGGTAGGCTCATGTCGAGCACGTCCGCGATGTCGCAGACGCACAGCTCCTGCAAAGACAAGAGGTACAGGATCCGGGTGCGGGTCTCATCGCTGAGCACCTTAAAAAGCTCGGACAGCCCGGCCACGTCCAAAAGCCGCTCCCGCAGCGCGTCGCGGGTCGCGGGCGAAGATGGGTCGTACGTCGCACAGTAGTCGGCGCCAGGCTGCACCGTCGCTTCGGCCATCGGGATCACCCCTCACAACGGGCCTATAATTAAGCAACCGTTTAATTGTATTGTAGACCCGGCGCAAGGCACCGTCAATCCCTGGTAGCCCAGGGACCGAAGCGCATCATGGGGACACCGCCGCGGCAAACTATGGGCTATCGACTGCGACCTGAAACGGAGGGTGACGGCATGGCGCGGGGCGGGCGCTGGGGGCGCGGCGTGGTGATGGCGGCCGGAGCCGTGGCCGCCGCAGGCTGGCTGGCCTACCGGGCGGCAGAGCGCGCCCTTTTGCCCCGGCAGCCGCAGCTGGCCATCGCCCGGGGCAACCGGCTGCTCCAGCGCGGCCGCCGGGTGCTGGCAGCGGTCGGGCGTTGGGAAGATCTCGAGCTGCTTGCGGGCGGCACCTTGCGCATGCTGGCCCGGGCCGGCAGCCACATCACCGTCGCCGGCCCGGGGCCCGTGCCGCTCGCCGCCCCGTGGCTCGAGCTTGCGCGCCCCCAGGCCCTGATGCCCGAAGAATTCCCGGCGGATGAGGGCTATTCCGCCCGAGTACAAGGCGCGCTCAAGCGCTTGTGGACCGACCTGGTGCCCGACGTCGTTCTCGTTTTCGATCCGGTGTTTCCCGTCGGGCTGCTGGCCCACCCCGCCCACATACTGGTGGCCAACGCCGCGCTGGACCTCGCGCAAGCGGGCAGGAGCCCCCAGGCGCAGTTGCTCCTGTTCGCCACCCGGCGGGCCAACGTCCTGGTGGACATCACGCCGGTGGCGGCCGCCAAGTTCGCCGCATTGGACATGGCAGCCGCGGCAACGTCCGGCCGGGCGTCGCCGCTTACCCGGGCCCAGCGGGCCGCGGCGGGCGTCCTTGGA
>CALFSR010000149.1 GCA_937916565.1 uncultured Bacillota bacterium | reverse complement strand
GATGTGGCACGACGGGAGGAACGGACTCCGGGCACGGGCGATGGTCGGGTGGGGTGCGGCCACGGGCCTGCCACCGGCCACGGGCGTGGCGCTGGTCCCGGGCTTGGCAGTGGAGTCGGCCGTGGGCCGGGGGCCGGCCCGGGATGAAAGTCGTCATTTCCGGCTATTACGGCTTTGACAACGCCGGCGACGAGGCGGTGCTGGCCGCGATCTTGACCGGCCTGCGGGAACAATGCCACAAGGTGCGCCCGGTAGTTCTGTCGGCGGCGCCGGAGAGGACGGCGGACCGGTGGGGCGTCGAGGCGGTGCCGCGGCTCTCCTTGCCCGCGGTGCGCAGGGCCATCCGCGGGGCGGCTCTTTTTATCAGCGGCGGCGGCACCTTGCTGCAGGACGCGACCGGGTGGGGCAGCGTGCCGTACTATGGCGGGTTGATGGTGCTCGCGCGGCGCCTAGGGGTGCCGGTCTTTGTGTATGCCCAAGGGCTTGGGCCGCTCCGCCGGCGTTCCTTGCGGGGGCTGGCGGGCCGGGCCCTCGCCGCCGCCGATTTTGTGACAGTGAGGGATGCGGCTTCGGCGGCCCTCTGCCGGGACCTCGGCGTCAATCCGGCGCGCGTCCATCTCACCGCGGACCCTGTCTTTACCTTCGTACGAGGGGATGGCGCGGTCATCGGCCCGCAAAGCCCGGCCCACGGCATCACCGACGCCGGCCGGCGCCTGCTCGCGAGCTTGCCCGAGGGGCCGCTCGTGGGAATCAGCCTGCGGTCGCTTCCGGGCGGGGGCGGTCCCGAGGCTGCCGAGCGCCTGCTTGACGGGGTGACGCGAGCCTTGCGGGCTGCGATGCCGGCGCTGGGGGCCCGGATCGTGCCGTTGCCCCTGCATCCGCCCCAGGACGGTCCGGTGCTGGACCGGCTCGTTGCCGGGTTAGGACCGTTGGCCGCGCCGTGGCCGGCGGCCGTGGAGCCGGCTGCGCTGGCGCCGTCCGATTGGATAGCGGTCTTTGAGCGGATGGAGTTGTGCGTGACGATGCGCCTGCATGGGCTGATCTTCGCCGCCTGCGCCGGGGTACCGGCCGTGGCCGTCGGGACCGACCCTAAGCTTGCGGCCCACGTGGACGAGCTGGGGCTGCCCCGGGAACGGTTTCTGTTAGGCGGCTGCGCCGGCCTATCGGACGTGCTGGCGGCCTTGTGGCCCGAGCGGCGGTCGTGGCGTCGCCGCATCCTTGATCAAGCCGCCGTGCTCAAGGAACGTGCCCGTGAAACCGCAGCGCGGGCCTTAGCCGTCGCCCAGGAGGCGGTCGCGTGACACCACGGGCGGCTGCTCATCGAGGAGCACCTGCCGAGGGCGGCGGCGGTGCACCAACTCCCGGCGAACGTGGGCCCGCCGGTGGACCCGGGGCTGACCCGGGGCGGGGGCGCCCGCGCCTTAGTATTTTGGGGACTCCCGTCGATCCCGTGACCATGCAGGAAGCGGTCGCCTGCGCCGAGGCGCTCATCCGGCGGGGGCGGCCCGCGGCCATCGTCACCACCAATCCCGAACTCATCATGCACGCCCAGCGCGACCGTGCCCTCGCGCGGGCGCTGGCCCAGGCGGACTTGGTCGTACCCGACGGCATCGGCGTCGTGTGGGCGGCCAGGCTTCTTGGCCACCCGGTTCCCGAGCGGGTGCCGGGCGTGGACTTGGCCGAAGGCCTGATGGCTCTGGCCGCGGCCAGGAGCTACCGCGTGTACATCCTCGGCGCGGCCGCCGGGGTGGCCGAGGAGGCGGCCCGCCGGCTCGCGACCCGGTTTCCCGGCTTGGCCGTAGTGGGCACCCACCACGGCTACTTTTCCCAGCAGGAGGAGCCCGCCGTCATCGCGGCGGTGCGGGCCGCGGCGCCCCACATCCTGCTGGTCGCCTTGGGGGCACCCCTGCAGGAGCTTTGGATCGCCCGTCGCCTTAAGGAGTGCGGCGTGCCGCTAGCCCTCGGCATCGGGGGCAGCGTCGACGTCTTTGCCGGCCGCGTGAAGCGTGCGCCCCGGTGGATACAGCTCATGGGCATGGAGTGGCTGTACCGGCTCGTGCGGCAGCCGTCCCGGGCCGGCCGCATGCTGGCTTTGCCGCGTTTCGCGGTACGGGTGCTCTTGGACGCCGCCCGTAGGAATTTGCTATAATGGCCTTGCATATTGGAGTGACAGTCTCATCCGCCAGGATTAGAGCCAGGTGATACCTTTGTACAAACGCCAATTGCGCCTCGTCGTGACGGTCCTGCTGATGGTCGGCCTCGCCGCCGGCGTGCTGCTGGCCCAGCAGCGCACCGACGAGGGCGGGCCGGGCCACCAGGCGAGCCTCGGCACCGTGCTCGAGGTCATCGCCCTGCTGCGTTCCTATCATGTTGAGGACGTGGATACGCTCGGCCTTGTGCGGGCGTACCTGCGCACCGGCAGCATCGACGGCATGCTGCGGGAAACCATCGAGGACGATTACACCCGCTACATGGCGCCCCAGGCATACAGCCGTTTCCAGGAAGACACCATACGCGGGGAGTTCGGCGGCATCGGCATCATGGTGGGCATCCGGAACGAACGGCTGACCATCATCGCTCCCATCGCGGGGACGCCGGGCATGCGGGCCGGCCTGCGGGGCGGCGACCTCATCGTGCGCATCGACGGCCAGCCGACGGAGCACATGTCGCTGGAAGAAGCGGTTTCCCTCATGCGCGGGCCGGAAGGGCAGCGGGTCGTGCTCACCATCTTGCGGGGCGATGAGCTCTTTGATGTGGAGATAATCCGAGACCGGATCCAAAACGTTAGCGTGCAGCGGTGGGACGTGATCACGCCCGAGCAGGCGCCCCAGGTGGATGCACCCATCGGCTACATCTACGTGAGCAGCTTCAACGAGGTGACCGTACGCCAGTTTGACCGGGCGGCCGAACAGCTGCTGGCGGCAGGCGTTCAAGGGCTGATCCTCGACCTGCGCAACAATCCGGGCGGCCTGCTGACGTCCGCCTTGGAGCTGGCGGACCGGTTCCTGGACGGCGGGCCCATCGTCCATGTAGTCTCGGCCACCGGCGAGCGGCGCACCTACAACGCCTCGGCCGGCGCGTCGCTGCCGGGCATGCCCCTGGTCGTGCTTGTCAACCAGTTTTCGGCCAGTGCCGCCGAGATTTTGGCCGGAGCCTTGCGGGACAACGACTTGGCGGTGCTGGTAGGGGATGTCACCTTTGGCAAGGGCTCGGTACAGACCGTCGTGCCCCTGCGGGACGGCTCGGGCCTTACGTTGACGACGGCCCATTATGAAACCGCCGGTGGTCACTTCATTCACGACACCGGCATCGTCCCCGACGTGGTCGTCCAGATCCCCGAGGAGGAGCTGGAGGAGTACTACCTCAGCTTTGACCAGGAGGAACTCAATTTTTCCGATCCCCAGCTGCAGCGCGCTCTGGAGGTGCTGAACGGCCTGATGGCCCAGGGGCGGCGGCGGGCGGCCTGAGGGAGAGGACATGTTTCCTTGGCGTGAAATCCTGGAACTGATCCTGCAGTCGGTGCCGGTCTTTCTGCGGCGCGGCGAGACGTTGATCCTGCTCGCCGTCGTTTTGCTGCTGGTGCACTGGCAGTACCAGCGCGTCGCGAACGTGGAGCGGGCCGTGTTTGGCCAACCCATGACGGACCCGGTGCGCAACACGCTGGTGGCGCTCTTGTACGGCCTTGGGGGCGGTGTGCTGGGCACGGCCGCCTTCGTGTTTCTCGGCATTTCCCTCGTGGATGTGGGCGTCATCTACCTCTGGATGGTCGCCCTCCTGCTCATGCAGTTGCATCCCCGCTTCATGTGCTTTGCGTACGCGGGCGGGCTTTTGTCGTTGACCCATCTCCTCTTTGGCTGGCCGGCGCTCAGCGTGCCCGCCGTCATGGGCCTGGTGGCGGTGCTCCACCTGGTGGAGGCGCTGCTCATCTGGGTGCACGGGCCGCAGGGCGCGACGCCGGTGTACGTGCGGCGGGGCGACGGCCGCACGGTGGCGGGTTTCACCCTGCAGAAGTTTTGGCCCCTGCCCTTCATCGCCCTAGTCGGTTTTCTCATGGCTCAAGACGCCCTTGCGGACGCGGTTTTGCCCATGCCGGACTGGTGGCCGTTGATTGAGCCGCTGGGCGAGGCGCCCGCGGGGCAATCCTACGTCTATATCCTGTTTCCCGTCGTCGCGGCGCTCGGGTATGGGGACATCGCCATTACCCGTCATCCGCGCGAGAAGGCCCGGCGAACGGCTGCTTCCCTTTTGGCCTACAGCCTTATCCTGCTGGCGTTGGCCGTGGTTGGAAGCCGCGGACCGGCTTGGCAGTGGCTGGCGGCGCTGTTCTCGCCTTTGGGCCATGAACTCGTCATCTGGCTAGGGCGCAGGTCCGAAGAGCGCGGGACGCCGCTGTTGGACGCCGCGCAGGGGGCCCTGGTCATGGGCGTGTTTCCGGGGAGCCCCGCCGCGGCTATGGGCTTGCGGGCGGGGGACGCGATACGGGCCATCAACGGGTTTCCCGTACGCAGCAAGGACGACTTGGCGGAAATTCTCAGCCCGTGGGCGGTGGACGTGACGCTGGAGGTCGAAAACGTCCTGGACGGGACGCGACGCACCGCCCGCTATCCGGGCAAGGTACCTCCTTTGGGCGTGGTGCTGGCGCCGGCCGGCACCGACCCGGGCTTCATGGACCTGCGGGACCGGGCGAATTACGGCTGGCTCTGGCGCCGGTTGAGCCGGCGGTTCAGGCTCTGGCGCGAGGCGGTTCGCCGTGGGCCGTAGTCGCTTGGTTGTCCCTGCACCGTTGCTTGCCGTCTTGACGGTGCTCGCGGTTCTCTTGGGTGTCGTTATCGGGGTGTACATGGGGAGAGGCGGGCAGGGAGCGGTGCCCGCCGTGGCCGACGGAGATTCCTTATCCTCTCCGGTCCCCGCACAACGCGCGCCGGAAGCCGAGCCGGCAGGCCCCGCTGGCGCGGCCCCGGCCCCCCCGGCGGCGGCGGTGCCGGACCCGTCCCCCCGAGCGGAGGCAGTGCCGGGCCCGTCCCCGGCCCGGGCGGACCTGGTCGTGCCGGTGCCCGACATTGCAGTTATTCCGGCTGGTGACGCTGCTGATCCCGGCGACGCCGGGCGGGTCACCCCAGGCGAGGCGAGCTTTGCCGCGAAGCCGAGCGTTATCCCCCGGCCTGCGCTGGCCGCGGCCGGGCCTCGGATCGCCGTAATCATCGACGACTGGGGCTACGGCTGGGAGGCGGCCGACTCGTTCCTTTCCTTTCCCGAACCGTTGACCGTGGCCGTTCTGCCGTACCTGCCGCGCACCGCCGAGCATGCCCGCCGAGCCAGAGAGGCAGGATTCGAAGTCATTCTGCACATGCCCATGGAGGCCCAGGACGCCGCCATCGACATCGGACCGGGCGGCGTGCGGCGGTCCATGACCGACGCCGAGATCGCCGAAGCCGTGCGGGCCGCGCTCGCGGCGGTGCCGGGCGCGAGGGGTCTCAACAATCATATGGGATCGGGCGCCACCACCGACCCGCGCGTGATGCGGGCAGCCCTGGGCGTCGTGGCCGAGCAAGGGCTGTTCTTCGTGGACAGCTACACGGTCTCAAGCACGATCGCGTACCGCATTGCCCACGATCTTGCCGTCCCATACGTTGTCAACCAGGTGTTTCTGGACCACGTCGACGACGAGGAGGCCATCCGGAACCAGATCCGGCGCCTGATCAATCTGGCGCTACGGCAGGGGGCCGCCGTCGGAATCGGGCATGTGCGGCCGCGCACGTATGCCGCCTTGGTGGACATGCTCCCGGAGATACACGCCGCCGGTATCCGGCTGGTGCCTGTGTCGCAGCTCCTGACGGTGCCTGCTCCGAGGAACGTGGCGGCGGCCGCCGGCGGGCTGCGCACGGGCGCGGAGCCCGACAGCGAGGAGCCACCGCAACCGCCCGCCGCAGCGCTTCCCGCCGGGGACGATGAGTCGAGCCCTGTTCGGTAGGCGAACTCGTGTACGTATGCTATAATGGGGGCCGTAACAGGGGGAGGCTTGTCCGTGAACGGTCAAGGGAGGCCCGCGTGGGAGCGGCCGCTGCCCAGCTCGGAGCTGCGGTTTCAGCTTGTTTCCGAGTTCCGGCCGCAGGGTGATCAGCCCCAGGCGATCGACGCGCTGGCGGAAGGAATCGAGCGCGGCCTGCGCTATCAGACGCTGCTGGGCGCCACCGGCACGGGCAAGACGTTTACCATGGCGTCGGTCATCGAGCGGGTGCAGCGCCCGACGCTGGTCATCGCCCACAACAAGACGCTGGCAGCCCAGCTGTGCAGCGAGTTCCGGGAGTTTTTCCCGCACAACGCGGTCCACTACTTCATCAGCTACTACGACTACTACCAGCCGGAGGCGTACATCCCCCAGACCGACACTTACATTGAAAAGGACGCCTCCATCAACGACGAAATCGACCGCTTGCGCCACGCCGCGACGAGCGCTCTATTTGAGCGCCGGGATGTCATCATCGTCGCCAGCGTCTCGTGCATCTACGGCCTCGGCTCGCCCGAGGACTACGTCGGCATGAAGCTGTCGGTCAAGCACGGCGACATCCGGGACCGGGACAACGTCCTGCGCCGGCTCGTCGGCATCCAATACCAGCGCAACGACGTCGGTTTCAAGCGCGGGACGTTCCGGGTTCGGGGCGACGTCGTCGAGATCATCCCCGTGTACGAAGAGAACGTCATCCGCATCGAGTTTTTCGGAGACGAAGTGGATCGCATCGTGGCCGTGGACGCGCTGACGGGCGAGCTCCTGGGCGAGCTGGACGAGGTGCGCATCTACCCTGCGACCCACTTCATCACGCCCGAGGAAAAGATGCAGCGAGCCATCGAATCCATCGAAGCCGAGCTCGAGGAGCGGCTCGCCTGGCTCAAGCGCCACGACAAGCTGCTGGAGGCCCAGCGCCTCGAGCAGCGCACCCGCTACGACCTGGAGATGCTCCGGGAAGTCGGGTACTGCCAGGGCATCGAGAACTACTCGCGCCACCTCGACGGCCGCGAGGCGGGCGAGCCCCCCGCGACGCTGCTCGATTACTTCCCCCGGGATTTTCTCGTTATCATCGACGAGTCGCACCAGACGGTGCCCCAGATCCGGGCCATGTTCAACGGCGACCGCTCCCGCAAGGAAACGCTGGTCGATTTCGGTTTCCGGCTGCCGTCGGCGCTGGACAACCGGCCGCTCACCTTTGAGGAGTTCGAGTCCCGGGTCAATCAAGTCGTCTTTGTGTCGGCCACGCCGGGGCCGTACGAGCGGGAACGGAGCGAGCGCATCGTCGAGCAGATCATCCGGCCGACCGGTCTTGTTGATCCGGAAGTCGTGGTGAAACCGGTGGAGGGCCAAATCGACGACTTGATGGAGGAGTGCCGCCGCGTCATCGGTCGCGGCGAGCGGGTATTGGTCACCACCTTGACCAAGAAGATGGCGGAGGACTTGACCGATTACCTCGCGGACATGGGATTCAAGGTGCGCTACCTTCACTCGGAAATCACGGCGCTGGAGCGGGTCGAGATCTTGCGGGGGCTGCGCCTGGGAGAGTTTGACGTTCTGGTCGGCATCAACCTCCTGCGGGAGGGGCTCGACCTGCCCGAGGTGTCGCTCGTGGCCATCCTGGATGCGGACAAGGAAGGTTTCCTGCGCTCGGAGACGTCGCTGATCCAGACCATTGGCCGGGCCGCCCGCAACGTCAACGGGCGGGTGGTGATGTACGCGGACCACATCACCGAGTCCATGCAGCGGGCCATCGACGAAACGAACCGCCGCCGGGCCATCCAGATGGAGCACAACCGCAAGCACGGCATCACGCCGGAGACGGTGCGCAAGGCAGTGCGGGACATCGTCCAGCAGGAGCGGGCGGCCGAGGAGCAAGCCCGCTACGAGGCGGCGCAGGAGGCCCTGGAGGACGTGCGCGCACTGACTCCGCAGGAACTGGCCAAGCACATCAAGGCTCTGGAAAAGGAAATGTTCGCCGCCGCCGACGAGCTCGAGTTCGAGCGCGCGGCCGAGCTGCGGGACCGGATCAAAGAGTTGCGGGACCTGCTTGTGACGCTGGACGCCACGGGCTGATAACCTTGGGTGATTCGACATGGCGAAGGACAAAATCGTAATCCGGGGCGCACGGCAGCACAACCTCAAGAACATCGACCTGGAGATTCCCCGGGACAAGCTGGTCGTGTTCACCGGGCTGTCGGGTTCGGGCAAGTCGTCGCTGGCGTTCGACACCATTTACGCCGAAGGCCAGCGCCGCTACGTGGAGTCGCTGTCGGCCTACGCCCGCCAGTTTTTGGGCCAAATGGACAAGCCCGATGTGGACTTTATCGAGGGCTTGTCGCCGGCCATCTCCATCGATCAAAAGACGACGAGCCGCAACCCCCGCTCGACCGTGGGAACGGTCACCGAGATCTACGACTACCTGCGGCTGCTTTACGCCCGCATCGGCCATCCCCACTGCTGGCAGTGCGGCCGTCCTATCCAGCAGCAGACCGTCGAGCAGATCGTCGATCGGGTCATGGCCCTCGGCGAGGGAACGCGCCTGCAAATCCTCGCGCCCGTCGTGCGGGGCCGCAAGGGCGAGTACCGCAAGTTCCTGGATGAACTGCGCCGCGAGGGTTTCGTCCGGGTGCGGGTCGATGGCGAACTGCGGGAGCTCGGCGAGGCCATCGAACTGGACAAGAACAAGAAGCACACCATCGAGATCGTTGTCGACCGGATTATCGTGCGGCCCGGCATCGAGTCGCGCCTGACGGATTCCGTGGAGACGGCGTTGCGCCGGGCGGACGGTATCGTGCTCGTAGACGTCCAGGGCGGTGAGCCGCTCCTGTTCAGTGAAAAGCTGGCTTGCCCCGACTGCGGGACGAGCTTCGAGGAGCTCGCGCCGCGCATGTTTTCGTTCAACAGTCCGTACGGGGCGTGCCCAAGCTGCGACGGGCTCGGCGTGCGCATGGAGATCGATCCGGATCTGGTGATGGACAAAAGCCGCTCGATCCGGCAGGGCGGCATTCTCCCCTGGGCCTCCATCCAGAGCAAGTGGCACCACGCGATCCTCGAAGCGGTGTGCCGAGAGTACGGCATCGACATGGACGCGCCCCTGGGCCAGCTCTCCGAGAAGCAGCTGCAAGTTTTGCTGTACGGCCTGGGCGACAAGCGGGTGTCGTTTCGCTACGTCAACCAGGCGGGCCAAGAGCGCACCTTCGATTCGGTTTTCGAAGGCGTCGTGCCCAACACCGACCGGCGCTACCGGGAGGCCCAGTCGGACTGGGCCCGGGACGAAATTGAGCAGTATATGAGCGCCCGGGAATGCCCGGCTTGCCACGGCGGGCGCCTGCGGCCCGAGAGCCTCGCCGTGACGATCGGCGGTCTCAACATCATGGAGGTCACGCGCCTTTCCATCCGGCAGGCCCGGGAGTTTTTCCTGCGGCTTGAGACCGAGCTCACCGAGCGGGAGCGGACCATCGCGCACCAGGTGTTGAAGGAGATCCGGGCTCGCCTTGGTTTCCTCGCGAACGTCGGGCTGGAATACCTGACCTTGGACCGGGCGGCCGGGAGCCTGTCGGGCGGCGAAGCCCAGCGGATCCGCCTGGCAACCCAAATCGGCTCGCAGCTGGTCGGGGTCCTCTACATCCTGGACGAACCGAGCATCGGACTGCACCAGCGGGACAACGAGCGGCTGCTCGGTACCTTAAAGGGGCTGCGGGACCTAGGCAATACCCTCATCGTCGTCGAGCACGACGAGGACACGATCCGCAGCGCCGACTACATCGTGGACATCGGCCCCGGCGCCGGCACCCACGGCGGCCGGGTGGTCGCGGCCGGGACGCTGGAGGAGATTATGCAGGCGCCCGAGTCCATCACCGGCCAGTACTTGTCGGGCAAGCGGTCCATCCCCGTACCCGCGGTGCGGCGAGCCGGCAACGGCAAGCGGCTCGTGGTCCGCGGCGCCCGGGAGCACAATCTCAAGAACATCGACGTCGAGATCCCGCTGGGCGTATTTGTGTGCGTCACCGGGGTGTCGGGTTCGGGCAAGTCGACCTTGATCAACGAGATCCTGTACAAGCGGCTGGCGCAGGCGCTGAGCGGCGCAGCGGCGCGGCCGGGCGCGCATGACGCCGTCGAGGGAATCGAGCATCTGGACAAGGTCATCGACATCGACCAGTCGCCCATCGGCCGCACGCCCCGGTCAAACCCGGCCACCTACACGGGCACGTTTGACCTCATCCGGGAAGTGTTTGCCCAGGTGCCCGAAGCCAAGATGCGGGGCTACACGCCCGGTCGCTTCAGTTTCAACGTCAAGGGCGGCCGATGCGAGGCTTGCAAGGGCGACGGGATCATTAAGATCGAGATGCACTTCTTGCCCGACGTGTACGTGCCGTGCGAGGTGTGCAAGGGCAAGCGGTACAACCGGGAAACGCTGGAAGTTCGCTACAAGGGCAAGACGATCGCGGACGTCCTGGCCATGCGGGTGGAGGAGGCGCTGGACTTCTTTTCGGCGCACCCGCGGATTCACCGCAAGCTGCAGACGCTCTACGACGTCGGCTTAGGCTATATGGAATTGGGCCAGCCGGCCACGCAGCTTTCCGGCGGTGAGGCGCAGCGGGTGAAGCTCGCCACCGAACTCAGCCGCCGCAGCAACGGAAAGACGTTGTACATTTTGGACGAGCCGACGACGGGCCTGCATACGGCCGACATCGAGAAGCTCTTGCAGGTGCTGCAGCGCCTCGTCGACGCCGGCGACACCGTCCTCGTCATCGAGCACAACCTGGACGTCATCAAGACCGCCGACCACATCATCGACCTCGGCCCCGAAGGCGGCGACGGCGGCGGCACCGTGGTGGCCGCCGGCACGCCGGAGGAAGTGGCCGAGGTGCCCGGTTCGCACACCGGCCGCTTTCTGCGGGGGGTGCTGGGCGGCGCAGCCTGGGCCGCCAGCGCGGCCTCAATTTCAGGGAACGGCTAGCACGCCGAGCCGGCGGCGCGAACTAGGGCTTGAGCGCGCCCGTGCTATAATGAACCGGGTGATGCTCCTTGACGGACACTCTTGACCCGGGTCGCGCACGGGACAAGATCGGCCCGGTCCCCGATGTGGATGGCGCCCCGCCGCGGGACCCGCGCCAGGAGGTGCGCGGGTCCGGCGATGACGATCCCGGAGCCGTGGTGCGGGAAGAGGACGAAAGGGAAGCGCTCCGGGCTAAGCTGCGGGTGCTGCCCGATCGGCCCGGCGTCTACCTCATGAAAAACGCGGCCGGCGAAGTCATCTACGTCGGCAAGGCGGTTTCCTTGAAAAGCCGCGTGCGCAGCTACTTCCAGTCGCCCGCCGGGTTGTCGGCCAAGGTGCGGGTGATGACGTCCCATATTGCGGACATTGAGTACATCGTCACCGGATCGGAAGTCGAGGCGCTCATCCTCGAAGCCAACCTGATCAAAGAGCATCGCCCCCGTTACAACGTCCGGCTGCGGGACGACAAGGCGTATCCTTTCCTCAAGGTGACCCTGAACGAGCCGTTTCCCCGGGTGGTCGTCACCCGGAGGGTCGAGCGGGACGGCGCCAAGTATTTCGGTCCTTACACCAACTCCAACGCCGTTCGGGAGACGACGCGGTTTTTGCGCAAGCTGTTTCCGATCCGGACGTGCAGCCTGGATTTGAGCGGCGAGCTCGACTACCGCCCGTGCCTCCTGTACCACATCAAGCGCTGCGTCGGCCCGTGCGCGAACAAGGTAAGCCCCGAGGAGTACAACCGCCTCATCGAGCAGGTGAGCCTATTCCTGGAGGGCCGCCATGACCGGCTTGTGCCCAGCTTGTACCGGGAAATGCGGGACGCAGCGCAGAAGCTTGAGTACGAGCGGGCGGCCCGGATTCGGGACCAGATCCGGGCGCTGGAGCGGGTCGCCGAGCGGCAGACGGTCGTCAGCGACAAGCCCGTCGACCAGGACCTCATCGGTTTCGCCCAGGAAAAGGACCTCGTCTGCGTGCAGGTGTTCTATGTCCGGGGCGGGCGGCTCATCGGCCGCGATCACTTTTTCCTCGAGGCGGTGGCCGAAGACGAGCCGGGCGAGATCATGGCCGCGTTTCTCCAGCAGTACTACCAGCGTGCTCCGTTCGTGCCGCCGGAAGTCCTCCTCCAGGTGCCGGTGGAGGACGCGGCCGTCATCGAGGGGTGGCTCCGGCAGCGGCGGGGCGGCGCGGTGCGCCTGCACGTGCCCCAGCGGGGCGAAAAGCGCCGCCTGATGGAAACCGTGGTCGAGAACGCCCGCATCGCCCTGAACGAACGGGTGACGCAGCTCGCGCGCCGCTCGGAGGAGGCGGAGCGGGCCATGGCGCACCTGGCCGAGGTTCTGGGCCTGCCGTCGTTGCCGCAGCGCATTGAAGCCTTTGACATCTCCAACATCCACGGCAACCAGGCCGTTGCGTCGATGGTGGTGTTTGAGGACGGGCAGCCCAAACCGTCCGACTACCGCCGTTTCAAGATCCGCACCAAGTCGACGCCGGACGACTTCGCGATGATGCGGGAGGCGGTGCACCGCCGGTTCCTGCGGGGCCTGCGGGAGCAGGCCGAAGAGGTCGATGGGCGCGGCTTTGCCGCGTTTCCGGATCTCGTCCTCATCGACGGCGGCAAGGGGCAGCTCAGCGCCGCCCGGGAGGTCATGCGGGAGCTGGGCGTGGAGGACATTCCCACGGTATCTTTAGCCAAGCAGTTTGAGCTCGTCTTTGTCGAAGGAAGACCTGATCCCATCGACTTGCCGTGGGCGTCGCCCGGCCTTAAGCTCCTGCAACGCATCCGGGACGAAGCGCACCGCTACGCCATCACCTACCACCGCCACCTGCGGGACCAGCGCACCTCCGAGTCGGCGCTGGACCAAATCCCCGGCGTCGGTCCTCGCCGCAAGCGGGAGCTCATCAAGCGGTTCGGTTCCGTGGCGGGCGTGCGCCGGGCTACCCTCGACGACCTCGCTGCCGTCCCGGGCATCTCCCGCTCCCTCGCTGAGCGTATCCTCCACCACCTGCAGGATTGAGGGCCAGCGCGGGCCAGCCGCGTTTCCCGATCACGCAAAAAGTTCAAGGTATCCGTTGACACTCCCGCATTTTCCCCGTATGATTGAGCCAGGATATAAACAAATTCAAGCCCTGATGTTGAAAACAACAAACCAGAACGTGAGAAGGTGATGTGGATGGCCTCCCGGAGGACGATTGGCCGGTGCCCCGTGTGCAACGACACGCTGGAGGTGCGGCGCCTGGAGTGCGTCAACTGCGGCACGGCCGTGGAGGGGCGCTTCGTCCAGTCCAAGTTCGACCGCCTGACGCCGGAGCAGCAGGAGTTCGTGGAAGTGTTCCTGCTTTCCAGAGGCAATATCAAAGAGGTCGAGCGGGTGCTGGGCATCTCGTATCCGACGGTTCGGAACCGGTTGGACGGGGTGCTGGAGGCGATGGGCCACAAGGTTGACCGCGACGCGGCGCCTGCCCCCGACCGGCGGACGGAGATCCTGGCTGCCCTGGACCGCGGCGAGATCACCGCGGCTGAAGCCATCAAGATGCTGAAAGGGTGAGATCGGTGAAAGAGGAACGCCTGCTGATCCTGACGATGCTGCAGGAAGGGAAGATCACGGCCGAGGAGGCCGCGGAGCTGCTCGAGGCGCTCTCACGCAATCCGGAAGGGCGGAAGGAGAAGACGATGTCCGACCGGGTGGCCGAAGTCGTGGAGCGGGTCGAGCAGGCCCGGGAGCAGGTGGAGGAGAAGCTGGAGGCCGCTCGCCAGCGCATCGAGGAGGCCAAGGCCAAAGGCGAGCGTACCGGTGAGGATGTGTTCCGGGGGCTCGAGGAGGTCTTTGGCAACGTCGAGCGAGGACTGTCGCGGGTGTTCAGCGAACTTCCGGACACCCTCGGGCGCTGGATCGGACAGTTCCGCTTCTGGCCGGAGCAGACCGTGAAACAGGTGTACGAAGGCGAGTTTCCGGAGGGCGTGTCGGAGGCCGACGTGTCCCTGGTGACGCGCGACGGCGCCATCCGCGTGGAGGCGTGGGACGGCCCCGGCTACCGGGTGGAAGTGGTGAACACCGTTCGAGTCGATGACGCCGACGTCGCCGCGCAGCTGGCCGCCGCAGCCACCCGCTGGGAAACGACGGAGCGCGGGTTTCGCCTGGTGGCGGGAGACCGGCGGGAGGTGGAGGCGTCCGTTCACGTCGTGCTTCCCCGGAGTTTGACCTACCGGATCGAGTGCCACACCGCCGATGGGTCGGTGCGCTGCCGGGACATGAGCTTTACCAAGGCACGGCTGACGACGGCCGACGGCAGTATCCGGCTGAGCGCGGTGCGGGTCGATGAGCTCGAGGCCAACACGGCGGACGGCAGCATCCGCGTGGCGGGGACGGTTGGCCGGGCCCGGTGCAGCACGGCGGACGGGTCCATCGAAGCCCGCTACATCCCCGAGGCCGACGGCGGGCCCGCCAACGTCGAATGGGATCTCCGCACCAGCGACGGACGGGTGCGGGTGTACCTGCCCAAAGGCGACGACGTCGGCTACCGGCTGGACCTGGACACCGCCGACGGGCGCGTGCGGTCCATGCTGGCCGGGGTCGAGCAGCGGGTGGCCGGCCGGCACACGCTGCGGGCGGAGACGCCGGGCTTTGCCGACAAGCGGTTGCAGTTTACGGTGCGTGCCCGTACGGCCGACGGTTCCATCCTGGTCGGGCACGATGAGGAAGGAAGCGGTGAGTAACCTAAAGGTCCAGTCGGGCCCGCTGCCCTGGGGCAGCGGGCCACAGGCCTGCGAACGAAAGGAGGGCCGCCGGTGACCGACGAGCGACTGCAGATTCTGCGCATGGTGCAAGAGGGCAAAGTGTCGGCGGATGAAGCCGTAAAGCTCTTGGAAGCGGTGGGCGAGGGCAAGGGCGGCGCGAGCGGCGCCCCGCGGCGGCGCAACCGGTTTGTCCGGGTGCGGATCCTCGACGGTGAAAAGACGAAGGTCAACGTCAACATCCCCTTGGAACTCGCCCGCGTCGCGCTGCGATTTATCCCCAAGGACGCCTTGAAAGTCCGCGGGAACGATCAGCCGCTGGACCCGGAGGACATCATGCGCCTGGTGGAGGAGGGCGTCGAAGGAAAGATCATCGATATCGAGGACGACGACGGGAAGACCCGCGTGGAGGTCGTGGTGGAGTGACGCCGCGGGCCAGCTTCCTCGTGTTGCAGGTGCGGCCGGCGGGCTGGCGCTTCCCAATCCTGTTGCCGGTGCCGCTGTTTGTGTTGGAGGAAGCGTTGGAAGCGGTGGCGCTCCTCGCCCGGGTGCTGCCGTGGCGGCGGTGGGCGGCTGCCCGCCGCCTCGCCCGGTCTTTGCCGGAGGGCACGCTCCTGGCCGCCTTGGACATACCCGCGGCGGCGATCCGGTCGCTCCGGGTCCAAGGCCGCCTCACCCTGGCTGAGGTGCGCGAAGGCAGCACGCACGTCGCCGTGCGCCTCGTGTAGGCGTCGCCGGCGCCGGCGCAAGGAGGGGAACCCATTGCCGAAGTGGCTGTTTCGCTGGCTCGTCAACACGCTGGCCCTGCTCCTGGCGGCCGCCGTTTTCAAGGGTGTGGAGATCGACGGCGTCGTCGCGGGTATCGTCGCGGCCGGCATTCTTGGTCTCGTCAACGTGAGCATCCGGCCGGTTTTGATCATCCTCACCCTGCCGGTGAACCTGTTGACCCTGGGCCTCTTTACGCTTGTCATCAACGCGTTGATGCTGCAGCTGGTGGCATGGCTCGTACCCGGCTTTAGCGTGGACGGGTTCGGCGCGGGTCTGGCGGCGGCGATCCTTTTGGCCATCGTCAGCGCGCTGACCAGTTGGTTTGTACCGGCCCGCTGGTATGTGTACCGGGACCGCTGAGGTCGGGCTTTATCGCGGATGACCCCATTCCGCTAGATCAATCGTCTCCGGTCTCGGGCTGCCGTCCCGGGCGCCGGTTTATCCGGAACGCTGCTCCGGCAAAGTTCGCCTGTACAGGAAGGACCGCGGCGAGGATGAGCCGAATGGTATCCCGGCAGGCGACCTTCGCCCGTGGAAAGGGGTCAGCGCCGTGGCTCGGGTAGTTTTGGAGAACGTCACCAAGCGGTACGGCAACGTCGTTGCCGTCAACAAAGCAAACCTGGTGATTGAGGACGAGGAATTCGTCGTGCTCGTCGGGCCGTCGGGGTGCGGCAAGTCGACCACCCTGCGGATGATAGCCGGGCTTGAGGAGATCAGCGACGGCAACATCTACATCGGCGATCGGCTTGTCAACGACGTCCCTCCCAAAGACCGGGACATCGCCATGGTGTTCCAGAACTACGCCCTCTATCCCCACATGAACGTGTACGACAACATGGCCTTCGGCCTCAAGTTGCGCAAGTTCCCCAAGGCGGAGATCGACCGCCGGGTGCGGGAAGCTGCCCGCATGCTGGGCATCGAAGAGCTGCTGCACCGAAAGCCCAAGCAGTTGTCGGGCGGGCAGCGCCAGCGGGTCGCCGTCGGCCGTGCCATCGTGCGGGAGCCGGCCGCGTTTCTGATGGACGAACCGCTGTCTAACCTCGACGCGAAGCTGCGGGTGCAGATGCGGGCGGAGCTCAGCAAACTGCACAACCGGCTGCGGACGACGACCATCTACGTGACCCACGACCAGACCGAGGCGATGACGATGGGCGACCGCATCGTCGTCATGAAGGACGGTTTCATCCAGCAGGTCGGGGCGCCGCTCGAGATCTACGAAAACCCCAACAACGTGTTCGTCGCCGGCTTTATCGGCAGCCCGGCCATGAACTTCATGCGGGCCGTGCTGCGGCGGGACGGGGACGATGTGATCGTCGACTGCCAGGCCTTCAAGCTCAAGGTGCCCAAAAGCAAGTTGGACCAAAACCCGCGCATCCTCGAGTACCTGGACAAGAAGGTCATCTTCGGCATCCGGCCCGAGGACATCGACGATGCGCAGCTCTTACCGGAAGAGAAGCGCGTCCAGCCCGTGACGGCCCGCGTCGATGTGACGGAGCCGATGGGCTCAGAAGTGTACACGTACTTTTCCATCGGTGAGCACACGTTCATCGCCCGCCTCGATTCGCTCACGAAGGCCAAGGACGGCGCGATGCACCCGGTGGTGTTTAACATGGAGAAGATGCACCTGTTCGACGCCGAGACGGAGCAGGCGATCCGGTAAGCGGCGGTTTGTCGACGCCGGAAACCGGACGGCGGCCGACGGCCCGCTTGGGCGGCGAGAAGCCCGGAGGTGTTTGTCGTGGAGATTGAACGGCGGCCGGAAGACGTCATTCCCTTCGTTCTCACCCTTGTCATCGCGGCGGTGCTCGTGCTGGCCATGGGGAGCAGCATCCGCGCCGTCACCTTGGCAGAGCAGTGCGGCCCCAGCGGCCTGGCCGCCACGCAAGGTAAGGTGGATGCGATCTTGTCGCGGACCGTGTACCGCGTGGAGACGCCGGACGGCGGCGAGCTTTTGCCGCAAGACGCCCGACTGACGCGGGTGCAGCTGCGCGCGCTGCTCACCTCGCCCATCAGCGAATGCGCCGAGCACCTCGGGCCGTTCGACGGCAGCGGCTGGCACGCACTGGCGAGCCGCGTAGCGGCCGAGATCGACCGGAGGCAGTAGGAGCAAAAGCCCTGCGGGTTCGCCGCAGGGCTTTTCTGGTACCCGCCGCCCAGTCCACCCACATATTTCCCCCACGCGGCCGGCAGGAACGGCCCATAGCTCGCAGAAATAGCTGAGCAGACAAGGATGGAGTGCGACAACCAAATACGGAGCGCAGGGCGTCACGGAGGGCTCGCCATCGGCGGAGCCCCTTTTTGTTGCCCGGCGCACGGAGGGCGCCGCAAGGACACGGGGCGCCAGGAGGGTTGGCCGGCCGATGGCCGGTGCAGGAAGGCCAGACACGATGACAAGTTTGCCCGGCTCCAACCAAGGCCTGACGCGCGGTGAGGAAAGGAGGTGAACAGGCCCCCGAGAGCCCGAGCAGGCCGGAGCGGGCAATTAGACGACGCAGCATAAGACGCAGCCAGGAAGAGCCCACAAGACCGGCGAGGAAACATGGAGACTCCCGGCGAGGCGGGCGCTTCCGTCAACGGGGCTTGGCCATGCAGCATCCATCGCAGCCTTCGTCCCAAATCAACGACGCATGCGTCGCAGCATCATCGCAGACATCAAGGGGGATCACCATGAGGAAAGCAGCTGTTGTGTTGACCGCCGCTCTGGTGCTGTCGCTTGCTGCTCCTTCGGTCTTTGCCGCGCAGGTTGACGTGACCGGCCAGGTGGAGACCCGGTTTGAGTACAAGAAGGACAGCGGCGGCGAGTACCACATGAACGGCAAGACGGGTATCAAGCTCTCGCCGAGCATCGGCGCGGGCGACAAGGTCCGCCTGGGCATCCAGCTCCAGACGCAGCCCAACAACTTCGACGATGACGGCAATCCGACTCGTGACTTCGAAGATGCCCACGGGTCCATGTCCAACTCCCTGACGCGGGTGTGGCTGGAAACCAAGGGCGCCTTCTGGAACGGCGGACCGGAAGTCACCACCACCATCGGTGACAAGACGCTCAACTGGAACGGTTGGGTGGCCCACATGGGCACCCGCCGCGGCATCGCCGTGGAAGGTCTCGACCTCGGCGTCGCCAACGCGGACGTGTTCTACGTCTGGCAGACCGGCTCCGAGGACGGCCGTCCCATCGGCGTACGGGTCAGCTCCGGCATCCTCGAGGGGTTTGACCTGAACGCTATGGTCGTCCGGCGGGCGGACAAGCTCGATGCCGCCATCGGTGCCGCCACGGAGCTGAACGGCGTCAAGCTGGACGGCACCGTGGCCCTCGATTCGGCCCGGCGCTACGCCTTCCGGGTCAACGCCGCCATGAACCCGGCGGACAACGTCAGCCTGAAGGCGGGCTTCCGCCAGATGCAGGCGGACTTCGAGCCGATGTATCCTGAGCGGGATTCCGACACGGGCCATATCGTGCCGTTCAATCCCGACAGCGACGCCAGCGGCTTCAACATCGGCGTCGAGACGGTGCAGCACGGCATCACCTTGGCCGCGGACTATGACCAGCCGACGAACAAGGCGGTGCTGAGCGCCGCCAAGACGTTCGATGTGTACGGCCACGCGGTGCAGGGCAAGTACACCGCGACTCTCAAGGCCGGCGAGGACGTGAAGCATGAGGTCCGGGCTTCGGCCACGACCGACGTGATTCCGTATCTCCAGGGCCTTGGCGTCAACGGCAAGGTCGTCGCGCAGGGCAGCAACATCGAGTACGAAGTCGGCACGACCTACGAAGCGCCCAACGGCATCAACCTCGGCGCCAAGTACAACTCCGTCAGCGGAGCGGTCGTGTCCGGCGGCCTGAAGGTCAGCTTCTAAGGGACTACTTTGGGGGAGAAACGCGGTCCCCGAGGCTGAACAAGGCTAGTCAGAACTGAGACAAGGCCCCAGGGGGAGTCTTCTCCACCTGGGGCCTTGTGCTATACTTTGGTAAGCAATAGTCCCGCCTGCACCGGGAGCGATGGCGCCACCCTTGAACATTGCGGGGCCGCGTGTCGTCCATTGCCAATAGAGGAGGGGCGCCGGCATGAACACCCGCAAGTCCGGCCCAATGCCCATCGACGAACTGATCGCCCGCTGCCTGACGGGCGACGTGCGCGCCTTTGAAACGCTGGTCAAGACGCATTCCAACCACGTCTACGGCTACGCGTGCCGCATGGTGGGGCCTGATGCCGCTGAAGACGTGGTACAGGAAGTGTTCCTGCGGGTGTACCGATCTCTCCATACCTTCCGCAGCGAAGCCGAGTTCAAGACGTGGCTGTACCGCATCACGACCAACGTATGCCTGGACCACCTGCGCCGGGTGCGCCGGCAAGGCAGCCGCTTCGTGTCCCTGGAGGGGGCGCCCAACGGCGCGGAGGACATGGCTCTGGCCTGGGGCGTGCCTGACGGTCAGCGGGACCTGGGCGCGATGGACCCGGCGGTGCGGGCCGAACGACGGGAGCTCGCGGAACTGCTCCAGCAGGCGCTGGGCCGGCTGAGCGACAAGCACCGGGCAGTGCTTGTCCTGCATGACATGTACGGCTTTCGGTATGAGGAGATCAAGGATATCCTGCGGTGCTCGCTGGGAACGGTCAAGTCGCGCCTTTTTTACGCCCGCCGGGCGCTCCGGGAAGAACTCCGTCCGTACCTCGAGGGGGCGGGCGACATCCCGGCCTCGGGGGCGTCGTCGGCCTCGTAGCGCGTCGGGAGGGGTATCGTTTGCGCTGTTCGTTGGAGCTCCTGTCAGCCTACATGGACGATAGCCTGCCTTGTGCCGTCCGGGAGCAGGTCAAGCGGCATTTGGTCCGGTGCGCCAAGTGCCGCGAGGAACTGGCAGAGCTGCGGGCGCTGCGGTCCATCCTGGCCAGTGTTCCTGGGCCGGCCGCGCCGCCGGGCCTCGTCGATGCGATTGTGGGGCACGTCCGGTTTCGTGAGGCCGAGCGGGTCCGCCAGCGGCCCCGGGTGCGCTTTTGGCAAGGGGCTGTTGCCGGGGGAGCAGCCGCGGCGCTGGCCGCCGCCCTGTGGCTGGCCGGATCGGCTTTTGTGGACCGCGGCACGCCCGTCGCTGCCGCCACGGCGGTGGAAGCGGCGGTGCAGGAGCACATCGTTTACGCTGCGCTGCTGGAAACCGGCGCTGGCGCCTGGATGGACTGGGCTTGGGCTCCCGCGGGCGACCGGCCATGAGGTTAGGCGACCAACGATGAGGATGCGCATGTTCCGGTCTTGCACCGGGGCGCTCGGGCCTGGGATACTTGTCATCGGGCTGGTGGCCTTGGGGCTCGCCGCGAGCGCGGGCGCCGCGGACAGCTGCCCGCCCGCGAGCTGGAGCGGCCCGGGTGACGCCCCGTGGCAACAGGCCCAGCGGTTGCTGCGGGAGGCCAATACGGCCCGCTGGGCAGGAGCCATTACGTATAAGGAGATGCAGATGCTGTTCCGGCGCCACGGGACCGAGACCGTGGCCAGGGAGATCGCATGGCGGCCTCCGGCCGAGCTCCGGGTCGAGGAGGAGCATGAGGGCGGGCGGCGCGTCGCGGTCTGGAACGGCGACGAACAGTGGCTCTACGACTCGCGCGTCCCCTACGTGCTGCACACGCAGGAATGGACCGCGGGCTGGGGACTGCTCGAACCGTCGCTGCCCGTCCGGCGGGGGTCGGCGCCCATCCATACGGCGGGACTGTGGACTTGGGGCAGCGCGAAAGGTCCCGGCGGGCGGCCCGTTTACTTGGTAGAAGGCGGGCGTCCCCACGCGTACAGCCGTTACTGGATCGATGAGGACACTTACTTCCCGTGGAAAGAGGAGCACTACGGCCCCGGGTGCGAACTGGTCGGCGTCGTCGTCCGCTCCGATGTGGACTTTGACCCGGAACTCGCCGACGATACGTTCTCTTTTGCTCCGCCGCCCGGGACCGAGGTCGTAGACGATCCCATCGCATGGAGCATGCGGGCCATCATCTACGGCCTGGCGCCTGAGGCGGCCATCGCGCCGGCCGTGCCCGGCTACGTGCCGCCGGGATACACGCTATTGAGCGGGGGCGTCACCGAAGTCGACGGCAGCCCTGCCCTGCACCTGCGATTCCATGACGGCAGGCAGCTCCTGTCGCTCTTCCAGGTCTTGCATGGGGAGGCGTCGTCGTTTGCGGGCGTAAGCCGCGTATCGGACGGAAGGGGAGCGGAGGTCCTTGTCATGGGCGCCGTCCGGGAAGGCTATCTGTTCCTGGTTGTCGGCGACGTGACCCAGGCGGAGGCCGAGCGCATTCTGAACAACCTGGAGTTTCGCCCCAACTACTGAAACCGGAGGCGGGCTATCCGTTTCCAGGAAAAAGTTGAACCCCGCACCGGTCCGGTGCGTCTATACTCAGTGCGTGCGGTTTCATACGCAAGAGAGGAGCGTGTTCCATGTCCCCTGCAGTGCCTGCCCGGGCGCAGCGCGCCTGGGACCGTTGCCTCATCCTTCCGGTGCTGGTGGCGGCCGCGCTCGGTTTCCTTTCAGTGGCGGCCCCAGCGGACGTTGTTCTGGCCCAGGCGCAGGCCGGCGACGTTCTCCGTCTCACCTTGGAGCAAGCCGTGGAGATGGCCTTTGATTATGACCTGGAGCACGCCATTGCCCGCCTACAGTGGGAAAACGCCCGCATCGACCGGCGCATCGCGCAGGCCAGCGGACCGGTGAGCCCCTACGAGCGGCTCCGCCAGGAAATCCAGGAGCGCCGGGCGGAAAATGATTACCGCAGCGCCCGCCGCAGCCTGGTGATCAACGTCACCCGGGATTACCTTGATCTCAAGCAGGCCTTGCGGCAGCTCGAGATCGCCCGCCGCAACCTGGAGCTGGCGCGGCAAGAGCTCGCGGTCGTGCAGGAGATGGTGAGGATCGGCGAGCGCCACCCGCAGGAGCTGCTGCGGGAGGAAAATCGCGTCGCGGGCTTGGAGTTGACCCTCGCCAGCGCGGAGCGCAACGTGGAAACGAGGCGCCAATCGCTATTGCAGCGGCTCGGGCTGGACGCGGACGCCCACGTAGAGCTGGTGGACGAGCCGGAGCCGGTATTGTGGCAGTGGGATTTTGAGGAGACGCTGACCTACGCGCAGGAAAACGCGTTTACCGTGTGGGAGCGGCAGGCCAACCTGCGCATCGCCGCGATGGACCTCGAGGCCCTGCGGGTGCAGGACCCGGCGCCGCTGCAGCTTGAGAAGGCGGAAAACGAGCACCGGATCGCCGAGATGCAGGCCCAGCAGGCGCAGCGGTCGTTTGAGAACAACGTCCGCACGGCGTACCACGCGCTCTCGGACGCGGCGCGGCGTCTGGAGACGGCGAAAGTCGACTTCGACCTGGCGGTGGCGGCCCACGACACGGCCCGCCGGCGCCATGAGGCGGGCCTGACCACCGACCTCGACTGGGCCCGGGCGGAGCTTGATCTCCTCTCGGCGGTGCAAAGTTACCACGATGCGATTTACAACTACATCCGGTCGCGCCTTGACTTGCTGAGCTTGATCGGCCACCCGCTGGACTTGGGGGAGGACCCAGCTGAGTGATGGGCCTTTGGCGTGCGCCGGCCGCCCGGGGACGCAGGCTCCGTCTCTGCCTATGCCTCTGCATTAGCCTTGGCATGGCAGGGGTGCTCGGCGGCCCGGCGGCCCTTGCAGCGGGCAGCGACGGCGTTGGGCAAACGTCACCGGATGACGCCGGGACGCTCATCCGGTTTCTGTCCCTCGACGAAATTTGGGAGCTGGCCGAGACCCAGCACCCTTCCATGCGGGACGCTCTGCGAGAACTCGCGGCGCTTGAGCGAACGCTGCAGCAGCGGGAAGCGGCCTACGCTCCCAGCGTGACGCTGCGGTCGGAGGGGCTTGGCATCCGGATTGACCAAAACGGGTCGGCCCAGGGCGTCAACCCGAGTCTGGCGGTGAGCAGCGGGCTGAAACTGCCCGCCGGCGTTCAACTGAGCGCCACGGTGACGGCGCGAGACTTGACGCGGATAGCGGATGGGGCGAATTCGCCGCTCCAGGCGACACTGAGTCTGAGCTATCCGCTGGGGCGCAGCGCAGAGCTGGATTCGGACGCCCTGGCCCTTCGGGAAGCACGGCTCGCTCTGGAGGCGGCAGAGAGGCGTCTTGAGGCGACCCGGGCGCAGGCGAGGATGCAGGTGCTTTCGGCCCTCCGGGACCGAGAGGTCGCCGCGGTCCGCTGGCGCCTCGCCCAGGAAGGTTTGGCCGACGCGCTGCGCCGCTGGGAGATTGTCCAGGCGCAGGCCGCGGCCGGGATGGCTACGGAGGCGCAAGTGGTGACGGCGGAGCTTGAGCGCTTGCGGGCGGAACAGGAGCTGGCCGTCGCCGAGCGCAACTACCATACCCGTGAGCAACAACTGCTGCGGCTGTTGGGGCTTGCGGGTTCCGGCGAACCGTACCGGTTCGAGAGCGTGTGGGATTGGACCGGTATGCCGCCCGCGCCGTCCCGCGCGGAGAGCGCGGAGCGGGCCGTCCGCTACAGCGCGGACGTGTGGGAGCGGGCGCAAGCGCTAGAGACCGCCCGCCTGCAGCTCCAGGCCGAGCGGGAGCGGGCGGGCCTCGACACGAGTCTCCAAGTGAGCTACAGCAACACGACGTCCCAAGGTCAAGGCCAGGATCAGATCGGGTGGCGCATAAACTTCCAGGTCAGCTACCCGCTGTTTGACGGCGGCCAGCGGAAGCTAGGCATCGTGAACCGGGAAGAAGCCGTGGCCCGGGCCGAAGAAGCCCTGGCGGCGGCGATTGAGCAGGTCCGGACCAACGTGGAGGAACTTGCCTTCCAGCTTGAGGATGCCCGCCGGCAGGTGGAGATGGCGCAGCTGGATGTGATGCGGGCTGAGCTTGAGCTCGCGGCCTTGGAGCGGCAGCTGGCCCTGCCCGTTCCGGCCGCGACGGAGGATGCCGTCGCCAGCGCCCGGCGGGCCCGGGAGCGGGCGGAAATCGCCTGGCGCGAGGCGGTGTGGACCTATCAATCCCGCTGGGTCGAGCTCCAGATCTTGCAAGGTGCGGTGGACTGGGACGCGCTAAAGGCGGGGAGTGATTGAGGTGCGGCGGAGAAAGTGGCTGTGGGTCGTGGCGGCCGTTCTGATCGTGGGCGGGGCCGTTTTCGTCCTGTTTGGCGATCAGGTAGCTAGCCGGCTGGCCGGCGGGCGTCCCCCTGAACCTGGGCCGGCCCGGGTGTCCACGTTCACGGTCCGGCAAGGCAACATCCAGCGCACCATTACCGCTACGGGCAACGTGCAGCCGGCGCGCCTTGTGGACTTGCGGTTCGGGATCAGCGGGCGGGTGCAGGAAGTCCGGGTTTCCACGGGCGACCGGGTGAAGGCCGGCGACATTCTGGCTGTCCTGGACAACCGCCAGCAGGAGCTCGCCTTCTTTCAGGCCCGCAACGCGTACGAGATCGCGCGCATCGACGCGGCGCCCAACACGATCCGTGAGCGGGAGATCGACATGCAGCTCGCGCAAGAGGCGCTGGAGCAGACGTACCTGCGGGCTCCTTTCGCGGGTGTCATCACCGCCGTCAACGTGGAACCGGGGCAGTCGATCGGCACCAATGAAGTCATCGTGCAGCTCATGGACGACAGCGTGTTTGAGGTGCAGGTTTCCGTGGACGAGCTGGACATCGCCCAAGTCGAGGTCGGGCAGCCGGCCACGATCCGGCTGGATGCCGATGCCAGCCGGGTGCGGCAAGGCGTCGTGCGGGAGGTCAGTCCTGTGGCCAACGTTCAGGGAAGCGTCGTGACGGTTCCCGTGACGGTACAGTTCCTGGAAACCGACCCGTTCCTGCGGCCCGGCTACACGGCCACTGTCGCCATCACCGTCGCCGCTGCCCGGGGCGTGCCCGTGGTGCCCGTGGAGGCCATTTGGCAAGAGGGCGACATGCGCACGGTGACGCGGGTGCTAGACGACGGCACCACCGAAATCGTGCCGGTCGAGACCGGCCTGTCGGACGGCGTCTGGGTGGAGGTGCGCTCGGGGCTCGATATCGGGGACCAGATCGTCGCCCTCAACTACCGCGGCGGCGCGGCCGCCGCCCCAGCCGCCGGCCGCAGCGGGGCCACGATCACCCAGTCGTTCGGCGGAATCCCCGTACGGCTGCCGTCGTTCCCCGGCCGATAGGAGGGTCCGCCATGCCGGTCATGTTCGCGGCCCACAACGTTACCAAGGTGTACGACATGGGGGCGGTGCAAGTGCACGCCCTGCGGGGCGTCAGCTTCACCATCGACCAGGGCGAGATGGTGGCCATCATGGGCCCCTCCGGCTCGGGCAAGTCGACCCTCATGCAGATCATGGGCTGCCTCGACCGGCCGACGTCGGGCACGGTGGAGCTCGACGGCGTGGACGTCACCAAGGTGCGGGACGACCGGCTGGCGGAGATTCGCAACAAAAAGATCGGGTTCGTGTTCCAGCAGTTTAACCTTTTGCCCCGGCTCACCGCGGTGGAGAACGTGGAACTGCCGCTGGTGTACGCGGGGCTCGGCCGCAAGGAGCGGCGCAAGCGGGCACTGGCCATGCTGGAGGCCGTCGGGCTGGGCGAACGGGTGGACCACAGGCCCAACGAGCTGTCGGGCGGCCAAAAGCAGCGGGTCGCGATCGCACGGGCGCTCGCCAATGAGCCGGCGGTCATCTTGGCCGATGAACCTACGGGTGCCTTGGACACCAAGACCGGCGACGAAATCATGCAACTGCTGGAGCGGCTACACGAGGAAGGCCACACCATCGTCATCGTGACCCACGACCCTGAGGTGGCGGCCCGCACCCGGCGCATCATCCACATCCGGGACGGCCTCATCTCTCGCGACGAGCCCGTGGAGAGGGCCAAGGAGGTGGCCCGTACGTGAGCATCCTGGACACCTTGCGGACCGCCCTTCACAGCCTGCGGGCCAATACGCTGCGCTCCATCTTGTCCATGCTCGGCATCATCATCGGCGTCGGCGCCGTCGTCAGCGTCGTCTCCATCGGCACCGGCGGCCAGCAGTTGGTGATGGCCAACATCTCGCAACTCGGCTCGAATTTGATCACGATTAACCCGGCGGTTCCCCGGGGGAGCGCCGGCCGGGTGCAAGAGGAAGTACGCAGCGTCTTCACCGTTTCCATGGCGCAAGAGATGGAGGAGCTGCTGCCTGACGTCATGAACGTCGTACCCATCGTAACGGGGCGGGCCCTCCTGGTCGCCGGCGGCGTCAATGTGCAGGCCAACCTCGTGGGCGTGACGCCGCCTTTCGTGACGGTGATGAACTATGAGGTGGCTCGGGGGCGGTTTATCACCGAGTGGGACGTGTCCGAGGAGCAGGCGGTCGCTGTGCTTGGCTCCGAGCTCGCCACCGAGCTGTTTGAGGACACCGACCCGCTGGGGCAGGAGATCATCGCCATCGTCAGCAACCGCCGGCAGATCCTGCGGGTGGTGGGGGTCATGGCGCCCCGGGGCCAGGCGCTGGGCGGCGACTACGACATGCAGCTGTACCTCCCCGTCACCACGATGATGGAGCGCATCGCCAAGACGCGCACCGTGTCGTATTTCGCCGCCCAGGCAAGTTCATCGGAGCGGGCCAGCGAGGCGGTGGACCAAGTGCAGTTTTTCCTGACCCGCCGCCTGGGCGATTCCCGGCGGTTCCGGGTGGCGAGCCAGGATCAGCTCTTGGAAACAATGTCCTCCATCACCCAGACGCTCTCCATCATGCTCGGCGGCATCGCCAGCATCGCGCTGCTGGTCGGTGGGATTGGCATTATGAACATCATGCTCATCTCGGTTACCGAGCGCACCCGCGAAATCGGAATCCGCAAGGCGCTGGGCGCCAAACGGCGGGTCATCCTGTTCCAGTTTCTCACCGAGGCCGTGACGCTGGCCGCTCTGGGCGGCGCCATCGGCGTGGGCGTCGGCTGGGTTGGAGCGCAGATAATCGGCTATTATGGCGGCTGGCCGGGCATCATCAGTGCCGAGTCGGTGGCGGTGGCCATGGGCTTCTCGACGGCGGTCGGGCTGTTTTTTGGCATCTACCCCGCGGCCAAGGCGGCGCGGCTTGACCCGGTCCAGGCCCTCAGTTACGAATAATCGAGCAACAACTCGGACGGATCAGTTCCTTGGCCGCCCGAATCCTCCTCTCCAAGCCGCGGAATCCCCTTGTGCACCCGCGCCGCGCGCGAAAAAATTTGCAAAGCTCCCGTGGGAATAGAAGGAGAAACTCCCAGCAGATAGAATAAGAGGCCATACATGCCCCATAATGGGCACTGGACGGATCGCAGCCCCGCAAGCCGCGGCAAGAAAGGAGGTGTACCCCACAGTTGGCCGACGGCACGGACGGCGGCGCGATCGCGGCAACGCTCGGAGGACAAGGGCAAAGGAAACACGGACACTTTGCACGAGGCTCCTCCCGGTTGTTGCCTGTCCGGCAAACACACATCAACTGAACAACTGAGGGGGATTTACGAAATGCGGAAGTCTCTCGTGCTGGCCATGGTGCTGGTGCTCGCGATTGCTGGCTCCTCCCTGGCCGCCAACGCCCCGACGATTTCGGGCAACCTCAAGCTGGAAGCTAAGTCCGCCACCTCCTTCACCGGGCCCTTTGCGCTGACGCCGAGCCTGCGTGTGGACGCCGACTTCGCCGAGAGCGGCGACAACTGGCAGTTCGACGCTCGCGTCCGCTCCACGTGGGGCGGCACCGGCAATGTCGAGGTCGGCATCAACCGGTACCGCGGCATTCTGACCGCCGGCAACTGGACCTACACCGTCGCCCGCAACTACTCGCTGGGCCACATTGACACGCCGTTCACCTGGATTCGCCAGGCCAGCAGCCCGGGCAGCACCGTTGATCAGCTGCGCGCGGTCGGCAAGCTCAACAACGTTGACGTGCATGCTCAGCTGGTCAGCAACGACAACTTCCTGCGGCTGCGCGCCCAGGCGCCCGTGAATGCTTGGACGCTGGGCACCGGTGTTGAGTACAAGCTGGGCGACACCGCCAACAGCAACTACACGGTGTATGGCATCGGCGCGTTCGGCGTGGTTTCCGTTAAGGCCATCTACGGCTCCTTCGCCGGCAACGGCCACTATGCCGTGGACGTCGAGGGCAAGGCCAGCGACGCGCTGACGCTCGGCGCCACCTACAGCGACTACACCTACAAAGACACCACCCAGGGCTATGCTCTGCGGGCAACGTTCGAGCAGAACCTGGTGCGGGCTACGGCGTCCTACAAGGAGCACGAGAAGAACACCAGCCTCTGGTTCAAGTATCGCGGCTCCGCGGACAACCAGGCGTTCGGCGACCTCTTCGAGGGTGAGCCCTGGAAGAGCGACCCCTGGAAGGAGACCTGGTACAAGAACGTGGCTCCTGCCTTCGGTCTGAACTACACAACTAAGGAAGGCACGGACGCCACCATCACGCTGTTCGGCGTCGCGCCCTTCGCCGGCAAGGCCATCGGCCGTGCCGAGGTCGAGACCAAGGCCGGCAACACCGGGTTCCTGGTGGAGGCTCGGTTCTCGCTCAGCGACAAGGTGGTCCTGAACCCGTTCGCTGACAAGGCGACGACCGCTCCTGACACGACCATCGGCGCCCGGTTGTTCTACACGGTGTCCAGCAACTCCGAGATCCACGTCGAGGCGAAGCAGACTGGCCCGGCTCAGTCGCTGCTGGCCAGCTACAGCATCAACTTCTAAGCTGGCGGTTCCTACCGTCGCTTGTTGCAAGCCCCCGGGGCGCATGCCCCGGGGGCTTGTCGCGTGAAGGGGAGAGGTCCTGGGTATCGCGGCGGGCGACTTCTCGCCGTGGCCCTTTGACGAGGGAACTTCCGGCGAAGAGTCGAAGACCATTCGAGCAGTTCCTCCGGGTATTGCCGACGCAACAGGAAAGGAGGGCGCGTGAGTGGCGCGCGAGGAAGAGAGTGGACGGGTGCTTGATGATGACGCGGCCCTAGCATCACGGGATCCCGGCGGGATGCTCCGGCGCGTGGTGGAGTTGCCGGAGCAGCTGGAAGAGGCCGTGGAGATCGTGGCGCGGGCCGCGCTGACGGGTTTTCAGGCGGTCAAGAATGTCGTGGTTTTGGGAATGGGCGGCTCCGCCATCGGCGGTGACCTGGTGAAGGCGCTGGTGGAGGCGGAATGCCCGGTGCCGGTCGCGGTGAACCGGGAGTATGACGTGCCCGCGTACGTGGGGCCGGAGACGCTCGTCATTGCCTCCAGCTACTCGGGGAACACGGAGGAGACCCTCAGCGCCTGCCGGGGGGCAGCGGAGCGAGGCGCACGCATCGTGGCTATTACTACGGGGGGCACGCTGGCGCGATGGGCGGAGCAGCATGGCTGGCCGCTCATCCGGATCCCCGGCGGCTTGGCGCCCCGCGCGGCCATCGGGTACTCGTTCGTGCCGCTGCTGGGCGTGCTGGAGCAGGCGGGTCTGGTCGGCAACAAGGGAGACGAGCTCAAGGAGACCGTTGCGGTCCTCCGGGCGATGCGGGCCGAGCTCGGACCCCAGGTGCCGACCGGCGCCAATGCGGCCAAGCAGTTGGCCTTGCGGTTCCACGGCAAGCTGCCGCTCATCTACGGCACCGGCGCCTGGCGCGCTGTCGTGGCGTACCGCTGGAAGGGCCAGATCAACGAGAATGCCAAAGCGCCCGCGTGGTGGAACACCTTCCCCGAGCTCAACCACAACGAGACCGTCGGCTGGGAGATACCGCCGGAGGTGACCCGGCTCGTGGAGCTCGTCGTGCTGCGCGACCGGGACGACGGCCCGCGGATCAACCGGCGCATCCAGGTTACCGTTGACATTATGGCCGACGCCCTGTCGGGCGTGACGCAGGTGTGGTCCCGCGGCGAATCGGAGACGGCGCGCCTGTTTTCCCTCTTGTACATGGGCGACTTTACCAGCGTATATCTGGCCCTCCTGAACGGCGTCGACCCGACGCCGGTGCGGGTCATCGACCGCCTCAAGCAAGAACTGGCTGTACTCGGTCCTATCGCATAAAAGCGGCCCGGCCACGGGCCGCTTTTATGCACCCGGGAAGCTGACCGGCTCGCGGCTCAACTTGTCCGGCCAGCGAACATCGTGGACAATGTGCCTGAAGCCAGCAAAAGCAGCGGAACCAGCCTGGCAACGGCGTCTGCCCCGGCGAGATCGCCGCGCCCGTACGCTTCTTGGGCCAGCAGCCACAGGACATGTCCAATGACGGCGCCGTGCTCGAGCGCCATGACGAGTCCAGGAGGAACGTCGGCGTGGCGGAGGGCCGTGGCCGCCGCAGCCTGGTCGCCCATAGCGTTGTATAGGTCTGCCAGCCGCCGCCAGCCGATGACCCGCAGGCAGGCGGTCAAGTTTGGACCAGGAAGGACGGCCTGTGTACCGGATGGAGGGCCTTGCGCCGGCAGTTGGGCGATGAGTATCTCCCAGGTACGGGCTGCCGCCACGGGATGGCCCGCCGCCCACTGCGCCTCGCCCATCCACAGTCGAGTAACGCAAGTTTCGGGCGAGCCGCCAACGTGCAGTGCCAGGGCCTGCTCGAGGTGCGCAACGGCGCCGGGCGGGTCACCCGCCGCTAGCAGCCGCAGCCCGGTCAGGCGTTCCACCCGCGCCCTGCTCGGCGCGTCCTGCCATTCCACCAATCGCCGAAGGTGACCGAGCCACTGGTCGGCAGCTCGCGGACCTTCCACCATGAGGGCAGCCTCGGCCATGGTAAAGACGGTGTCGGCCTGTTGGCGGGCGTCGGCAACGGCCATGAATTGCGCTGGGGCGACGTTGAGCTTGTGGGCGATGTGGAGCAGGGATGGGACCGACGGCGCAAGGGTTCCCTTCTCGAGCTGGCTGATAAAGCTTTTGGACAGGAGCGGAGAGCCCAGCTCGGATTGGGTCAACCCCAAGCGGCGGAGGGTGGAGCGGACGGCGCCGCCCAGCAGTGTCAGCCATGCCGCAGCCACGATGGTGGCCTCCTGTACACAAAAGCTGTACCGAGTACACTGAGTGTGGCTAAACGATAACACACTTTATGTATCCTGACAAGCGAACACGGCGGTAGAGCGGCCGCAGGTGAAGCGCGCAGAACCCGGCATGGCGAGCCGATTGACACCCTTTCCCGCGAGTGCCTATAATTTCCCTAAAGCTGGCCCGGGGGCGCCTCCGGCGGGCGGTGGCACAATAACCGCGCCATGGCCAAGCAGCAAGCCCGGCGCCCGGCGGAGATCGTGTGCCGGCGCGGCGACATCTTCTATGCAAACTTAAACCCGGTGATCGGCTCGGAGCAGGGAGGCTTGCGTCCCGTGCTCATTTTGCAGAACGACGCCGGCAACCGCACCAGCCCCACCACCATCGTCGCCGCGATCACCTCCCGCACCGCGAAACGCCGCTTGCCGACGCACGTGGAACTGCCCGCGGCCCGCTACAACTTGGACCGGGATTCCGTCGTGCTGCTCGAGCAGATCCGGACCATCGACAAGCGGCGGCTCAAAAACCGCATCGGACGCCTGGACGGCGAAGGGTTGACCCGCCTGGCACAGGCGCTGTCGGCCAGCTTGGGTTTGGAAGCGCGGCAAGATTAACGCCACCCGCGGGGGATCCCACAATGAAACATGCACCCCGGATCATGCCCGCCGGCGACGAGGCGGTGCTCGTCGAGTTTGCCCAGGAAATCCGCCGCGAGACCAACCTTTGGGTGCGGGCTTTGGCGCATCGAGTGATGGCGGAAAAGCCCCGGTGGCTGCGGGAAGTCGTGCCGGCGTACGCCTCGCTGCTCGTGTACTACGATCCCGGCGAGGGGGGATACGACAAGGTCGCAGCGACCCTGCGGGCGTTGGCGGGGGATGAGCTCCCAGGCGATCTTCCGCCCGCAAGGCAATTTCAGATCCCGGTGCGCTACGGTGGGGAGGATGGCCCGGACCTCGAATGGGTTGCGGCGAAGGTCGGGATGAGCCCCGATGAGGTCATCGCCCGCCACAGCGCGCCGCTCTACGTCGTGTACATGCTGGGCTTCCTTCCGGGTTTTTGCTATCTGGGCGATTTGCCGGCGGAGCTTGCGGTGGAGCGCCGGGAGACCCCACGGCTCAGCTTGCCCGCCGGCGCCGTGGCCATCGGCGGCCGGCAGACCGGGATCTATTCGCTCGACGACAGCCCGGGCGGCTGGCGCTGGATCGGACGCACCGGTGTGCGCCTTTGGGATCCCCGTCGGAATCCGCCGTTCCTTTTGCAGGCCGGCGATGAAGTGCGGTTTGTGCCGGTTTGAGCGCGGCGGGAGGGACGATGGAAGAGCGCATCGGCTTTGAGGTGCTCCTCCCGGGGCTTTGGACGACGGTGCAGGACCTGGGCCGTCCCGGCTACCAGCGCTTCGGCGTGCCCGCTAGCGGCGCCCTGGACGGTTTCGCCCTGGCGGCAGCCAACGGGCTGGTGGGAAACGAGCCGGGAGCCGCTGGACTCGAGATCACCCTCGTGGGACCGGTGCTCAAGGTGATGGCCGAGGGTCTCGTCGCCTGTACGGGCGCGGATCTCGGGTTCAGCATCGACGGCGAGCCCGCGGCCATGTGGCAGGCGCACCGGGTACGGCCCGGGCAGGTCATCGCCTTCTCGGGCCGGCGCTTTGGCTGCCGGGCGTACATTGCGTGCGCCGGCGGCGTCGCGGTGCCGCCGGTGATGGGCAGCCGCTCGACCTACACCCGGGCGCGCCTTGGGGGGCTCGCCGGCCGGGCGCTCCGGATCGGCGACCGGATCCCCGCCGGTCCATTGCCCCAGGGTTGGCGGCAACGGCACGGCTTGGCCCTTCCCAGGAATTTGCGCCGTTACGGACTGCCCCAGCCGGTGCGGGTTATCCTCGGACCTCAGCTCGACCGGTTTCGAGCGGTCGCGGTCGAGCGCCTGCTGGGAGCGCCGTTTCGCGTCACACCCCAGTCCGACCGCATGGGGTTGCGCTTGCACGGGCCGCGCCTTGTCCACCGCGGCGGCGCGGACATCTTGTCGGAAGGAGTCGCACCGGGTTCCATCCAGGTTCCCGGCGACGGCCAGCCCATCGTGCTGCTGGCCGACCGGCAGACGACAGGTGGTTACGCGAAGATCGCGACGGTCATCTCCGCGGACTTGGACTTTTTGGGACAGGCGGCCCCCGGCGAGCGGGTGACGTTCCGGGCGGTGGACGTGGCTGCGGCCCACCGGCTCCGGGAGGAGCGCCGGGGTTTATTGGCCGCGGTGGCGGCCTTCACCGGAACGCCAGCGGGCTGTGAGAACTAACTTGAGAGAAGCTGAGAACCCCGAGTGAACCTCAGAGCTCCGGAGGTGACGGTCATGACGGAACGGACGGCGCCGGTCATCGGCGTCACGTGTGGGCACGATAGGGCCAGCGGGCAGGATCGGTGGTTCGTGAAGGCGGCCTACATCCGCGCCGTGGTGGAGGCCGGGGGCATCCCCCTGCTCGTTGGCCCCACGGGGAGCGAGCGCCTGCTGGAGGAAGCCTTGGCCCGGGTCGACGGGCTGCTGCTCATCGGCGGGATCGACGTCGACCCTGCGCTATACGGCCAGGAGCGTCACCCGTGCCTGGGCGACGTGGACGGGGAGTGGGACAGCGTCGACGTGACCGCAGCACGGATCGCTCTCCGTCGTGACTTGCCGCTCCTTGGCATTTGCCGCGGGGTGCAGGTGCTCAACGTTGCCGCGGGCGGGAGCCTTTACCAGGATATCCCCAGCGAAGTGCCGGGCGCCATCGAGCACTCGCGGGAGGTGTCCGGCCGGCTGCCGAGGCATTCCGTATCCGTGGCGCAGGGTAGCCGGCTTCACGAGTTCCTCGGGATGACCTGGGCGGAGGTCAACAGTTCGCACCACCAAGCGGTGCGGGACGTGGCGCCGGGTTTCCGAGCCGTGGCGCACGCGCCTGACGGGGTCATTGAGGCCATCGAAAGCCCGGATCATCGCTTTGCCCTCGGCGTGCAGTGGCACCCGGAGCTCATGGTAGGCTCCGACCCGGCGCAGAGGCGGCTCTTCGCGGCGCTCGTTCGCGCGGCCATGGACGCGCAGGTCCATCCTGCGACCCCCGGCCGTTGACGTTCCGACACCCGCACGCGACGGCAGGAAAGCCTTACTGGGGACCGAAAGCCTCCCGTTGGGAACACTCAAGGCGATCAAGGGCGGGAGGCTCTTTCCTTTGATGTCTCAAGACGCGGGCGTGGCCGCGGTCCCCAGCTGGACCGTGGTCGTGGCGTCCGAAGCCGAGACGCGGCGGCTGGCGCGCCTTTTGGGCACTCTCGTCAGGCCGGGCACCGTCGTCGCCCTGACGGGGTCGCTTGGCGCGGGCAAGACGACGTTCGTCCGGGGGTTTGTGGAGGGACTCGGCATCGACCCGGCCGCCGTCAGCAGCCCCACGTTCGCGCTCATCCACGAGTACGCCGGTGAGACGCCCGTGTACCATTTTGACGCGTACCGGCTGGACGACCCGCGGGAGTTCGCCGACTTGGGCCCGGAGGAGTACTTCGACAGCCCCGGCGTCTGCCTAGTGGAGTGGGGGGACCGCGTGCGCGACTATTTGCCCCCCGATCATCTCGAGGTGCAGCTTGCACCCGACGGCGACGACCCGTCGGCGCGCCGGATCGCGTGGGTAGCCCGGGGGGGCCGGGCGCAGGCGCTCGTTGAGGAGCTGCGGGCGCTTTGGGAGGGACAAGCCGGGGCATGCGGGTAATCGGGCTGGACACATCGACGGCTACGGGCGGGGTGGCGCTGCTGGAGGGCGAACGGCTCGTCGCCGAGTACACCTTGAGCGTCCAGCGCACGACCCACGCCGAGCGCCTGTTGCCCGCCCTCCAGCGGGTGATGGAGGACGCCGGCTGGGACCCCGCCGCCGGGGTCGACGGCGTGGCGGTGGCCATCGGGCCGGGGTCCTTTACGGGCCTGCGCATCGGCGTCGTGACGGCGAAAGCCTTGAGCTACGCGTGGGGTGCGCGTCTTGTCGGGGTGCCCACCCTCGACGCGATGGCGTACCAGGCGGCGGTGCCCGGCGCGCTTATTTGCCCGGGCATGGACGCCCGGCATGGGCACCTTTTTTGCGCTGCATACCGCATGGAGGGAGAGGCGCCCGCCGCTTGCCTCGGCGCGGCGCTGCGCCCGTTGGACGAATGGGTGGCGCACGTCGCCGCGCTTGCCGCCGGCGGCGAATCGCCGGTCGTGTTCGTAGGAGACGGCATCGACCAATCCTGGGACGAGCTGCGGCGGCGCTTCGGTTCCCGGGCCTTGCGCCCGCCCGCGGGCTTGCGCACGTTGCGCAGCGGGGCGGTGGCGGGCCTCGGAGCGCTCCGGCTGCGGCAGGGCCGGGCTGACGACCCGGCCGGCTTGGCGCCCATGTACTTGCGGGCATCGGAGGCGGAGAGAAAGTGGCAGGCGAAGCACCGCTCCCCATCGTGATCAGGCCGATGCAAGTAGCCGACATCGATGCGGTGATGGAGATTGAGCGGCGCTCTTTTCCGACGCCCTGGTCCCGGGCCGCGTTTGTGTCGGAGCTCTTGGACAACGACCGGGCCCATTACCTGGTGGCCTGCGTTGAGACGGAAGAGGCCGCGCGGGTGGTCGGCTACATCGGCATGTGGCTCATCGCGGGCGAGGGCCACATTACCAACGTTGCCGTTCATCCCGACTTCCGCCAGCGCGGCATCGGCCGCCGCTTGCTTGAGGCCGCGGCGGATATTTGCCGGGCGTGCTCCGCCCGGCGCATGACGCTGGAGGTGCGGGTTTCCAACATCACGGCCCAGCGGCTGTATGAGGACTTGGGATTTGTCAGCGCCGGCATTCGACGCGGGTATTACCGGGACAACAACGAAGACGCGATCATCATGTGGAGGGACTTGTGACCGCGGTGGGCGTTGACCTCATCCTCGGCATTGAAACTAGCTGTGACGAAACCGCCGCGGCCGTCGTCGAAGCCGGCCGCCTTGTGCGGTCCAACGTCATCGCATCCCAGATGGAGCTGCACCAGCCTTACGGCGGGGTTGTGCCGGAGATCGCCAGCCGGCGTCACGTAGAGCTCATTATGCCCGTCATTGACCGGGCGCTGGGCGAGGCCGGGGCGACGCTCGCGGACATGGAGGGCATCGCCGTCACCCGGGGTCCGGGACTGGTCGGGTCGCTCTTGGTAGGCATCGCGGCCGCGAAGGCGCTCGCTTTTGCTCGCCGGCTGCCCCTTGTGGGCGTCAACCACATCGAGGGGCACATATACGCCAACTTCCTGGCGCACCCCGAGCTGGAGCCGCCCCTCGTCTGCCTGACCGTATCCGGGGGACACACCGTGCTGTTTTACGTTCCCCGCTTTGGCCGCTACGAGGTCATGGGCACGACGCGCGACGACGCGGCCGGAGAAGCGTTGGACAAGGTCGCCCGCATCCTCGGCCTTGGGTATCCGGGCGGACCCGCCATCGACCGGCTCGCGCGGGGGCGCGACCCCGGTCAGGTGGACTTTCCCCGGGCGATGTTGGACGAAGGGTACGAGTTCAGCTTCAGCGGGCTCAAGACCGCCGCGGTGCAGCGGCTTGAGCGGGCCCGGCGCCGGGGCGAGGCCATCGATGTCGGGGCGTTTGCCGCCGCGTTTCAAGAGGCGGTGGTCGACGTGCTGGTGGCCAAGGCGCTGCGGGCGGCCGCGGACAAACGGGTGGAGCGCCTGATGGTTGCCGGCGGCGTCGCCGCCAACAGCCGGCTGCGGGAGCGCCTTAGCGCCGAAGGCGCCGCGGCGGGCCTTGCGGTATACTGGCCGCCGCCGGAGCTGTGCACCGACAATGCGGCCATGATCGCCGCCGCCGGGTATTTTCGCCTGCGGGATGGCGAACGGTCGCCGTGGTCGCTGAACGCGGAGCCCTCGCTGCGGTTGCGCTGAAGGGAGCTGGGCGGCGACCGGCAGGCGGCAGGAATTTCCTCGTGCTCCCGGGAAAGGTGTAGGCAGCGGGACGGGGAGAGCGAGACCAAGCGCGATGGAAGGAGCCGGTTTATGTCGCAAGCCAACGTCCCCATCGCCCCGGCCACCGGTCCGTCCCCAGCCGGTGTAGGGACCGGGCCGGGCATGAGCCGCCGCGGCCTCTGGTGGGCGGCTGCCGCCCTTGTGCTGCTCTTGGCCCTCTTGGGCCTGTGGTATTACTGGAACAACCGGGTGACCGTCATCGGGAGCCAGGAGAGTGTCAACGTGCTGGCCCTCGGCACGAGCGACGACGGGCTCGACGCGGTGACGGTCGTCTCCTTTAACCCGGTCACCAATGGACTTTCCGCCATTGCGGTGCCCGCCGACACACGGCTCGGAGTGAGCGCGGAGCGGCGCGTGGCGGACGTGTACGCCGAGGACGGCGTGCGGGGTCTCGTCGCCGCCGTCGAAGGGCTGGTCGCGGCTCCGGTGCACTACATCGTGCAGGTGGACTTCGGCGGTTTCGAGGCGCTGGTGGACCTTCTCGGCGGCGTCACGGTAGACGTCGAGAGCGAGATCGTCTACCGCAATGCGGAGGGGGAAACCGTGTTTCGCCTCGAACCGGGCCGGCACAAGCTGTCGGGTGCCGAAGCGCTGCTGTACTTGCGCTACAAGGGCGACCGCCTGGACGACGAGACCCGCCGCGTCGAGCGTCAGTGGCGCTTTTTGACGGCGGTAGCCCAAGAGGCTCGTGCAAACCTCGACTGGCAGCGGGTGCAAGGCATGGTGCAGCTGGCCATCCGCTACGTACAGACCGACTTGGACTTGGCCGAGGCGACCCGCCTGGCGCAGTTCGCGTGGCAGGCGGATCCCTCGATCGCCTTGCATCTATTGCCCGGGCGGGCTGAGGACGGGGTGTGGGTGGTGGACGCGGCAGCGGCGCGGACTTTGAGCGAATCCGTGTTTCACAACCCCGGCTGGGTCGCAGCCCGGCGGTGAGGAGGAATCGACGTGAAGTTTTTCATCGACACGGCCAACGTCGATGAGATCCGGACGGTCAGCGCCTGGGGGATTCTCGCCGGCGTGACCACGAATCCGACATTGGTGGCCAAGGAAGGGCGCGTATTCGCCGACGTCATTAAGGAGATATGCGCCATTGTGGACGGGCCTGTAAGCGCCGAGGTGCTCGCCACCGACGCGGAGGGCATGGTGAGGGAAGCCGAGACGTATGTCACCTGGGCGGACAACGTCGTTATCAAGGTGCCGCTCACGGCCGAAGGGCTCAAGGCCACCAGCACCCTGGCCAAGCGGGGCATCAAGACCAACGTCACCCTCATCTTCTCGCCCAACCAGGCGCTTATGGCCGCCCGGGCGGGCGCGTCGTACGTCAGCCCGTTCCTGGGACGGCTCGACGACATCAGCTTTGACGGCATGCAGCTCGTGCGGGACGTGGTGGAGATCTTCTGGACCCACGACATCGAAACCGAGGTCATCGCCGCGAGCATCCGCCACCCGCTGCACATGGTCGAGGCGGCCAAGGCCGGCGCCCACATCGCCACGGCACCGTTTAAGGTGTACCAGCAAATGCTGCAGCACCCGCTGACGGACATCGGCATCCAGCGGTTTATGGACGACTGGCGCAAGGCGGAGGCCGCGCTCAAGGCCAAGCAATAGTTCACGAGGGCGGTGTGCGGCGCGTTTCGCGAGGGATCCGTCCCTGCACCATCCGGGAAACGCGCTAGCGCCGGTCCCGGCGGCGGATCCAGCGCACGGCAATGCCGCCTACCCTTCGGCGAACGACCAACAGCGGCCCCAGCTTGAGCAGGGGCCGTTCGTATTCGAGCACCCGCCGCCCGATCTTGACGCCGGTCCGGCGCAGTTGCCGGGTCGGGCCACCGGGCGGCAGGTGCGTCACCTTGGGCGAGGGAGCCGCTGGGCGATCCCCGTCGCCGCCCGGCGGGCTCATCCCTTGGCCTTGCTCAGTTGCCACTGTTTTCGACCGGCACCCATTCATAATAGGGTAGGATGTCCGCCGTAAAGGCGTCGACAGCCCGCTGGATGGCCTCCTCCCGCGCCCGCGGGATGTCCCGGCGGTGCGGTATGGGGATGACGGAGCGGGGCGGCGGATCGGCGCTCCACCAGTTCAGCTGGCGCGTTTCCGTGACCTCGGAGCGCCGCTGGCCGTTCCACCGGTGCACCACGCTGCCGGAGTCGACCCGGACCATTTGGGCTTGCATGCCGACGATGACCAGGGTGCGCTGGCTTACCCGCCAGTTGGTGCCGGTGGACGGCTGGGTCGACTGGACCCGGTAGGGCACATCCATGGAGACGTCGTCAAGATAGTAGTCGGCGATGCCGGTGATGAACGCGTCGGCGCCTAGAGCCTGCGCGATCTGCCGGGCGATTTGTCCTCCGGTCACCTGCCGGGTATCGACGCGCCGAGAGATCATGGCCGATTCGACTTGCTCCGGCGGGATCACTTGATACCAGCCGGAGTTGCGCAAGGCGCGCGTCACGCCGTCGGTCAAGGCCCGGGCGAGCCCCGGATCCGAGCTCCATGACGCGAACGGGAACACGGCCACGACCGAGATCCCTTGAACGGGCGCCCTGGGAGGCCGCAGCACCTGCTCGTATTCGCCGAGGCAGCCGGTGAGCGCGACAGCGAGCACAAGCAGCGCCGGCAAGGCGACCGCCCTCAAGTTTACGCCTTTGGGCAGCATCGAGTTTCCCCTCTTCCCGTAATCGGTTTACACTGGGAGTATCCTCCTCAGCGGGAATCTTCTGGGCGGCGGGGGCGCATACCTGCCCGCGGCGCCGGGATAGGGCGGCTCGTGGACCCGTTGAGACGGTCCTGGACTCCACGGGAAGGAGGGCTTCCGGTTGGACGGTTTCACCCACTTAAATGAGCACGGCCTGCCCCGCATGGTGGACGTGGGCGGCAAGGAGGAGACGGACCGGGAGGCGGTGGCTCGGGGGCGGGTGCAGACGACGCCCGCGGTCGTGGCGGCCATCCGCGAAGGTCGCGTCAAAAAAGGCGCGGTGTTGCCCGTGGCCCAGGTGGCAGGCATCATGGGGGCCAAGAGGACGTCCGAGTGGATCCCGCTGTGCCATCCGCTGCCCCTCACGGGCGTGGACATGTCGTTCGCGCTGGACGAAGCCGCCGGCACCATCGACATCGAGGCCCGCGTGCGAACCCGGGGTCGTACCGGCGTGGAGATGGAGGCGTTGACCGCGGTTGCGGCCGCTGCCTTGACGTTGTACGACATGTGCAAGGCGCTGGATAAGGCGATGGTCATCACGGGCATCCGGCTGGAGGAGAAGCGCGGCGGCAAGAGCGGCCCGTTTGTGCGCAGCGGCGGGGCGTCCGGCGGTGAAACGCCCGTGTTCTGAGGGCTTGCAGGGGTCGGCCCGGTGGTCTATGATAATCGTTGGACCGATTGGCACTCGCGGCCAGTGAGTGCTAACGATCCCAGAACCTCATCCGATGCAACTCATCCGATGAGCCAAGGAGGTTGACCCATGCAGTTGCAGCCGTTGGGCGATCGCGTCATCGTGCAGCCCCTCAAGGAGGAGGAGCGGACCGCGGGCGGCATCTACCTGCCTGACACGGCCAAGGAGCGGCCGCAGCAGGGCAAGGTCGTCGCGGTCGGCCCGGGCCGCCTGAACGACAAGGGCGAAAGGGTGGCCATGACGGTCAAGGCGGGCGACCGGGTGGTGTATTCCAAGTATGCCGGCACCGAGGTCGAGTTTGACCGGGAGGAGTACCTGATCCTGTCCGAATCCGACATCCTCGCGATCGTGGAGGAGTAGGGACGGGAGCGCCCGCCGGCAGGCGGGCACGCGCGTGCAACCTAGGCAAGGCGGTTGCGATTGGAAGACGGCGGCCGGCCCGGATATCCGAGGCGTGCCGCCCATTTTGGCACACAGGAAGGTGAAGTCGAATGGCAGGCAAGGAGCTTGCTTACAGGGAAGAGGCGCGCCGCAAGCTCGAGCGCGGCGTGAACGTCCTGGCCGATGCGGTCAAGGTCACCCTAGGGCCCAAGGGCCGCAACGTGGTGCTGGAGAAGAAGTGGGGCTCGCCCACCATCACCAACGACGGCGTCACCATCGCCCGGGAGATCGAGCTGGAAGACCCGTTTGAGAACATGGGCGCGCAGCTGCTCAAGGAAGTGGCCACCAAGACCAACGACGTGGCCGGCGACGGCACGACCACGGCCACGGTGCTCGGGCAGGCCATGATCCGCGAGGGCCTCAAGAACGTGGCGGCCGGCGCGAACCCGCTTCTGCTCAAGAAGGGCATGGAGCGGGCGGTGGCGGTCGCCGTCGAGGAAATCCGCAAGCTGGCCAAGCCCGTGGAGACCCGCGACGCGATCGCTCAGGTGGCCAGCATCTCCGCGGCCGACCCCGAGATCGGGGAGCTCATCGCCCAGGCCATGGAGAGGGTCGGCAAGGAGGGCGTCATCAGCGTCGAGGAATCCAAGAGCATGGGCACGACCCTGGACGTGGTGGAGGGCATGCAGTTTGACCGGGGCTACCTCTCTCCGTACATGGTCACCGACACCGAGCGGATGGAGGCCGTGTTGGAGAACGCCCTGCTCCTTATCACCGACCGCAAGATCAGCGCCGTGGCCGACATCGTGCCTGTGCTGGAAAAGACGATTCAGACCGGGCGGCCGCTCGTGATCATCGCTGAGGACGTGGAGGGCGAAGCCCTCGCGACGCTGGTCGTCAACAAGATCCGCGGCGTGCTCCAGGTGGCTGCGGTCAAGGCTCCGGGCTTCGGCGATCGCCGCAAGGCCATGCTGGGCGACATCGCCGTGCTGACCGGCGGCCGGGTCATCTCCGAAGACCTGGGCATCAAGCTCGAGAACGTCACCTTTGACATGCTCGGGCAGGCCGGCAAGGTACGCATTACCAAGGAAGAGACGACCATCGTCGACGGCCGCGGCAGCAAGGAAGACATCGACGCGCGGGTCGCCCAGATCCGGCGCGAGCTTGAGGAGACCGAGTCCGAGTACGATCGGGAGAAGCTGCAGGAGCGGCTGGCGAAGCTGGCCGGCGGCGTGGCGGTCATCAAGG
>CALFSR010000148.1 GCA_937916565.1 uncultured Bacillota bacterium | reverse complement strand
CGGATCATCTCCGGCACAACCGGCTGATCAACCAAGACTGGCTTCTGCCCCGGACCGCTTGACTCAGACCACTGCCGTGATGGGGCTGGACTGCGCCGGGAAGATCCGATAGACTTTGGGAAACATGCGCAATCTTTGACTGGAAGGTTTTGTCAAGGGGGAGACGGGGCGAGGCAGCACCTCCGCACGGCGCCGGAGCGGTGCCCCTTGGGGTCGGCGCTCTACAACCGCGATGGGAGGACTTCACTTGGCGGCAAATGGGGAAGCGGCCAGAGGGGAAGCGGACCGGAGGGAAGCGGCCAGGGGAGCAAGGGTCGGGAGGGAGTCGGCTCGAGCGGCGGATCACGATCCATCAGACCGCCGCGCAGGGGGCCAGAAATGGCCCCGCACGGTGTGGATTTGGTCGCCGGAGCTAGGACGGTGGAAGCCCGAATACGGCCGGCCCAGGCAGCCGGTGGCGCTTACGGTTTCCACCGACGACGTCCGGCGCAGCGAGGCCTTTGATTACTGGCGGGACATCGCTTACTACCACTTCGACGCCAGGCGGCCCCCGCCCGAGAGCCTGAGCCGTTTCCGTGCCCAGGCCCATGGTTTGATCACGCCCGGGGGCGACCTGTTTCTTTACACCTCCAGCGGGGTCACCGGCCAGCGTACCGCCCGTCAGATTCGCGCCGACGGCGGAGCGTCTTTCGATTTTGGTATGGTCCTGTCCGGCGTGCGGGTGCACCGGGACGAACAGGAAGGCGTGATCATCTCCGGCCCCGGGGATTTTTTCTGCTATGACGCCACCCGGGTTTCCCGTGTGCGTTGGGACGATCATCGGGGTGTGCACCTGTCGTTGTCCCGGGCGATGGTGCAAGGCGCGATGGGCCAGCCCGTGCCTCCGGCCAGCGCCATTATCCGCCGGCTGCAGGAGTCGAGCTTGACGCCTTTTTTGCGGGCGCAACTGGGCGTGTTGGTGCAGCAGTATGAGTCCCTCTCCGTGCGGGAGCGCAGCGTCATGCTGCAGGCCACCGTGGACCTCTTGCTCACCGTCCTCAGGGAGGCCTTTAACACGGAAACCGACGGGCCCGACACCAGCCTGGGCGCGTACTTTACCGCCGCGAAACGCGTCATCCACCAACGTTTTGCCGACCCCGGTCTTGATGCCGAAACCGTGGCGAACCTCCTCAACTGCTCCCGGGCCACCCTCTACCGGGCCTTCAAAGAGCATGGGGTGACGGTGGCCCGCTACATCCGCGAGGTCAGGCTCCAAGAAGCCCGGCGCCGGATCGCCGTCAGTGCCCCCGGCGCATCCATCGCCGCCATCGCCGAAGAATGCGGCTTCTATGATCCCACCTATTTCCGCCGGCTGTTTCGGGAGCGGTTTGACATGAACCCCAGCGACGTGCGGGACCTGGAGTAGCGCTGGCCCGGTTGCTGGTGCCGGGATCACTAAGCCAAGCTCCCGGCCACGGCGTACAAGCTCCCGGCCACGGCGTGGCTCAGTTCTCTGCCTCTTGAGACGGATTTTCCCCCTTGTGAGACGCTTTTCTCTCCCTCTGCCACCGCTGCGTCTGATAAACTCGGGGTCAAATTTATGGCACAGTCGCCATGGGGGCCGACTCCGAGTCGTTCCGCCCAGCGTTCGCCGAACGCCTTGCCGCGGTCGCCAACTCGACGCCGCATCGCGGGCTTTTGTCCCGTTGAATCCGAACGACCGCTGACGGCTTCCGGCGTCTGCAACGGAGGGCGAGAAGCGGTGCAGCGTGGCCGTATTTTCCCAGCCGTCCGGGAGCGGTGCCCGAGCCTGTGGGCTGCAGCGGGTGTTCGGGCCCTTGCGTTTTCGCTGTGGTTGGCGCTGTTTCTACTTGTCCCATCGCCTCATTCTTTCTTGCCCGGCAGCTACGGGATACTCTCCGCTGGAAACCAGGTCGTCCTCGCCCAAGGTGAAGGCGCCGGGCCGGGCGGAGCCGATGCTCCGGACGCCCCCTCCTTTCCGGTGGCCGGTTTCCGCTTCACCGGCAACACCGCCTTTTCCCAGGAAGAGCTGGCCGGTCTGCTTATCGGGTACACGGGCCGGGAGCTGACCCTGCCGGAGCTCGAACAGGCCGCCGCCCGTATCGCCCGGTTTTACCATGAACACGGGTATTTCCTGGCCAGCACCCACGTTCCCCCTCAAGAGATCACCGATGGTGTCGTGGAGATCGCGGTGGTCGAAGGCCGTTACGGCCAAGTGGTTCTGGACAACGCCTCGGGTGTGCGGGAGGGTGTGGCGCGGGCGCTGTTGGGCGATGTGCGTCCCGGCGTGCTTATTCGCGAGCAGCCGCTGGACCGCGGCCTCCGCCTCCTCAATGAAATCCCGGGCGTGGACGCCCGCTCCAGCCTGCGGGCCGGCACTGCTCCCGGCACCAGCGACCTCACCGTTGCTCTATCCAGAACGAAGCCCGTGACCATCCAACTGACGGCCGACAACTTTGGCAGTGCGGCCACGGAACGCATGCGCACGGCAGTGGCGCTGGAGTGGGTGAACCCGCTGGGGATCGGGGACCGGTTTCACCTGCGCTGGCTGGGTGCCGGAAGCGCCATGCGCAGCTGGCACGCCGCGTACGAAGGGTACGTGGCCCCTCCGTGGCGCCTGGGCGTGTCCTACACCGACAGCTGGTACGAGCTGGGCGGGGTGTTCGCCGGCCTGGAGTCGTTGGGCACCGGCAGTGTGTGGCAGGTTTGGGCCCGCTATCCGCTGGTGCGCTCGGGCGGGAGCACGCGGGATGTCACCGTCGCCTACCAGAGCAAGATGCTGCGGGACTCGATGCTGGGCGAGGAGACCCCGGCCCGGGTCCAGGCTCTTATGGGCACCGTGCGGTGGAGCGGGCGGGGCCTTGGCCGGGAGGGCGTCTGGGCATCGTCGTCGGGTGAGGCGTGGGTCAGCGTGGTGCCGGGGACGCTCGCGTTTTTGGATGACGCAGCCGCTAAGGACGACGAGGACACCGCACAGGCGGCGGGCGGCTTCGTACGACTGGAAGCGGGCGGCACGATCCGGGTGCCGGTGGGCCGGACTGTGATCCTGTTGGTCTCTGCCTCGGGACAGTGGGCTTCCAAGAACCTGTACCGTTCCGAAAAGTTCTCCCTGGGCGGTCCGGACGGGGTGCGGGCGTTTCCGGTGGGGGAGGCGTCGGGGGACATGGGTGTGCTCTTCCGGGCCGAGGTCCGCTATGCCCCTCCGGTGAGGGGAGCATGGGTGCACGGTCTTGAGCTGGGGGCTTTTGTCGATTACGGCAGCGTGACCATCAACCAGAAACCGTGGTCCGGAGCAGGAGGCTCCAATCATCGAAGCCTGCTGGGCGCCGGCATCGGCGTCAGCTACTCGCCGGCGGAAGCGCTGGCCGTGCGGGCGGATTATGCCGTGCCGCTGGGCCAGGACACATCCGGGGCAAAGGAACCGCAGCTGTGGCTGCGGGCCGAGCTGCGGTGGTAGCGCTGCCCGCGGAGGCGTATAGGAAGAACGGCAGGACGAGCTCTTATCGATGGCAGATTGAGAGGCCGTGTCCGGCCGCTGCGGGGAAGACGGTGTTGGGAGGTACAGGCGCCATGGCGACGACGGCTCGTTTCGATAACGGTACCCGTTTTCCCAACGGGGCGCGAGGAGGTGCGAGAACGATGGGGCCCGTGCGGAGGATCCTCGCGCTCGGTCTCATCGCCGCCCTGCTGGTGTCAGCAGCCGGTCCGGCCTATGCTCTGCCGTCGGCGGGTGAGGTGAAGCACGGACAGGCAACCATCACCTCTTCGGGCGGCACGCTTACCGTCGATCAGGCAACGGACAAGATCATCATCCATTGGGAGGACTTCTCCATCGGCGATGGCGAAACGGTCGCGTTTCTGCAGCCAAGCGCCTCCGCGGTGGCCCTCAACCGGGTGGTGGGGGAGGTGCGGAGCGAGATCCTCGGTACGCTCACGGCCGACGGGCGTGTCTTTCTCATCAATCCCAACGGCATTCTCTTCGGCCAGGGGGCGACGGTGGACGTGGGGGGGCTCCTGGCGTCTGCCCTGGACATCACGGACATCGACTTTCTCAACGACCGCTACACGTTCGCTCTGGCACCCGGTGGCGGCGGCGCCATCACGGTGGATGCCGGTGCCGAGCTGAGCGCGTCGGACGGCGGCTACATCGTCCTTTTGGCGCCGGAGGTGAGCAACGCCGGCACGATCACCGCTCAGCTGGGCACCATCGCCCTCGGAGCCGGGGGCGAGGTGACGGTGGAGTTTCTGGCCGACGGCCTGGTGGAGCTGGTGATCGATCAGCCGGTTTCCAGGGCCGAGGTGAACAATACCGGGGAGCTGACGGCCGGAGGCGGGCTCGTCGTGCTGCAGGCCGGCAGAGAGGACAGCTGGCTCAGCTCCGTGGTGAACCAGTCGGGGACGATCAAGGCGGAGGGCGTAGGGGTCAGGGACGGCCGGATCGTGCTCACCGGAGGAGAGGTCGGCCTCGCCGGGGAGATGACGGCTTCACGGGCGATCGATGTCCGGGGCGAGACGATCACCGTCGAGTCTCAGCTCGACGTCAAGACCGATACGTCCTTCAGCCTGCGGGCCGACGGCGATGTCGTGTTCAACGATAATGCGCACGTCGAGGCGCTGACACCCAGGGGCGCCGACGATCTCAAGGTGGAGGTCATCCTGCGGGCCGACGCGGACGCGAACGGGACGGGCACGGTCGTTTTCGACAGCGATGTCCAACTCACCCTCGACGGAGCCCACGCGCACATTTTCTACAACCCGGAGGATCCCGATGGAGACGGCCCCGGTCATCGCTACGAAAACCCGACGGATTTTACCGGCCATGTGGCAGGTGAGGACCACACCGCCTACATGTTGGTGAACGACGTCCATGACCTGCAGGCGATAACTAAGAAGCTGGACGGCAACTACGCCCTGGGTCAGGGCATCGACGCGTCCGACACGGAGCACTGGAAGGACGATGACGGTGTCACCCGAGGATTCGCACCCATCGGCTCACCCGCAGGGTCGTTTACCGGCATCTTTGACGGTCAGGGCCATGTCATCGAGGGGCTGTACATCAACCGCCCCGATGAGAGCGATGTGGGCCTTTTCCGAGCCATCGGCGCCGGGGGAGTGGTGCGGCGCATCGGAATGAAGAACGTGGAGGTAACCGGAGACGCCGGAGTCGGGGGCCTTGTGGGTACCAACGACGGAACTGTTACACAATCCTACTCAACTGGAGGTGTCACTGGTCATCGGGACGTCGGGGGGCTCGTGGGGGCCAACCGGGGCACCGTGACCCAATCCTCTGCGAACAGCACCGTCACGGGCAGCGCCGACAACTCAGAGGCCATTGGTGGTCTTGTGGGGCTGAATGATGCTGGAACTATCAGGCAGTCTTATGCGACGGGCGCCGTCAGCGGCCGGATACACGTCGGCGGTCTGGTCGGGTACAACTGGGCCCCTCGGTTTAGCCAGGCTTACATCATCCAATCCTATGCGACGGGCGCCGTCAGCGGCCAGGCGAACGTCGGCGGTCTGGTCGGGTACAACTCGGCCTTTGAGTCCCAGAGCCAGGCTCACATCGTCCAATCCTATGCGATGGGTGCCGTCAGCGGCCAGGCGCACGTCGGCGGTCTGGTCGGGTACAACTCGGCCTTTGGGTCCCAGAGCCAGGCTCACATCGTCCAATCCTATGCGACGGGCGCCGTCAGCGGCCAGATCCGCGTCGGCGGTCTGGTCGGGTACAACTCGGCCATCGGATTTGGTCAGGCTCATGCCGAACAATCCTATGCGACGGGTGCCGTCAGCGGCCAGGATAGAGTTGGCGGTCTCGTGGGACTCAACATTGACGGTACAGTCACCGCTTCCTATTGGAACACCGACACCTCGGGGCAGCTGGAGGATGAGACTGAGAACGGTGCCCGTGGCAAGGGCCTGACGACCGCCCAGCTGATGACCCGATCTGGCGACTGGTTCGATAGCTGGGACTTCGAGGAAACCTGGGCCATCATCGAAGGAGAGTCGTACCCCTACTTCCAGTGGCGCTTCCCGCAGGGACCGCATGTGGTATCCGGAGAACTGGAGGGTGGTTTTGACGCCGACAAGTCCATCGGTTTCGTCCAGAACGGCGCAAAGTTTGCGGTTTCGGCGGGTGCCAACGACTTCTACTACGCCCTGCTCGATCCAAGCGAAGCAGCGCTGTTCTTTATCGTCGGCGAAAACGGGGGCAACCTGGCCTTTCGCCCCATCGCGGAGGAGCACACAGAGCTCCGCACGTTGGTCGACGGATTGGAACAGAACGTCGTGCGCGTGATTTCCGTCGACTCCGGCCAACCGCTCTCCATTTCCGAGTTGTATGCGACCATCGGATCCATTGATGATGAGGACCTCCTTTATACGGCGGACACCGACGGCCGCTCCATCGTGCTCAAGCCGGATGTGGATTTTCTCGTAAACGGCGACGCTCACTTGAGCGTTAGCTCCGTCGTGAGCAATGACCCCGCCTTCATACTCGACGGCGACATTGTGGCGTCAACAGCGGGAAGCATTCTCCTGCAGGGTCCGGTCGGTGTTGCGGCCGACAGCCGCCTCGTCACCGCCGACGGCACCGGGGAGATTGTCCTCGGACCAGCGGTGGCGATCCGAGGAACGCCCACCCTGACGCTGGCGTCGGGGGCGGGCGGCATCGAACTTGCCGGTCCGGTGGACCTGGGCGGCGGCGACCTCATTCTGGATAGCCAGTCTTCCGTTACGCTTGCGGCAAACGCGTCCATCAAGGCGCGCGGACTCGTGCTTCTGGGCGAGAACGTGGACTACAAACTTACGCATGCGGACAACGCCGTTTCGATCCTGGCAGGAGAAGCTCGCTCCATTCACTACGAGCAGTCCGGTTCGCTCACCATCGGCAGTGTCGGCGGAACCATAGGCATTGCCGCCGGAAGCACCGTGCAGGTGGTCCTGACGGGGGCGGAATCCGACCTCACCGTCGCGCAAGGCGTGTCGGCTCAAGGCTCCGGCTACGCCATCGTCCTGGCCGCCGGGAGGCGCTTTGTCAACACCGCGGGTCCCAATCCGTTCGACACGTCCCCGGACGGCTACTACCTTGTCTTCTCGGCCGACCACACGCAGCGTCAGTTGGGAGAGATGGCGTCGCCGGGCAATTTGTTCGGGTGGACGTACGACGATGACGCCGTCGGACGGCTGGTGGACGAGTTCGGATATACCTTGGGCAATCGTCTGGTGTACGCTTCCCGGCCGACGCTGGTCATCGCTGCCGAGGATAAAGAGCGACATTATGGTGATGCCAATCCCGAGTTCACCTACACCAAGAGTGGACTCGTCGACGGGGATGACTGGTCTGACGTTCTCAAGGAGGGGACTTTGACGACGAACGCTGACTCGAGCAGCGGGGTGGGCACCTACGACATCGTCGAGAGTGCGGATGATCCGTTCACGAGTCCCTTAGGCTACCAGGTGCAGGTGATCAAAGGCACGCTGGAGATTACGCAGCGGCCCATCACGGTGACGGCCTCCTCGCCGTCGAAAGTCTATGGCGACG
>CALFSR010000147.1 GCA_937916565.1 uncultured Bacillota bacterium | reverse complement strand
CAGCCCCACCCTGACGCAGCGAGGCTACACCCGCCTGTTCCGCACCATTCCCAGCGACACGTCCATCGGCCAGCAGATGGCCGTCTTTGTCTCCCAGGCCGGCCACCGGCGAGTGGCCATCGCCTACACCGACGACGCGTACGGTCGGGGGCTTGCGGCCGCCTTTGAGGACGCGGCCGAGGCGCGCGGGGTGCGCATCATCGACCGCGTCGCCCACTTCGGCGATTTGAGCGATGTCCGGCGCACCTTGGCCAAGTGGCAAGCCTTCGGCTACGATGCTCTCTTCGTCGCCGCGACGTCGCCGCAGCTGGCCGACATCGTCCGGCTCGTCCGCGAAGGCGGATCCGACGTCCCCCTCTACGGCGGCGACTCCTTTGACAGCGTGCAGCTGCTGGAGGTGGCCGGACGGTTTGCCGAAGGGGTCGTGTTCGCGTCCGTGTTTGACGTGGAGGACCGCAACCCGGAAGTGCGGCGGTTCGTCGAAACCTTTACGGCCCGTTTCGGCTTCAACCCGGACACGTGGGCCGCGCAAGGGTACGACGCGATCTACCTGTTGGTCGACGCGATTACCCGGGCCGGCACGGTATCCCGGGAAGCCGTGGCGGCAGCCTTGCGGGACACGTACCGGTGGCGCGGCGTGACCGGGCCGCACACCTTTGACGCCACGGGCGAGATCGTCGATAAGCCCGTCGTGATCAAGACGGTACGAAACGGGCAATTCTCGCTGCTCGTCGGGCAGCAGGTGGAGGACGGTGACGGCCTTGGGGCGTTCAGGTTTTGACAAGCGCAGTTTTGACCGGCTGCGCTCGCCGGAGCAGCTTGACGAGCTGCTGACCGTCACGACGCCTCGGGCTTGGCTGGCGCTGGTGGCGGCCGCCTTCATCATCGTCACCGCTGCCGCGTGGGCCTTCGGCGGCCAGATCAACCAGACCGCTCCGGGCGCCTGCATGCTGGTGCGCTCCGGGGGCGTGCGCCAAGTCGTGTTCGCCTACAGCGGCCAGGTGACCGACATCCGGCCGCAGCCCGGCGACTACGTGCGCCGCGGCGAAGTGGTCGCTCGCCTTGCCCGCCCGGCCCTGGTCGAGCAGATCTTGCAGCTTGAGGAACAGCTGGCGACGTTGCGGATGTCAGCCGGCTCGTCCCGCAACTCGCAATCGGAAGTCGTCAACCAGCTGCAAGCCCGCATCCAGGCGCTGCGCGAGCAGCTCGACGTCGAGTCGCGGGTCATCAGCCCCTACGACGGGCGGGTCGTGCAGGTGCGGGCCGACGTATTCCACTTCGTCACCCAGGGCAGCACCCTGCTCACGCTGGAGCTGGCGGGCGACCAGTTCGCGGAGCTGGAAGCCGTCATCTACTTGCCGGTGGCCACGGGCCAGATCGTCACCACGGGCATGCCGGTGGAAATCGTGCCGGCGTCGGTGCGCAAGGAAGAGTACGGGTACATGGTCGGGCGAGTCGTGTCGGTGTCCGAGTTCCCGGTCACCGAGGAGCAGATGCTGCGGGTCGTCGGCAACGAGCAGCTCGTGCGCCTGCTCGGCGGCGGGCAGCCCCTGATCGAAGTCCGGGCGGCTCTGACGCTGGACCCGTCCACCTTCAGCGGTTTCCGCTGGTCGTCGTCGGGCGGGCCGCCGATTAAGCTTGCTCCCGGAACCTTGTGCGACGCGGCCGTCATTATCGGCCAGCGCAGCCCGATCTCGCTCCTGTTCGGCTCCACGGAGACGAGGTGACGGCGATGGGGTGGTGGCCGTTCGGCCGGCGCAAGGCCAACGGAGCCGGGGCGCGCCGGCGGGTGAAAACCCCGACGGTCCTGCAGATGGAGGCGCTCGAGTGCGGCGCCGCCTCCCTGGGGATGATTCTTGCTTATTACGGCCGGTACGTGCCCCTGGAGCAGCTGCGGGTCGAGTGCGGCGTCAGCCGGGACGGAAGCCGCGCCCTCTACATCGTCAAGGCGGCGCGCCGCTACGGCCTGGAGGCCGCGGGCTACCGGCGGGACGTCGAGGGCCTCAAGCAGCTTGAGCCTCCTTACATCGTCTTCTGGGAGTACAACCACTTCCTCGTCGTCGACGGGTTTCACAAGGGCAAAGTTTACTTGAACGACCCCGCGTCCGGCCCGCGGGTCATGCCCGAAGCCGGGTTTGCCCGCTCCTACAGCGGCGTCGTGCTGACCTTTAAGCCCACGCCCGAGTTTAAGCCGGGCGGCCGCAAGCCGACGGTGCTGCCGGCCTTGTGGGAGCGGCTCAAGGGCAACGGGGCCGGGCTCACCTACGTTTTTCTGGTAGGCCTCCTTTTGGTCATCCCCGGCGTCATCATCCCCTACTTCTTGCGCAGCTTCGTGGATAACGTGCTGCTGGCCGGCATGAGCCACTGGCTGCCGCCGCTGCTCATCGGCCTCGCCCTCACGGCGGTCCTGCAGGGCGGCCTTGTGTGGCTGCAGCAGCATTATCTGCTGCGGCTTGAGGTGCGCATGGCCTTGAGCTGGTCCGCGCGCTTTTTCTGGCACCTTTTGCGCCTGCCGTCCCAGTTCTTCGCCCAGCGTTTCGGCGCGGAAGTCGGGGCCCGGGTGCATCTTAACGACACGGTGGCGTCGGTGCTCGGCGGCCAGTTGGCCGGCCGCATGCTGGACGTGGTAACGGTCACGTTCTTTCTCCTTATGATGTTGCGCCTCAGCCCGCTGCTTTCGGCCATCGGCGTGGCGGCGGTCGTGCTTGACTTGGCGTTCGTGCGCGCGATGGCCGAGCGCAACGTCATCAACAGCCAGCGGATGCTGCAGGAGTCCGGCAAAGCCAGCGCGAGCGCGATGGCGGGACTGCAAGCCATCGAAACGTTGAAGGCGTCCGGCGCCGAGGGCGATTTCTTCAACAAGTGGGCCGGCTACTACGCCAAGTCCATAAACGTCCAGCAGCGGGTCGGCGTCACGAGCCAGTACTTGAGCGCGGTGCCGGGGCTGGTCAACTCGCTCACCTCCATGGCCATCTTGACCCTGGGGGCGTGGCAAGTGATGCGGGGCGACATGACGCTGGGAAGCCTCGTCGCGTTCCAGTCGCTCATGGGCCAGTTTATGGGGCCGGTGACGTCGCTCGTCGGCCTCGGCACCACGATCCAGCAGGTCGCAGGGGACGTCAACCGCCTCGCGGACGTGCTCAACTACCCCGCCGCGATCAAGCTGGGCCACGACGAAGACGCCGGGGCGGACGCGCCCGCCAAGCTGTCGGGGCACCTGGAGCTGCGCAACGTAACGTTCGGCTACAACCGCTTCGAAGCGCCGCTCATCGAGAACTTCAGCCTGACGTTGACTCCGGGCCGCCGGGTGGCCCTGGTGGGCGGCTCGGGCAGCGGCAAGTCCACCATCGCCCGCCTCATCGTGGGGCTGCATGAGCCGTGGTCGGGCGAAATCCTCTTTGACGGCAAGCCCCGGGGGGAGTGGCCCCGGGCCGTGTTTTACCAGTCCGTCAGCATCGTGGACCAGGACATCCACATGTTTGAGGGTACGGTGCGGGACAACATCACCCTGTGGGACGCGACCATCCCCGAGGCCGAGGTCATCCAAGCCGCCAAGGACGCCTGCATCCACGACGTGATCAACTCCCGGCCGGGGGGATATGCCGCCAAAATGATCGAGGGCGGGCGCAACTTCAGCGGCGGCGAGCGCCAGCGCCTGGAGATCGCCCGGGCTCTGGTGACCAATCCGACCCTGCTCATCCTGGACGAAGCCACCAGCGCCCTTGACCCCCGCACGGAGGAAACCATCATGGAAAACTTGCGGCGGCGGGCTTGCGCCTGCGTCATCGTGGCCCACCGCTTGAGCACCATCCGGGACTGCGACGAGATCATCGTGCTCGACCGAGGCCGCGTCGTGCAGCGGGGGACCCACGAAGAACTCATGCAAGACCCGGACGGCTTTTACGCGCGGCTTGTCCGTTCGCACTAGCGGGAAGGGGGGAGAGCCGGCATGGAACACGCCAAGGAAACCGAGCGGCTGAAAGCCCGCAGGCGGTACGACCAAGCTCTGATGCAAGACGCCTTGGAGCGGCTGGCCGGGCGGGCTCCCGTCGACACGGGCGATGCGGACCACGGCGACCCGCACGCGGCCGCCGGTGCCGGCGTCGACCACCCGCTCCTCGTGGCATGCCGGCTGGTGGGCGCCGCCCAAGGCATCGCCATCAAGGCGCCGGCGGGGATGGCCCGCGGCCACTTAGGCCGCGATCCGATCTCCGACGTCGCCCGCGCGTCCCGGGTGCCTGTGCGGCCGGTCCTCTTGCGGGGCCATTGGTGGCGGGAGGACAACGGCCCCTTGCTCGGGTTCCTCGACGAGGATGACGCCCTCCACCCGGTGGCCCTCTTGCCCCGCTCACCTACCAGCTACGAACTGGTCGACCCGCGGGACGGCCGGCGGGTGCGGATCACCGATGAGGTAGCCGAGGGGCTCCACCCCCAGGCGTTCATGTTTTACCCGTCGCTCCCCAGCCGGGCGATCAAAGGGTGGGAGCTGTTGCGGCTTGGCGCCCGCGCCGTCTGGGCCCGGGACCTGATCATCGTGCTTGCCATGGGCATGGCGGGCGGTGCCGTGGCCATGCTGTTTCCGGTGGTGACGGGCGACCTGTTTGACCGGGTCATCCCGCAGGCCGATCCGAGCCAGATCTGGCCCCTGGCGTTGCTCCTCCTCGCGGCTTCGTTGGGCGGGCTTCTGTTTGAATTCACCCGGGGCATCGCCATGCTGCGCTTGGAAGGGCGCATGACCGCCGCCACGCAGGCGGCCATCTGGGACCGGGTCGTGCACCTGCCCGCGACGTTTTTCCGGGACTACTCCGCCGGCGACCTGGCCGTGCGGGCCATGGGTATCGACGCCATCCGGCAGACCCTTTCCGGCATGGCGCTGACGACGGTGCTCTCCAGCGTCTTCTCGGTGTTCAACTACGGCCTGCTTTTCCACTACGACCAGCGCCTCGCGATCGTGGCCACGGCGGTGCTGGCGATCTCGGTAATCATCTCCACAATCCTGAACTACGTGGGCGTGCGCATCGAGCGCCGTCTCAGCGAAGTGCAGGGCAAAGTATCGGGTTTGGTGCTGCAGATCATCACCGGGATCAACAAGTTCCGCATGGCCGGTGCCGAGGAGCGGGCGTTTTTCCTGTGGGCCACCGCGTTCAGCCGGCAGCGGCGGCTCGCCTACCGCGCCCGCACCATCCAAAACGTGCAGGCGACGGCGGGCTCCGTCATGCCCGTCGCGGCCAACCTCGTGCTGTTTACGGCGTTCCTCTCGACGCCGGCCGCGGTGGAAAGCGGGCTGTCGGCCGGGCGGTTTCTCGCGTTCATGGCGGCGTTCGGCGCCGTCAACTCCGCGGTGCTGGCCTTGGCGGGCACCGTCATGACGCTGCTGCGGATCGTCCCCCTCTACGAGCGGGCGAAACCGATCCTGGAGACGCCCACCGAGGTCGACCCGTCCAAGGAAGACCCGGGTGAACTTACGGGCAACATCGAGCTCAGCCACGTGACGTTCCGCTACGACCCCGACGGCCCGCCCATCATCAACGACCTTTCTCTCTCCGTGCGCCCGGGCGAGTTCGTGGCCATCGTCGGGCCTTCGGGCCAGGGCAAGTCGACGCTGCTCAGGCTGCTTCTGGGCTTTGAGAAGCCGGAATCCGGCTCCATCTATTACGACGGCAAGGACCTGGAAACGCTCGACCTCATCGCGGTGCGGCGCCAGATCGGCGTCGTGCTGCAAAACGGCCGGCTGACGCAGGGTGACCTTTTCAGCAACATCGCGGGGGCGGCCAACATCACCCAGGAGGAAGCGTGGGAAGCGGCCCGCATGGCCGGGCTCGCCGAGGACATCCAGCGTATGCCCATGGGCATGCACACCATGATCCCCGACGGGGGCGGTACCCTCTCCGGCGGCCAGCGGCAGCGGGTCCTCATCGCCCGGGCACTGGTGCGCAAGCCGCGCATCTTGTTCCTGGACGAAGCCACCAGCGCCCTGGACAACGAAACGCAGGCCGCGGTCATGGACAGCCTGGCGCGGCTTGAGGCGACCCGGATCGTCGTCGCCCACCGGCTGAGCACCGTGATGAACGCCGACCGCATCTGCGTTATGAATCAGGGACGTATCGTCCAGGAAGGCACCTACGAGCAGCTCATGAGCCAGCCGGGCCTTTTCCGGGAACTGGCCCAGCGCCAGTTGGCGTAGCAGCTCGACGTGACGTCATGCGACCAGCATATCATCGGCAACAAGTGCACCCGGCCACCGGGCCAGGCGGTCAGCGGACGGCCGTAGGCAATCATCCAGCGCGCGTGGAGGGGCCAGAGGAATATAAGGAATTAGCAGGCATTTGCGGCCCACGCGAGGAACTGTTGCATTGACGGGGCGCGTCCCGCGGGAGGTTTTTCCGGCGGCCGGCGGCGCCCGGTGTTAGCCACCCGGCGTGGAGAAGGGGGGTTCGCCCATGACTCCCGAAAAGACCACCTTGAAGACCGGCGAGGCTCTCGCAGCCAAACCGCAGGATCAAGCCGGCTTGTTGAGCGAGGAGGAGCTGGACGGGCTGGCGGCAGGTCTCAATGACCCGACCGCGGCCGTTACGTTCCCGCGCTGGATCTGCTTCGTGTGCGGCGGCAGCTTCGGTTCCGAGGACGACCTTAGGGCGCACCGCCGCATCGTGCACGGGGCAGAGTAATCTCCGCAGGATTCTTCCTCCGCCATCCTCGGGAACCGGACGCCGGCGTACTGCGACAGCGGACGTTCTCGTAACCGCTGCTCGCAATTGGGGTGCGTGCACCCATGCGCTCAAGATTCGGCGTCGTGTACGATGGAACCGGATAGTCCGGCAGGGCCGGGCAAGCTCGTCTCCCGGCGATTGAGGAGGGATCGAGATGGCGTTCGGCTTCCAGGATAAGCAGTCCCGGTTGTTCAGTGAAAAGCGGGAGTTCCTTGGCCAGGACAAAGGCGGCGGGGCCTTGGACAAACAGGAGCTGGGCGGCAGGCCGCTGACCGACGACGCATTGCTCTCCTTGGCGGGCGGCATCCAGCGTCCGGACCCCGGCCAGCAGTGGTCGCCTGTCGTATGCCCCTCCTGCGGCGGGCTGTTTAAGTCCGCGCAGGAGTTGAATTTCCACGATTGCCCCGCGCCGGCCAGCATTCGCGACGGGCTCGTGATCCTGCCGCCCGGGGGCGGGCCGTCGTAGCCGAAAACGACCGCTCGTAGCCGAAGACGGGCCATTGGGGGCCCAGCGCGGTCCTTCGCCGCACGGGCAGCGGAGCGCCGCGCTGGGGCCCTTTTCCTACCTCTTCCCCTTCACAGACCTGCGAAGTATCCGACGAGGCGCATGTTGATCTGCTCCTCGCTGAGGCCGGGCAACAGTTCCCGCTCCACGACGAGGTCGTAGAGACGCTCCATCGGTTCCCGCTTGTCCGCGGCCTTCTGTTTCTTGTCCTGCAGGGTTTCCCAAGTGGAGAGCACGTAGCGGCGGCCGTTGTCGCCGGGGTCTTCGAGCACCTCCGCAAAAAAGGAGCGCAGCTTGGCGACATCTTCGCGGAACGCGGGGCCGAAGCGCTCGCCCGCGTTTCCCCGGAGCAAAGCGATCTCCGCCTCGTACATCGGCCGCTGCGTCGCGGCATCTTTCCCGATCCACGGGGTTTCCAGGATGATGGGCTTGTCCCGGACGACCTCATGGTGCACGATGCGGTGAATCGCGTCGAAGCCGATGTGCCCGGCGCCGACGGGTGCGTGCCTGTCTTTGCGGGCACCGCGGGGGTTTTTGCTGTCGTTGATGTGGATGACGCTCAGGCGGTCCAGGCCGATAATACGGTCGAACTGTTCCATGACCCCGTCGAAGTCGTCGATAATGTCATAGCCCGCGTCATGGGTGTGGCACGTATCGAAGCAGACCCGCAGGCGGTCGCTGTGCGCGGCCCGCTCGATGATGGCGGCGATCTCTTCAAAGGACCGGCCGATCTCGGTGCCCTTGCCCGCCATCGTCTCGAGGGCGATGCACACGTTCCCGTCCACCGACAACACTTCGTCGAGGCCCTCGACGATACGCCCGACGCCGTACTCGAGGTCTTTCTCCACAAAGGCCCCCGGGTGCAGCACGATGTTCTCCACACCCATGTAGGCGGTGCGCTCGATCTCCTGCTGCAGGAACTCCACCGCCAGGCGGAACGTCTCTCGCTTCGGCGACGCCAGGTTGATGATGTAGGGCGCGTGCACGACGATCTCCTCGATGCCGTGCTCCTTCATGAGGGCGAGCCCCTCGGGGACGTACTGCTCCTCCATGGACTTGCGGCGGGTGTTCTGGGGCGCGCCGGTGTAGACCATGAAGGTCGTGGCGCCGTAGCTGATGGCTTCCTCCGCTGCGTTGAGCAGACCCTTCGCGGAGAAAGACACATGGGAACCGATTTTCATCTGCATGCACCTCACGGGGATGTGTTCGACCAAAAGATTGGGGTGCCTGCACCCGTGACGTCAATGGCGCGGCGGCACTACCATGGTGGCAGAAGCAACCCCTTGACACTCTCTTACGGTGAAGGAGGATCGGGGATGCGTTTGCAGAAGAGCGGCTCTGGGCTTTTCGACGAGGAGCAGGGACTCTTTCAGAAGGAAGCCAATGGGCTTCTTGACAAGGCCGAGGGAGCGGGCTGCGCAGGCAAGCTGGACGACGCAGCGTTGGAATGCGCTGCGGGCGGGTTTTCCGAACCACCGCCCGGAGGCGCAGTTGTCGTTCCTGCCGATCCCCTCGTGCCTGGCATTCCTGCCGTTCCCGGCGGCGTCATCGCCGAGGGCCTTCCCGAGCTCCGTTGCCGGTCCTGCGGCATGTCCTTCGCCAACGGGATTGAGTATAGGAACCACCTCGCCTCCTGCGCGGGCGGCATCCCGTCGTCGAAGTTCTAAGCCCGGCGGACGACACCGGCGCCGGCCGCGGGTTTGCCCCGGTTGCCTGGACCGGGCGCTGAAACGGGGACCAGGGATGAGCTTGCAAAAGAGCGGTTCTCGGTTTTTCGAGGAACGCCGGGAGTTATCGCAGGAAGACGCCCATGTGTGCGGCACGACGCCCCAGGCGGCAGGCGACGCCGGCATGCTTGACGACGCCGCGCTGCACGCCGTGGCGGGCGGAAACACGAACGTCCTGGACGAGACGTGGGCGACGTGCGCGTACCGCAGGCAGACTTTCAAGTACGTGGACTACATAAGACATACGCTGACATCCGCCTGTTGGAGGAACCCGAGCCCGGCTATGCCGTTTCCGCTTCCCCACCAGCTCCCCCTGGACCGGCCTTGAGTTGCCCCGGCCCGTCCTGGAAGGTCGACGGCGGAAACCGCCTGTTGTGAGAAACGGAGTGGAGGAGCATGATGGGACAGGACGAACACGACAAGGGACTGCCCACGACGGGTCAACTGCTTCACCAGGACAAAGCGATGCTTTCCGGCGGCGGCACGATGGACGACGCAGCCCGAATGGACGAGGCGGCCATGATGGACGTCGCGGGCGGCAACTGGTACGACGAGAACCAGTGCCCCTTCTGCGGCGTAACGTTTGACGATCCGATCAGCAGTCCATGTCTGCGCCCGGGAAGCAGTTCAAGCCGGGTGAGCCGCAGGCCGCGGCGTTGGGAGAGCCCTCGGCCGCCGGGGCCGGACCGCTGGAGGACGATGCGCTTAAGGGCATGGCGGGCGGCCTAGGCTCGCCGGTCCCGCCCGGCGGAGCGTCCTTCACGCCGATGCCGCTGCCTTCCACGCCGGGCGCCTCGGCCCAACCCGGCGCCGGCCCGGGCACCGACCCGCGGGCGCCTGATGCGCCAAATGCCGTGAAGCCATAGCCGGGGCTCGAACCATCCGCCCGGGAAGGCGCCGCGGCTAGCGGGACCAGTTGCGCGGGTCAAACCGGGCATCGATGGGAATCCCGGCCATGGCGGCCAGCTCCCGCACGTTGAGCAGGTGGAGGACGGGCACACCCCGCTGGCTGAGCACGTGCAGCACGCCCGGCACGCCGCCCGGACACGGGCGTGCCTCGTGGGACAGCCCGGCCGGCCAGCGCTCGGAGTCGGGACACCGCCCGAGGCTCGCATGGCCGCCGCCCACGTTGACAAACAGCGCAGGCATCCTGTCCCCGCTGGCGCCTTCCCATGTCGCAAGACGCAGCGCGATGGCCTGTTCGAGGCTCTCGGGCTCCAAGAGCGGCAAGCCGCTGGCCGCGGCCGCGGCTCGCAAGGCGTCGACGCCTTCATCGAATAGCAAGCCGAGGCCTCGATCCTCGTCCGCGCCCAGCGTCAGGGCGACGGACCCGCCGCTCACGATGCCCTGCTCCCGCAGGACCCGCTCCATCGCGCCCCATGTGAACTCCGGCAAGTTGGCTCCCCAAGTTGAAGCGCCCAGGGACGAAATGGCCACCAGGCGCACGTCCATCGCCTCCGCGGCGGCCAGCACGGCGAGATTCAATCCCGGGAAAGACCCTGAGAAGGCGGCCCAGACCACATCACCCGGCCCGGCGCCCGCCTCCCGCATCCAGCGGACGACGGCGCTCGCCCAGGCAGGGTGGGTCGCGGTGCGCTTGGCCTGCAGGTTTCCCAAGGTCGTCGTGATGACGGTCCACTCGACGCCGATGAGCCCCGTCTCGTTAGGATCGACCCGGCGGTCAATGGGCACCCGCGCTTCCTCCCTGGCGGCCGCGATGGCCTGCATCCCCGCGGCCATGATCGCCTGGGCCTCGCGTTCCATGGAAGACAGCCGCAGATCGTCCCAGCCCCCCGCCTGGTGCAGCCAGAGGCCGTAGCCGGCCATGAGCACCGCCGCGGCCGCGACCAGCGCGACGGTCGGCAACTTCCAGCGCCCGCGAGGGGGCCGGTACACGGGAGGCGTCCTAGACACCGCCCAGCACCCCGATCCGCAAGAGCAAGACGGTCGCCGCCCGCACGATGACGGCACAGATAAGGGCCGTGGCGGCGGTGCGGACCACGCCTTGGTCGTACATTTCGTTGGCCAAGAGTCCCGGCACGATGTAGCCGATAACCCTCAGGCCGGCGCCGCTTGGGCCGAGCCAGGGACCTGCCCGCACCAGCAGTTCATCGAGCAGGACGTTGACGAGAAACCCGACCAGGATCATCGCCGCGTACTTACGCCGGCCATAGAGGATGACCGCTCGAGAGAGCAGCCGCACCGCGGCAAGGGTAATGAGCGCGCAAAGCAGCGTCGCGGTCAAGCGCCCGGGTTGGTCCAGGTAGAGGGCTAAGTACCCGGGCACGACCATGCCGCCCGCGGTGACACCCGCAAGCTCGTACGCGAGCAGGTTCAAGGCGATGCTGAGGCCGATGGCAAACTCGATCACGATGGCGCCCCCCTGCCGGGCGGATCAACCGTACCGCCGCGCCCTGGACCGCTCCCTTCCGCCGCCGCGGCGGTAAAGTCGCCCAAGGGCGCTTCGGACGCAACCATTACGGGCTCAAAGTCCTCCATCCCCCGGGCGTTGCCGCAGCCGACGACGACGACGGGGCCAGGCAAATCCGCGATCGCCCTGGACACGTCTTCCGCCCGCGGCGGGAACGGCAGCCGCCGGATGCGGTCGAGGGGCACCCCTGCCCGCACCAGGTCTCGCTCCGCGCCCGGCTCACCCGTCACCAGCACCCGGGGGAGCGGGTCCCACTCCGCCAGGAGGTCCGCAAAAAGCCGCGTGCGCAACGGCCGGTCGCGGCGGTGGTTGAGGAGCGGCACTCGCAGCCCGGCCGGCGTCTCGGGCCCAGACGTAACGGCTCGGAACGAGTCGGGATCGTTGTTGGACCAAAGGTGAAGCCAGACGGCCGCCTCGGCCGGCGGCGGCAGCGGCGTCATCTGCGGCCGCAGCCGGGGCAGCCGTGCCGCAGCCCGCTGCGCCTCCTCCCGGGGAAAGCCCGCGCACGCCGCGACCTCCACGGCGATGGCCCGGTGCTCCGCGGACGGATCGCCGTTCCGGTCAGGCCGCGCCACCACGACCCGGGTGCCCAGGGGCGCCGCGAGCTCCGCAAAGAGCGGCGCGAAGCGCTCGTCCGCGGTCACAAGCCACCCGGCCCGCGGGATGGTGTTGGCCAGGGAGCGGGCGATCTCTTCGAGGCTGCGCCCCATGTCCTCCAGGTGGTCCGGGCGCACGTTGGTGATGACGCCGATGTGGGCCCGGATGAGGCGGTGCTCACAGATCCATTGCAGGGCGGGATCGACCGCCATGCACTCGACGACCGCCGCCTCGGCGCCGGCGCGGGCGGCCGCCTGCAAAAAGCGCACCTGCTCCTGCACCCGGGCGCGCCCGCGCCGGGGCCACGGGCGCTCCACCCCGTCGGGACCGATGTAGATGGGCAGCGTGCCCGTGCACTTGGCCGCCACCCGCATGCCCAGGCTGCGCAGCAGCGCCGCGATGGTGCGGGTCGTCGACGTCTTGCCGCGGGTGCCGTTGACGTGCACCCGCAGGGAGATGGCGGCCAGCGCCGCTTCATGCCGGCGGGCTTCCCACAGGCCCAAGGCGGCAAGTCCGCCGGTTACGCCGAGGAGCCCGACGAAGGGGACGTTCATCTCGCGTCCTCCGCCCGGTGTCGAATCTTAGCGGTTTCGAATCTTAGTCCGACTATAACACATCCGCGGAGCCGCCGGGCAAAGCGCTCGCGGCAGGCCGCGGCGGCGTCGACAAGGTGAAGGCGACAAGGCGGCGAATATGGTGACGAGCCGGCCGCCTGCCGTGCGGCCAGGATCGCGCCCGTCCGTCCGCAAGCCGGGCCCCTGCGCCGGGACAGCGGCGGCCTCTCCGGGGGCCGGAGGGACGTGACGGGACCGCGCCGGTTTTTCCGAAGGCCCGGCGCGCGTGAAAGGAGATTCCGCCTTGGCCTGGTTGGCGCTTTTGGTGGCCGGACTGTTTGAGGTAGGCTGGGCCACGGCCATGAAAGTGTCCGACGGCTTCACCCGCCTCGGTCCCACGATCCTCACCTTTGCTTTGATGCTGGTGAGCTTTGGGCTGCTCAGCTACGCCATGCGCTCGCTGCCCCTGGGCACGGCCTACACCGTCTGGACGGGCGTCGGGGCCGTCGGTTCCGCCTTGGTGGGCATCCTCTTCATGCAGGAATCCAGCGATCCGGTACGGCTGATCTGCCTCGCTCTGATCCTCGCGGGGATCATCGGCCTGCGCCTGACCGCCGCCCACTAAGGCGACGCGCAGGAGGGAACGGACACCATGGATCGGATCCTCCGGGCCCGCCTCGCCCACACTCCGGGAGACCCGTTTGCTTCCGAAGACGGCTTGTCGTACGTCGAGGACGGCGCACTGCTCTTGCGGGACGGACGCATCGCGGCCGTGGGAACGTTTGACGACGTGCGACGAGGGAGTCCTCACGCGTCCGTGGACGACCGGCGGCCTGCGATTGTCTTGCCCGGCTTTGTCGACACCCACGTCCACCTATCGCAGCTCTCCATCATCGGCCGCATGGGCAAGCCGCTCCTCGAGTGGCTGGCCACGTTCACGCTCCCGGCGGAGATCCGGTTTCTCGACCCGGACTACGCCCGGCAGGCGGCGCGGGACTTTTTGCGGGCGCTGGCGCGCAACGGGACGACGAGCGCTCTCGTTTTCGGCTCCCACCTGCCGGAGGCGCAGGAGATCTTCTTCGCCGAAGCGGCCCGTTCAGGTCTGCGCATCGTCTCCGGCCTCGCCCTGTCTGACCGGGGGCTTTTGCCCCCGTTGCACACCACGCCCCAACGAGGCTACCGCGACAGCCTCGAGCTGGCCCGGCGCTGGCACGGCCATGGGCGCATCCGTTACGCGGTCACGCCCCGGTTTGCCATCAGCGCGGGCGACCGGATGCTGGAGGTGTGCGGGCGGCTCCTGGAGGAGATCCCGGGCGCGTTTTTCCAGACGCACCTCAATGAAAACCGCGATGAGGTCCGGGTCGTGGCGGAGCTGTTTCCATGGTCCAAGACGTACCTGGGGGTGTACGACCGCTACAACCTCGTCGGGCTCCGCTCGATCTTTGCCCACAACGTCCATCCCACCGATCGGGAGCTCGAGACGCTCGCCCGGGCGCAGGCGACCGTGGCCCACTGCCCGACGAGCAATGCGTTCCTCGGCAGCGGCCTGTTTCCGTTGCGCCGGCACGTGCAGCGGGGGGTGCGGGTGGCCCTCGGGTCCGACGTGGGGGCGGGTACGGGCTTCGGATTTTTCAAGGAAGGCCTCATGGCGTACCAAGTGCAAATGCTGCACCCGGACGGGTTTCCCCTGACGCCGGCGCACCTGCTTTACCTCGCCACCAAGGCCGGCGCCGAAGCGCTCGGGCTCGGCGATGAGGTCGGCGACTTCGGCCCCGGCAAGGCCGCGGACCTGGTCATCGTCGACCCGCTGCCGGGCACGACGCTGGAGCGAGTGATGCGCCACGCCGAAAGCCCCGCCGCGCTGCTGGGCGCCCTCTTTGCCCTGGCCGGCGAGGACAGCATCGCGGAGGTCATGGTGGCGGGCGAAACCGTGTACAAAAGGGAGGCGGCATAATGCGCGAGCGCCAGTCGCCGGCTGCCGCCCGGCTGGCGGCGCACCGGCTCGTCCTCTTCGCGGGCGTCATGAGCGATCCCGCGGGACAAGCTTTCCTGCGCTTGATGGAGCTCCTAGATCAAAGCCGTGGCGGTTGGACGAGCACCGAGCCGGTGTGGGAAGCTTACGCGGCGCTGTTCCGGCATTTGGCCGGCGGCGTCGAGCTGGGCACGCAGACGCCCGTGGGCGATGCGTGGCTCGATCACATCCTTAACCGTGTGCTGGACGACGAAAACCCGTTCACCCGCAAGGCCGCCCTGGCGGGCCTAGGCGGCATGGGCGCGTCCCTCGCCGAGCAGGCCCGGGAGGACCTGCGCAGCCTGCAGCAGCTTGCCGCGTGGGACGCCGGGGCGGTGCGGGAGGCGGTCGCGGCCGTAGCCGGCGGAACCCCCGCCGGGTGGGGAGACTTGCGCCCGCGACCCGTTTCCCAGGCCGACGACGAGCTGGCCGCCGCCCGCCGGCGCACCAAGGAGCGGCTCGCGCAAGCCCCGGACTGGGGCGCCTTCCTGGAGGAGCTGGCGGAGCACTACCGCCTTCACGGCACCGGGGTGCTCGGCCGCTGCCGGGCGTTTCGCTGGGACGGCGCGCAAGTCGTTCCCGTCCGCCATCCGGACCCGGTGCGCCTACAGGATCTCCCGGGCTACAGCCGCCATCACCAGCTCCTCTTGACCAACACTGAGCGGTTCGTGCGCGGGCTTCCCGCCCATAACGCGCTCCTTTACGGCCCGGCCGGCACGGGCAAGTCGTCGGCGGTCAAAGCCGTCGCCCACGAGCTGGCCGGAGCCGGGCTGCGGCTCGTCGAGGTGACCCGGGAGGGGCTGCCGCAGCTCGCCAAGGCCCTGGACGTGCTGGCGGACCGCAGCAACCGCTTCATCCTGTTCATCGACGACCTTTCCTTTGAGGACCACGAAACCGGCTACAAGTCGCTCAAGGCGTGCCTGGAGGGCGGCGCGGCCGGGCGCCCGGACAACGTGCTCGTCTACGCGACCTCCAACCGGCGCCACCTGGTCCGCCAGAGGGTCAGCGAACGGCCCGGCGCGAGCACGGACGAGCTCCACCCGCAGGACGCCATGGCCGAAAAGTTGTCGCTGGCCGAACGCTTTGGGCTGCGCATGGCCTTTTACCCGCCCGACCAGCAGGCGTACTTGGACATGGTCGAAGCTTTGGCCGCGCAGGCGGGCATCGCCATGGACCGGGACGAACTGCACCGGCGGGCCCTGGCGTACGAGCGGGAACAGGGCGGCCGCTCCGGCCGCACGGCCCGGAGGTTCGTGGACGAGCTGCGGGCGGAGCAGGGGCTGCCGGCGGGACTGCCGGTGTCCACCGGGCCGCCCGCGGGTTGACCGGGAAATGCGTAAGGAAGGGAACCACTCGGTTTCGCAGAAATTGGCGATTGACAGATTATAGCGCCCGACGACGGAAGGAAGACGATCGACATGCGCAGGCGTCCCGTGCCGGGCTTCCGCCCCCGCCGCCGACGTCGTCCGTTTCTGCTCATCTTCACCGTGCTGCTCGCCCTCCTGGCCATCGGGGCGCTGGCCGTCGTCGGTGGCGGTTACTGGTACTTGAGCCGCTCCGAACCGCCGCGCCAGGGCACCCTTCAGATCGCGGGACTGCAGAGCGAAGTGAGGGTGTACTGGGACGAGCGGGGCATCCCCCATATCGAAGCCGCCAACCTGCATGACCTTTTCTTTGCCCAAGGTTTTGTCACGGCGCAGGATCGCCTGTGGCAGATGGACCTGTACCGGCGCATGGCCGGCGGACGGATGGCGGAAATCGTGGGCGAGCCCATGCTGGAGCAGGACCGCTTCTTCCGCACGCTGGGTTTCCGGCAGGCGGCGGAGGCGAGCTACGCCCAGGCCAGCGCCGAAGCGCGCCTGATGGTCGACGCGTACGCGGCCGGGGTCACGGCCTACATCGACCAGGCCAAACAGCAAGGAATGCTGCCCATCGAATTTCGCCTGCTGGGCTACACCCCCGATCCCTGGGAACCCGGCGATACGCTCCTGGTGGCTCGCCTGATGGCCTACTACCTGAGCCACAACTGGGAGTTCGAGCTGTCCCGCTACATCGCCGGCGAGCGGCTCGGCTGGGACGTCCTGCACGAATACTTGCCCGCCTATCCGGAAGGCACGCCGGCCATCGTCGCGTGGCAGCCGCAGAGGCCTGAGGCCCCCGCGCCCGTGCCTGCTCCAGCCCAGGGCGAGGCGCCCGAACAAGGCCCGGCGACGGAGCAAGGCGCGGAACCCGCCGCGGAAAACTCGGCCGCCCCGGTGGACGCGGGCGCCGGCGAAACCGCCTTGCCGGTTTCCACCGGCAGCGCCGCCGGCGAGCGGCTCGCGGCCTTGGAGCGACTCGTCCGGTTCGCTCCCCCGCCCCTTTTGGGCAGCAACAGCTGGGCGCTCAGCGCCAGCCGGACCGCGACGGGCGGGGCGCTCCTGGCCAATGACCCGCACATGCAATACACGGTGCCGGCGCTCTGGCACCAGATCCACCTCGTCCTGGAGGGCGACTTCAACGCCATCGGCATCTCAGTCCCCGGCGTGCCCGGCGTCGTCTTTGGCCGCAACGACCACATCGCCTGGGCCATCACGTCGCTGGCCGCCGACAGCCAGGACCTGTTCATCGAGAGGCCCAATCCCGCGAATCCCCGGGAGTTCCTGTACAAGGGCGTTTACGAGCCGGCGCGGGTGCGGGAGGAGATCATTCACGTGGCCGGGCGCGCCGAGCCCGTCGTACTAGAGGTGCTGGAAACCCGGCACGGACCCGTCTTGAACCCCGTCATCGACGAAGAGAAGCAGCCGGCCGACGTCCTTGCGCTTGCTTGGACCGCCCTGGGGCCGACGCGCGAGATCGAGGCGCTCGTGCCGCTTATGCGGGCGCGCAACTTCGCGGAGTTTGAGCGCGCGGTCGACTTGTTTGACATGCCCGCGCTCAGCTTTTTGTACGCCGATGCGGCGGGGAACATCGGGTACAAGTCGTCCGGTCTCCTTCCCATCCGGCCGGCGGGCGACGGCCGCGTGCCGCGGCCGGGGTGGACGGGCGAGCACGACTGGCTGGGCACGATCCCCAAGAGCGAAATGCCCCGCAGCTACAACCCGCCCGAAGGGTTCATCGTCACGGCCAACAACCTGCCCGCCGGCGACCCGTACCCGCACTACATCGGCGACAGTTTCTTCCCGTGGCGGGCGCAGCGCATCCGCGAAACTCTGGCGCAGGCATCCGGTTTCACCGTGGCGGACATGCAGGCGCTGCAGCTTGACATCGTCAACACCCACGCGGAGCGCACCTTGCCGGGGCTGTTGGCTGCCCTGGAGACGGCCATCCGGGTCGCAGGCGGCGTACAAAGCCTGAGCCAGGCGGAGCAAAAGGCGCTCGCCCTGCTGCAGCAGTGGGATTACGTGGAGGATGCGGAGGCCGCGGCGCCGTTGGTATGGCACCTGTGGCAGCGGGAGCTGCGCAGGACCATCGTGGATCGCGGTCTCGGCTTTGAACTGATGGGCGCCGGGATCGTGGACCACTTGTTTGCCGCGATGCCGCCGAGCGAACAGCAGCGGGTTGCCCTGGCGGCGTTCCGCGACGCGGTGAGCGCGGGGACGGCCGTGCAGGGCAGCGATCCGCAGCTGTGGCAGTGGGGACGGTGGCACCGGTTGACCGCCTACCATCCCGTCGGCCAAAGCGTGCCGGTACTCGGCCTCCTCTTCAACGTCGGCGACTGGCCGATGTCCGGCAGCCACACGACGCCGCAGGCGATGGGCTACGACGACGACACCGGCCGCGTCGTCTCGGGCGCCGCCTGGCGGACCGTGGTGGACCTGGCCAGCGGCCGCGGCTGGGACGTCCTTTTGCCCGGCAACTCAGGCCACGTTCTCAGCCCCCACTACCGCGACCAGGCCGAACGGTGGCATGCGGGCGAGCTGGTGGAACAGCAGTGGCGCCCGGACCAGTACCGGCGCTCGCCGCTGCTGCGCCTGCTGCCCTTGTAAAGGCAGGATTTGCCGGCCGCGCCAGCGAAGTGAAGGATGGGTTCCGGACAGCGCCGGGACGCACCCGGGCGCTGGGCAGGAGGTAAACCGGATTCCCGTGAGGAGGGTGACGCCGTGAAAGTCTCCCGGTGGATGGCTTTTGCACTGTTTGCTGCTTTGCTCGTGAGCTGCGCGTGGCCCGCCGCTTTTGCCCAAGGAGTGCCGGCGCCGGATGAGGCGTGGGACGTCATCTTCAGCGGCGTCGTCGTCCTGCGGGTGCGTTTTGGCACGGACGAACTGTCCGCCCTCAAGCGCCAGCACCAGATCTACCAGCACCTGCGGGACGCCGTGGACAGCCTCGGCCGTGAGCTCTCGCCCGACCTCGTCCAGGTGACCGAGGCCGACGGCAAGGTGTACCTGCAGCTCGGGCCTTACGTCATCACCGAGGTGGATGAGGCCCACGCCCGCTACCAGCGGAGCACCCGGCAAGGCTTGGCCGACATCTGGGCGGCCAACCTGCGGCAGGCCGTTGCGCGCTACGTGAGCCTGCATTTCAACGACTGACCGTTGTACAATTCCGGCGGTCCTGGGGAATGCCTGCATGCGCGGCGCGCGTGCAGGTATTCTTGTGCTTGGGCAATGGGCGCCCGGCAACAATAACCGCAATGGAGGTGTCGCATCGTGGCCTTTCCCGCCGAACGCACCGGCGAAGAGATTTGGGTCGTGCGGGTGGAATACCTAAACGGCAACCGGCACTATTTCGGCTTCTCGTCGGAAGAGGAGGCGCGTGAGTTCCGCAGCCGCGTCCGGGAAACCGGCTTCGGCCAGATCAAGCGGGCCGTCGACTTCTCGGTACCGCTGTGCAAGCTCATTCCCAAGGACGAGGAGTAGCCTGCCGTGCGCCGGCACGGCGCGACCTGTGCGGCAGCATGTGGCCGCGGCATGGGTGAAGGGCCCACGGGCGCCCGGCGAATCGGGAACCGGCTCCTAGCGCCGCGGGCAGCCCCCGGGAATACGGTAAAGTGACGGTCGAAAGCCGCCGGCGCCTCTCCTCCTCCTGGTCCGGTGCCACCTGAGACGGCCTTTCGGCCGTCCTCTTTTTTTGCCCGCCTGACGAACGCCGCGGGCGGCACATCCCCGGGGCAGCCGCCGGACATCCTAGGAGCGGAAAGGCTGCAAACGAGCATGGAAATCCGGGAGGTGAGGCCCGTGAGCGATTTCAAGGTGGCAAGCGTCATCGAGCTGATCGGCGAATCCACCGAGAGCTGGGAAGACGCCGTCAACCAGGCCGTGGAGGCCGCATCCAAGACGATCCAGCACATCACCGGCGTCGAAGTGCTGAACCTGACGGCCGTAGTCGAAGGCGGCCGGGTCACCCGCTACAAGGCCGACGTGCATGTGGCCTTCGGCGTCGATGACCGTCTGCGCAAGATCAAGGAGCCGGCCATGGCGACCCACGCCACGCCGGTCTACTGATCCGCCATCCGGCGAGGCGGGCCATCTCCGGCCGCGGGGATGGCCCGGCCTGCTTCCCTTGGGCAGCAGCCTGCCTCACCGTTTGCCATAGCTCAACGGACCCCTGCGCAGCTCCGCGGTTTGCCCGGGCCGCGGCCATGGTGTATTCTATAGTCAGTAATTTTGTGCCCAGCGCCAGGCGCCGGCGGCAGCGGCCCGCGGGCCAAGGCAGGCAAACATAGGGGGAGCAAAGCTCATGGAGGCCCACACCCGCGCGCACGACGAGCCGGCCGCGGCGACCGGCGACCCGATCATCGTTTGCGAAGACGTGCACAAATGGTACGGCAGCTACCACGCGTTGCGGGGCGTGAGCACCTCCGTGCGGCGGGGCGAGAAGATCGTCATCTGCGGCCCGTCGGGCTCCGGCAAATCCACCTTTATCCGGACAATCAACCGGCTCGAAGAGCACCACCGGGGGCGCATCGTCGTGGACGGCATCGAGCTGACCAACGACATGCGCAACATCGAAGCCATCCGCCGGGAAGTCGGCATGGTCTTCCAGCAGTTCAACCTGTTTCCCCACCTGACCGTACTGGACAACATCACCCTTGGCCCGGTCCAGGTGCGAAAAATGCGGCGCCAGGACGCGGAGGAGCTGGCCATGCAGCTGCTGGAGCGCGTCGGCATCCCCGAGCAGGCCAAAAAGTACCCGGGCCAGCTGTCCGGCGGCCAGCAGCAACGGGTCGCCATCGCCCGCGCCCTTGCCATGCAGCCCAAGATCATGCTGTTTGACGAACCGACCAGCGCCCTGGACCCGGAGATGATCAAGGAAGTCCTCGACGTCATGCGAGAGCTGGCCCACTCGGGGATCACCATGCTGGTCGTCACCCATGAGATGGGTTTCGCCCGGGAAGTGGCCGACCGCATCATCTTCTTTGACCAGGGCAGCATCGTCGAAGAAAACGACCCCGAGACGTTCTTCACTAACCCGAGGCACGAGCGGTCGCGCCTTTTCCTCTCGCAAATCCTCCAGCACTGATCGGAGGCGCGCGCAGGCGGCGCCGCCCACGGGACGGCGCCGCCTGCTGGGGTGAGGAGGGGTGGCAGCTCAGTGGCCTTGGCCGACCGCCTGCACCGTGCCAACCGGCGCGTAGGCCGCTTCGGGCAACCCGATGCCGCTGTACGCCACGGCGGCATGTTCCGCCATATCCAACCCGGCAAGCTCCACTTCCTTGGACACCCGCAAGGGCATGACCCGCTCGAGAAGGACCAGGCCGACCCAAGCCAGCGCCACCGTCCAGACAAACGCCGCCACGACGCCCAGCGCCTGCACGCCGAGCAGCTGCCAGCCGCCGCCGTAAAACAGCCCGCCTTCCTGAGCAAACAACCCTACAGCCAGCGTGCCCAGCACGCCGCAGGCGCCGTGCACGGCGATGGCGCCCACCGGATCGTCCACCTTGAGCACCCGCTCGATGAACGAAGCGGCGGCGGCCATGAACAAGCCGGCGGCGACGCCCACCAGGAGGGCCGACCAGATCGTCAGCACGTTCGCGCCGGCGGTGATGCCGACCAGGCCCGCCAAGATGCCGTTGAGCGTCATCCCGGCATCCGCCTTGCCCGTGCGCCACAGCGTGAGGACCAGCGCCGCCAGTCCGCCGGCCGCGCCGCCCATCATGGTCACCGCGACGATGTCGGCCAGCGCCGCCGTCGTGCCGTCAATGGTGCTGCCTCCGTTGAAGCCGAACCAGCCAAACCACAGGATCAGCACGCCCAAGGTCGCCAGCGGCATGCTGTGGCCCGGCATGGGCGCCACCTGGCCCTGGCTGCTGAACTTGCCAATGCGGGCCCCAAGCCGGCGGGCAAAGACGAGGCCGCCCCACGCGCCCACCGAGTGCACCACCGTTGAGCCGGCGAAATCAAGGAAGCCGAGCTCCGCAAGCCACCCTCCGCCCCACACCCAGTGGCCGACCACCGGGTAGATCAAGGCCGTCATGAGCACGGCGAAAGCCAAGTACGCCTGGAAGTGCACCCGCTCGGCCACCGCGCCGGACACGATAGTCGCGCACGTCGCGGCGAACATGGCCTGGAACACCCAGAAGGCCATCACGGGCACGCCCGCGTCAAACTGGCCGGCGTTGCTCAGCGCGAAGTACGACCACCCGAGGAAGCCGTTGTCGCTTTGGCCGAACATGAGCGCGAACCCGACCAGGAAGTAGGTCACGACGCCGATGGCCACCGTCACCACGTTCTTCATGAGGATGTTGACGGTGTTCTTCGCGCGGGTAAACCCGCTTTCCACCATGGCGAACCCCAGGTGCATCAGGAACACCATGAAGGCCGCTATCAGCACCCACAGCGTGCTGATCACCACATCGTACTGACCTGCCATTGCACCTGCCCCCCTTGGGCCGCCTGCCAGTTGTTGGCAGCGGACCGAATACTTGTCGCATAATCTATCACCGGCCGTCGCCGCAGAGCAAGCGAATTGACAGAAGAATTATGCATACACGCGCATCGGCGCACGAGGGGCACAGTGCAATGCGTGCACACGCATACACGCTGGGGGGCGCGAGGGGAAACCGGGCCGCCCGCCGGCTCTCAGCGGGCGATCCCGGTCAAAAACTCGATCAAGGCGGTGTTGAAAGCTTCGGGCGTCTCCAGGTTGGGCAAGTGTCCAGCGCCCGGGACAACCTGAAGCCGGCTGCCGGCAACGCCGCCGTGGATGGCCTCGGCCGCCGCGGGCGGCGTGATGACGTCTTCATCGCCGACGATGACGAGGGTGGGTACCTGAATGCGGCTTAGATCCGGCCGGCTGTCGGGCCGCTCCGCCAGCCCCCGCAGCGCCGCGGCGACCCCCTCGGGCCGTGCCGCTTCCATGAGCTCCTCCACCTCGGCCACCACTTTAGGCCTTTGGGTCCGGGTCGTTTCGCCCACGAGGCGCGGCAGCATGGACTCGGCCACGACGCGCACGCCCTCTCTCAGCACCCTGTCGGCCAGCTGGTACCGGCCAGCGCGGCCTTCCTCCGTGTCGGGCTCGGCGCGGGTATCCGCGAGCACCAGGGCCCGCACCCGGTGGGCGTGCCGGCGCACGCAGCCAAACGCCACGTATCCGCCCATGGAAAGCCCCGCCACCACCGCCGGTTCGGTGACGCCCAGGTGATCAAGCAGGCCGGCGATGTCGTCGGCGCACCCGTCCATGGTAAACGGAGCGTCGCCGGTTTCCGAGCCGCCAAACCCCCGCAGGTCGACGGCGATGGCGCGCCAGCCGGCCTTGGCCACGGCCTCCAGCTGCCGGCGCCACATGCCCCGGTGCAGCGGAAAGGCGTGGACGAATACGATGGGCGGCCCCGACCCCACGTCGTCGTAGGCAAGGCGCACTCCCCGAACGAAGGCTTCCATATCGTTTCCACCTCCTGGCGTCATCTGGCTCGTTCATTGGACTAGGCGAGCACGCGATCCTCCCCGAGCTCCCGCCGCGGGCGCGCTCCCCCCCGGGAGGATGTGCCCCGGGACACCGCGGCATGCGTCCTCGCTGCGAAAACGTGCTTCGCGCGAAAGGCCACGCCCTGATTACGAAAAGCAAGTTGATCGGTTGTCGTCGGAAATTTGTGACCTACATCACACGGCGACGTGCGCCGGGTCATCGCGCCGGATCGCCCCATCCCCTACGATGAAACCGCCACGGGATAGGCAGGGCAAAGCGGCCGGGCAATCCGGCGTGCGCCAGGGTTTAAGAAGGGGGTATTCGGCATGCACAATAGAGGCATCCGGCTTGGGTTGTTGCTGGCGGCGGTGGCGCTCCTCGCGCTCGCCTTGGGACTTACGCGGGACGCCCGCCTGCGGCTCGCGTCCGGTGCGGTCGAGCACGCGCCCCTCTTGACGGCCGGGGCGCCCGCCGGCGCGACGGTGGCGGAGGCCGCCGCGGTGGTCGTGATTGAGCTCAAGGATATGCAGTTTCAGCCCAGGGAAGTGCGGGTAGCGCCCGGGACGACGGTCGTATTCGTCAACCGCGATCCGGTCAACCACAACGTCGTCAACGCGACGCCGGCCACGCTGGGCAAGGCGTCCGAGCTGTTTCGCTCGCCGGAGCTCTTGCCCGGGCAGGAGTTCCACTTCACCTTTGCCGCCGAGGGCACCTACGACGTCCTGTGCGACACCGGCGGCCACTACTTGGCCGGCATGACGGCTCGCGTCGTCGTCACGCGGGACGCGGCCGGCACAAATGCGGCACCGGACTCTCAACCCGCAGGCGCCGTCGGGGCCAAGGCGGCGCGCGTCGCCAAGGATCCGGCGGACATCCCGCCGCCGCCCGCGCGCACCGGTCCCGAGACGGTCGTGGTGGAACTTGAGGCCAAGGAGCTCACCGGGCAGCTCGCGGACGGCATCACCTACACCTACTGGACGTTCGGCGGCACCGTGCCCGGTCCCATGATCCGGGTGCGCCAGGGCGACACGGTGGAGATCCGGCTGCGCAATGCACCCGACAGCACGCAGGTGCATTCCATCGACCTGCACGCGGTCAACGGCCCCGGCGGCGGCGCGGAGGCGACGCAAGTGGCGCCGGGTGAAGAGAAGGCGTTCCGGTTTCTCGCCATGAACCCGGGGGTGTACGTGTACCACTGTGCGACGCCCTACGTGCCGCTGCACGTGAGCAACGGGATGTACGGCCTCATCGTCGTCGAGCCGCCGGAGGGGCTCGCGCCCGTCGACCTCGAGTTTTACATCATGCAAGGTGACCTGTACACGGACCTGCGGCCGGGTGAGACCGGGCACGCCCAGCACGACCCGGCGGCCATGTGGGCCGAGCAGCCGAACTTCGTCGTGTTCAACGGGCAGTTCCAAGCGATCACCGGCGACCATGCGATGCAGGCCCGGGTGGGCGAGCGGGTGCGCCTGTTCGTCGGCAACGGCGGGCCCAACATGACGTCATCGTTTCACGTCATCGGCGAAATCTTCGACGTCGTGCACCAGGAGGGCGCCTCCGAGCCCGTGAGCAACATCCAGACGACGCTCATCCCCGCGGGCGGCGCGACGTGGGTTGAGTTTACGGTGGACGTCCCCGGCGACTACATCCTCGTGGACCACGCGCTCGGCCGGGCGCTGGGCAAGGGCGCCGTCGCGGTGCTCCACGTGGAGGGGCCGGAAAACCCCGGCGTCTTCCGACCGCTTCGATAGGGGCGGTAACCCCGGCGTCGCCGCGGCCGCCCCGCGTGACCGCGACGGCGCCGTGAAAGCGGCGGCACAGCCTTTGGGCGCGGCCGGCGGGCGCTACAGCTCGACGACCGCGCCCAAAGTGCGCGCTTCCTCCGCGGCAAAGGCCATCAGGTGGCTCTCCAGGGATTCGGCCAGCGACGTCAGCATCGCAGCGGGCCGCTCCCCCGCCTTGCGCCGCCGCACGTGGTCGACGAAAGCCCGCATGAGGCCGTCGTCGCCGCCCGCATGGCCCGAGCCGGCCGCAACGGTGATGGTTTCCCGTAGGACGCGGGAGCCGATGGCCGTCGTGCGCCCGCTGCCGCTCCCTAAGGCCCCCGGCCTCCCAAAGGGCCGGACCTCGATGCGGCCGGTTTCCATGTGGCCGCAAATCTCGCCCATCGTGCCCATGAGCTTGATCGTGCGGGTGTTTTCCTCCGAGAAGGCGGTTACGGTCAGGGTGGCCGCGACGCCGTTGGCAAACTCGAGCACGGCCACCTGGTGATCGGCCACGTCGTTGTCGCAGGCGTAGACGCACCGGCCGTAAGGGCCTGTGCGCAGGGCCGCCAGGCGCCCCTCCCGGGACGTGTCGCCCGTGATGACGGAAACGGGCCAGCCGGCGTGGTCAGCGAGACCTTCCACGTAGAAGGCGACGGCGTTGAAGGGACACGTCGCTTCCACCGGGCAACCGTCGGTGCAGCGGGCGGGCGCACCGGGCGGAGCGTTTTCGGGGCGAAAGTGCAAGAGGCTGCCGAAGGAAGCGACGCGCCGGCACGGCGCACCGGCGAGCCAGCGCAGGATGTCCATGTCGTGGCAAGCCTTGGCGAGGATCATGGGGCTCGCGGCGTCCGCGCGCCGCCAGTTGCCCCGCACGTAGCTGTGGGCGAAGTGCCAGTAGCCGATGTTTTCGACGTGGTCGATGTTGACGAGCCGTCCGATGCGCCCCTCCTCCACCAGGCGCTTGAGGGCGGCGAAGAAAGGGGTGTAGCGCAGCACGTGGGCGACGGTAACGACGGCTCCATGGCGTGCCGCGGCTTCACTGAGGAGAAGCGTCTCGGCGCGGGTAGGCGCGATCGGCTTTTCGAGCAGGATGTCGTAGCCGCGCTCAAGGGCCTTGAGGGCGGGCTCAACGTGCATGCGGTCGGGTGTAGCGATCACGACGGCGTCCGCGAGGCGGGGCCTTGCCAGCAGCTCTTCCCAAGAGGTACAGGCGTTGGCGCCTGGAATGCCGTGGGCCTCGGCAAAGGCCGTGCGGCGGGCGGGGTCGGGGTCGGCCACCGCCACGACGCGGGCCTCCTCCGGATGGTCCAGCGCCCAGCGGGCGTAGACGTCCGCGCCGCGGTTGCCGGCGCCGATGACAGCCAAGGTGATGCACGCCGTATCCAGCGGGGGAACCTCCTCTCGGCCCCTTGTACCGGGGCTTCCGGTGAGATTCCCCAAAAGATTCGGCTCACCCTGCCCTGGAGGTAGGAGAACGGCCAAGTTGTGTGGAAAGTGAGTCAAAACCTGGCAACGCCAGCAATATCTTGCCGGTATCCCCCCCTGCCGGCGGCGCCAACGACTAGGAGGTGCATGGATTGTGTTGTCTCGTCGTTATGGGCGCGCCGCTGGTTGGCGCGCGCCCGGGATGCTCGGCCGTGCGCTCACCGTCGTGCTTGCAGCGGGCGTTCTCGCCCTAAGCGCACTCCCGGTACCGGTCTGGGCATCCTCCATCCTCACCGTCAGCCCGGGCCTTGGCCTGCACACGGCGGACCGGGCGGTGGTCGTCCCCGCCCTCGCCTACGTGGAGGGCCCCGACGGGGAAGCCGCCGGGCATGCGTTGGAGTTCATCCGCATCCTCATCGGCCGCAACCCCGAACCCCGCATCCGGGTCGGCATCCTGGAAGACGTCCCGGGCGGCGTCGGTCCCATGTCACGGCCGACGGGGTGGCTCGCGGCCATCCTGGGCGCCCGCTTTGCCGGCGTGCCGCTGGATGAAGTAAGCATCGCGTTTGACATGGTCGGCTTCGGCGACGGCCCAAGCGACGGAATGGTCCGGGCCGTCGGCGTGGCAGCCGGCCTCTTGGGGCACTCGCTCCGCGACGGCGTAGCCATGACGGGCGCCATCAACCCCGACGGCACCGTGGGACCTGTGGGCGGCATCCAGCAGAAGATCGACGCCGCGGCCGAATTCGGGTACAAGCTGGTGCTGATCCCCATCGGGCAGCGCTACGAAGAATCGTCCTCCGGCCGTGTCGACCTGGTAGCTCACGGCGCCGGCCTCGGCGTCGAGGTACGGGAAGTCGGCAATTTCTATGAGGCGTACGCCGCCTTTACCGGCCACGATCTGCGGCCCCACGCGCCGGCTGCCATTTCGACGGCCCTGCCCGCGCCGCTTGCCCAGGCGCTGAGGGACGTGTACAAGCAGGCTTCCGAGCGTGTGGAGGAAATCGGGGACCATTTGGCCGGGCTCGGCGCGCAGCTGGATCCCCGGCTGCCCCGGCTTATGCAGGCGGCCGAACGGGCCTCTGCGGCCGGCAACCCGGCCCTTGCCCTCGCGTACGTGGGGCAGGCGGAGCGGATCGCCATCGAGCAGCTGGTCACAGCCATCACGGGGCTTGAGCGGTCCGACGTGCGCGGCGACGTGAGCGGCCTGCGGGAAGCGCTGGAGGAACTCGACGACGTCCTGGACACTACCAACGCCGCCATCGACGAGCTCTGGGAAGCCTTGCAGCAAGCGCCTCCGGAGGCGCTGTCCGACGTTGCGTGGGTGCTGGAGCTCTACGGCGTCCTGGCGGAGGCGCGGGCCGCGGTGTTCCGCGGCGCCACGCTCCTTTTGAGCGTGGACAGCTCGCTGGAGACGCTGGAGGAACAAGACCCCGACGAGGAGGACAGCGAAGCCGTCGAGCAGGCGGGCGAGCACCTTCTGCGGGCCGCCTACTGGTACGCGCAGGCGGAAGCGTTGCGCCGGCAGGCGGTCGACTTGGTGGAGCTTTACGTGTCGGCGCCGGAAACGGGCAGCGCTCCGCCCGAGCATACGGTGGCGCGCCAAGCCCAGATCCAGTTGGTCAGCGCCTACACGGCCTTGGAATACTTCGACCGGGTGGAACTGGACTCCATCGCCAGCACCGGCGGGGTCCACGTTGACCTGGTGCAGCGCGGCATGGTCGTGGTCGACCCGGACTACGGCCTCGCCAACGGCTTGCTCAACTACCTGTTCCCGCCCGACACGGACAACCCGTACGGCCTGTTGGCGACCTCCTGGCGAACCTATGAGATGGGGACCCTGCTCACCGTCTACCACTACAACCTCGAGGACGACGAGGAGGAAAGCTCCGTCAAGGAAGACCTGCTCAACTACATGCTCGATTGGAACGCGGAGCAGGCCCGGGCGGCCATCGCGGCGGCCCGTGCGCTGGGGATCGAGCCTCATCTCAGCATCGTGCTCTACAGCGCCGGCGAGGGCTTGCGTGAGGGCGAAGTACGCGATCGGCTCGAAGCGCTGCGGATGTTCTGGCGGGCCGAGTTCATGGCCCAGGTCTTGACGGACCTGGCGCGTTAGATCCTCGCACGCAAGGCGCCACCGGCCTGAAGGAAACGCTCACGGCTGCCCCGGGGCTTTGAGCCCCGGGGCAGTTGCGCGCTGGCAGGCGTGCCTTGACTTTCTTTGACCTTCGGTGTACGATCGCGGTGAAGGGAAAAATAGCAAGTACAGGAGGTGTGGCGATCATGCGGGAGCTGGTTCCGAGGACCATCATGGATTCGTGGTGGCCCGACCTTGACGAGCTGTTCGCGTGGCCCTTTGGGTGGAGGCCGGCGGTGCCGGCGGTGGACATCGAGGAGACCGAGGAGGCCTACATCCTGACCGCCGACCTGCCTGGCTTCGACAAGAACGACATCGAGATCGAGCTGCGCAACAACGTCCTCACCCTGCGGGGCGAAAAAGTGGAGCGCGACGAAAGGCGTTTCCTGCGCCGGGAGCGCACCACGAGCGTGACCCGGTTTGAGCGGCGCTTCCGCCTCCCCGCGGAGATCGCGCACGACAAGGTCAAGGCCGAGTTCAACAAGGGCGAACTGATCGTGACGCTGCCCAAGGCCGCGGCGCCTCAGGGACGCAAGATCCAGATCGATTGAGCTGAGGATCGTTTGAGCTGAGCCGGCCCAAGCGTAGGGCAGCGCGAAACAGCACGGCGAAAGCGGCGGGAAACCCCGCCGCTTTCGTGTCTTTCTCTCAAGGTTGCAAGAGAAAGGCGATGCCCGCAAGCCCCAGGACGACACCCAAGCTTTGCGCGGGGCGCAGCGTTTCTCCCAACACGAGCCGCGCCAGCAGCGTCGTGGGGATCGGGCCCATGGCGGCCACGACGGCCACGATGGACAGCAGGCCCGACTGGATGGCGAGCACAAACGCGGCCGACGCCAGGGCGTGCAACAGCCCCATGCCGCCCACGAGCCGCCAGCCGCACACCGCGGGGACGATGGTCGTCCGGGTGAACCAGGCCAAGGCGCCTGTAAGCACCGCCGTGGCCACGACCGCGGCCAGTGCGGGCCAAAGAGCCGCATGCGGGCCCGCTCGCTGGTAGAGCACCGCCCCGGCCCCGTACAACACACCCGACAGCGTACCTTCGAACACTCCCGGTTGAGCAAAGAGCGTCCACGCCGGCCGGCTCCGCGATCCCGCTCCCCGCCGCCTGCGCCGGTGTCCCTCACCCCGTCGCAGCGGGCCTTGGGGCCCCGCCGAAACCAGAAGCGCCCCCAAGAGCACCGCGGCCGCTCCCAGCAGAGCCCACGTGCCGGGCCGCTCGCCCTGCAGCAGTCCAGCCGCGAAAGGCACGAGCGCGCTCCAGACCGCGGTGAGGGTCGATACGACACCCATCGATCCGGCTGCAAGCCCCCGCAAGTAGATGACAAACGCGGCCCCGTTGGCGACTCCGGCCGCCGCGCCCCACGCCAGGACCGCCCCGGAAGGCCCCGGACCAAGCACCCATGCCGCCGCCAGCAGCGCCCCGCCGGCGACGACCTGCGAGACAAAGGCGACCGCGAGGGGCGGTACCCGCCGAGACACAAGGCCGCCCAGAAAATCGCCGGTTCCAAAGGCAAGAGCCGTAATCAAGGCTAAGACGATGGCCACCGGTTCTCCCCTAACCCCGACAGCCGGGCGGAGCGCGGCGTCGTCAATCCGGCAACACGGCGGGGCCGGCCCGTTCGAACGGGCCGGCGATACGACGACAGACCATGCCGGGTAATGACCTCGGGGCGGCCCCGGGGACCACCCGGGTCCGGGCCAGCCCTGAGCGCGATCGTTCGGGCTGCCGGGTCACCGCCCCTCCCGCCGCCTCATCCTCGTCAGGAGTTGCCGCATCGGCGTGGTATGATGCTCTCAGGAGGTGTCCCGCGTGTCCCTCATAAGCAGCAAACCATTGCGCCGCGCCGTGGCAGCCCTAGGTGCGCTGGCGGCGATCGTTTTGGGGTGCATGCCGGCCGCTTTGCCCGCGGCAGCATTGCCGGCCGTGCGCCTGGAGCCTCTGAGCGCGGTCTTTAGCCAGCCGGCCCACATCGCGTACGCGCCCGGCGACTCGCAGCACCTGTGGATCGTGGAGCAGACGGGGGCGATCCGCGTCTATGACCTCTCGGGCGATAGGCTCCTTGAGACGCCGTTCCTTTCGCTGCAGGACCGGATTTCCACCGGAGGGGAGCGCGGGCTGCTCAGCATCGCGTTTCACCCGGACTTTGCCGCCAACGGCCGGTTCTATGTGAACTATACCGACCGGACGGGCAACACGCAGATCGTCGAATACCGGGTCGGACCCGACCGGCTGGTGGCGGACCCGAGCACGGCCCGGCCGATACTCCAGATCGACCAGCCCGCCGCCAACCACAACGGCGGCACGATGGCGTTTGGCCCCGACGGCTACCTCTACATCGGCACGGGCGACGGCGGCCGCGCCGGTGACCCGTGGGGCAACGCCCAAAACCTAAACACCCTGCTCGGCAAGATGCTGCGGATCGACGTCGACGGCGGGACGCCCTACGCCGTGCCGGCGGACAACCCGTTTGTGGGACGGCGGGACGCCCGGCCCGAGATCTGGGCGTACGGGCTGCGCAACCCGTGGAAGTTCTCCTTTGACCGGGCCACGGGCGACCTGTACATCGCGGACGTCGGGCAAAACGCCTGGGAGGAGGTCAACTTCCAGCCGGCGGCGAGCCGCGGCGGCCAAAACTACGGCTGGAACCGCATGGAAGGCAGCCACTGCTATCCCGCCAACCGGCGCTGCGACCCCGCGGGCCTGACGATGCCCGTCGCCGAGTACTCCCACGAGTTCGGCTGCTCCATTACGGGCGGCTACGTCTACCGCGGCACCGCCATCCCCGGCCTGGCCGGCTACTACCTCTTCGGCGACTACTGCAGCGGCACCATCTGGGCCATGTCCACGGAACCGGCGCCGGGCTACCGGGAGCAGCCCGGGCGGCAGCCGGCCATGTGGCCCTTTGAGCAGTTGCTGCAGGAGGCCATGCTGGTCACCGCCTTCGGTGAAGACGCGGCCGGAGAGCTGTACGTGGCGGACCACACCGGTTTCGTCTACCGGATCGTGCCGGCGCCGTAAGCGGCAGTCCGTGGGCCTTTGGCGGCCGATCGTGTTCTGTCGGTCGCTGCTTCCCCTTTCCTTGAAGAATGGGACGAGGTAGAGGCCGCCTACCTCTTTGGCTCGATGGCACATGGACGCGCTCAAGCGACATCGACGTCGGCGTCCTGTTCAAGCCTGGTCTGGACGAGGAAGGGCGCGTGCTCGCCCGCATCGACATCGCCCAGTCGCTGCAAGAACGCGCTTGACGCTGCTCGAGCAATACATCAACGACTTGGCTGAAATCCAAACGGTTGACGTGCTCGTTCACGACTACGCGGTCGCGACGCACCTGGGCATTACCCTGGGAAGGGTCCGCTTTACTCTGAATCGAAGAAAAGCGGTGCTGACGCAACAATTGGGCGGGGTGGCCAGATAGCCTTGCTCTACCCAAACCAGCACCCTGAGCAGAGAGCTCGCGATCAAATCGACAATCTACTTGTTGCGGCCGGTTGGCAGTTGCAGACGAAGGATACCATGAACGTCTTCGCGTCGACCGGCGTGGCGGTTCGTGAGCTGCAGACGACCGAAGGGCCGGCGGATTATGTCCTGTTCGTTGACGGCAAGCCCGTAGGCGTGATCGAAGCGAAAAGAGCAGAAGAGGGATTCCGGCTCACCGTCCACGAGGACCAGACGGACCGATACCGCACGGCCAAAATCAAGCTGCTCGATAACGCCACCCCTCTGCGCTTCGCCTATGAGTCAACCGGCGAACTGACGCGTTTCACCGATTATCTTGATCCCAAACCGCGCTCTCGCCCCGTTTTTGCCTTCCACAGGCCCGAGACTTTGCGCCGGTGGTTGGCGGAGACAAAGACTCTTCGCGCCCGGCTGCACGACATTCCATCTTTGAGCCCGGAAGGTCTACGCAAGTGCCAGTTTCGGGCCATCAACAATCTCGAAGCCTCGTTTCGGGAGGCCAAGCCACGGGCGCTAATCCAGATGGCCACGGGGGCGGGGAAGACCTACACGGCCATCACCTTTATCTACAGGCTCCTGAAGTTCGCCAAGGCTCGCCGCGTCCTATTCCTTGTTGATACGAAGAACCTAGGTGAGCAAGCCGAGCAGGAGTTCATGGCCTATACACCACGCGACGACAACCGCAAGTTCACCGACCTTTATCGGGTGCAACGCTTGACTTCCCGGTACATCGCTCCGGATTCTAGCGTTTGCATCTCGACTATCCAGCGGATGTACTCGATCCTGAAGGACGAGGAGCTTGATCAAGCCGACGAAGAAACGCACCCGGCGGAACGAGTGCTGCAGCGGGAGCCGGTCCCCGTCGTCTACAACGCTACCGTCCCCCCGGAGTTCTTCGATTTCATCATCATCGACGAGTGTCACCGGTCGATCTATAACGTCTGGAAACAAGTCCTCGAGTACTTCGACGCCTTCCAGATCGGCCTGACCGCCACGCCCGACAAGCGGACGTTCGCCTATTTCCATGAGAACGTCGTGAGCGAGTACCCCTACGAGCAGTCGGTCATCGACGGCGTAAACGTCGGGTACGAGATCTATCGCATTGAAACCCGGATCACGCGGGACGGCGGTGTGATCAAAAAGGATGAGGGTTTCGTCGTCGTCAGGGACAAGCTCACCCGCCGTCAGGGCTGGGAGCATCCGGACGAGGATATCACGTACAGCGGCAAACAGCTCGATCGCGACGTAGTCAATCCGAGCCAGATACGCACCATCATCCGGACTTTTAAAGAGCGGCTTCCCGTCCTCTTTCCCGGCCGCAACGAGGTTCCCAAGACGCTCATCTTTGCCAAAGACGACTCCCACGCCGACGACATCGTCCAGATCGTGCGAGAGGAGTTCGGGGAAGGCAACGCGTTTTGCAAGAAGATCACTTACCGCGCTGACGACCCCAGGGCGACGCTGGCAGATCTGCGGAACGCCTACTATCCGAGGATTGCCGTCACCGTTGACATGATTGCGACGGGGACCGATGTGAGGCCGCTGGAATGCCTTATCTTTATGCGGGACGTGCGTAGCCGCAGCTACTTCGAACAAATGAAAGGGCGGGGCTGCCGTACCATCAGCACCGACGACCTGAGAAAAGTGTCGCCGTCAGCGACACTCGGGAAGTCGGGCTTCATCATTATCGACGCCGTCGGCGTGACGACATCGCTCAAGAGCGACTCTCGTCCTCTCGAACGCAAACGTGGAGTGCCCTTCAAAGACCTGCTCGACGCTATCGCACTGGGTAGAAGCGACGAGGACACGTTTCTCTCCGCAGCAGGCCGTCTCGCCACCCTCAACACGCGCCTCACGCCGAGGCAGCGCAAAGAATTCGCCAAACTGACCGGAGGTCAATCGGTCGAGGACATCGCGAGGGCCCTCATCGCTGCTCACGATCCGGAAACCATCGAGAAAGCTGCCCGAGAGCGTTTCCATCTGGACCATGGCGGAGAGCCGACGGAGGACCAGAAGCAGGAGACACAGCAGTTCCTGGTCCGAGAAGCGGCAAAGGCTCTCACGCCGGAGGTCCGGCAGTTTCTCGAATTGGCCAGAAAGGCCATCGAGCAAGTCATCGATGACAGAAACATAGATGAGGTCACCAGCGAGGGCTGGGATAGGGAGGCGGTCGTCAACGCCGAGCAGGCGATTGCCGACTTCCGGACGTACCTGGAGCAACACAAAGACGAGCTCACTGCCCTCCGAATCTTCTATGACCAGCCCTATCGCTTACGGGAGCTCACCCTTGAGATGGTCCGAGAAGTGCTCGAGCGACTCAAGGCCGACAAGCCGGCCCTTGCCCCAGCACGCATTTGGAACGCCTACAGGCAGCTTGAGGAGAACGTGCCGGAAACCCCAAAGAGCGAGCTTGTGGCGCTCGTTTCCCTTCTCCGCCGCGTCGTCGGGTTGGACCCGAAACTCACCAGCTTCGACACGGTCGTCAGGCAGCGATTCCAGGAGTGGGTATTCAAGCGTCACCATGGTGATGCGCCCAAGTTCACGGAAGAGCAGATGCACTGGTTGCATATGGTCAGGGACCACATCGCCACGAGTTTTCACATCACCCCAGAGGATCTGGAGTTGGCTCCTTTTGATGGTCAAGGTGGCCTAGGGCGCTTTTATCAGCTCTTTGGACAAGAGTACACGTCCATTCTTGATGAGCTCAATGAGGGGTTAGTAGCGTGACGAAGTGTTTGCCGGATGGCTGGGTTCAGTGTCGGCTCGAAGACGTGGTGCAACCTCGTAGGGTGAGGGTTTCACCCCAAGCACATCCGAATGAGCCGTTCGTCGGCATGGATCATGTCGAATCTGGCACCATGAAAGTCATTGGTCGCGGCCTTGCTGGAGAAATGAAGAGTGACTGCTATCGCTTCTATCACTCTGACGTACTGTACGGACGACTTCGGCCTTATCTCAACAAGGTTGCAATTCCTGGATTCGACGGACTGGCTTCGGGTGAGTTCATTGTCTTTCCTCCCAGCAAAGCTATAACGCCGCACTATCTGGCGTACCGCCTGAACGCAAGGGACTTCGTTGCGTTTGCCTGCCAGCTCAACGAGGGCGACCGACCGCGTGTTAGCTTCCAGCAAATAAGTGACTTCTCTTTCCTGCTACCGCCCCTCGTCGAGCAGCGTGCCATCGTAGCCAAGATCGAGGCCCTGTTTAGTGAGTTGGATAAAGGCGTCGAGTTGCTCAAGACCGTCAAACAGCAGCTCAAGCAGTATCGTCAGGCGGTGCTCAAAGCAGCTTTCGAAGGGAAGCTTACCGCCGAGTGGCGTTCGAAACAGCAAGCTGCAGGCAGGCTGCCGAGTGCCGATGATGTGTTAGAAGCGATCAAAATGGCGCAAGAAGAGCGGTATCGGCAACAAGTGCTGGAGCGGGAGCAGGCGGTTGTGGCCTGGGAGCTGGGTGGAGGCAAGGAGTTGGGGCGAAAGAAACCGACCAAGCCACAAAAGCTACCGCCAATGGTTTCGGGAGCCAACGGCACTTCCAGCGCCTTACCTGCCGAGTGGACAGAGGTCACTCTAGGCGCTGTCATCGAAACCCTCACGTATGGAACGGCCAAGAAGTGTGTAGCAGAGCCACATGGTACAAGCGTACTGAGAATACCCAATATCGTTGCTGGACGCATCGACACGAGCGACCTGAAGTACGCCACCTTCTCAGAAGACGAGTTGGAAACCTACGCCTTGCAGGCGGACGATGTGCTTATTATTCGCTCAAATGGAAGCGTCTCACTGGTTGGCCGGCCCGCCTTGGTTACGGATCACGATACGCACCATCTCTTCGCAGGTTACTTGGTCAGACTGCGGCCAAACAGGGCGATAGTGTCCGGGCGTTACTTGGTTTGGTGCCTTCAGGCTCCTCGGCTTCGTGTTCAGATAGAGGCTAAGGCGCGCTCCACCAGCGGTGTACACAACATAAACTCAGATGAGATTTGTTCGTTGCGGATTCCTTTCTGCTCACTCGCGGAGCAGCAGGTCGTGGTTGCAGAGATCGAGGCTCGATTCTCGGTCTTAGACAACTTGGATAGAGCAGTCGACCACGGGCTACAGCAGGCCGAGGCTCTCCGTCAGGGCATCCTCAAGAAAGCCTTCGAAGGGCGGTTGCTCAGCGAGGCTGAACTAGCCGCTGTTCGCAACGACCCCGAATACGAACCCGCAGACATGATGCTGGAACGCATTCGTGCCGAGGGAAAGCAACATGCGCGACAGTCGATGGCGAAAAGGACACGTACCACAGCTCAGCCGAATTCGCGACGTCGGTCCGAGAAACGCGCTGAAGAGACGGTGAATAGTGCACGATGACGCCTACAAGCACACTCGTGAACAAGGTTTGGAGCTACTGCCACGTCTTGCGGGACGCTGGTTTGAGCTACGGCGACTACCTCGAGCAGTTGACATACCTCATCTTCCTCAAGATGGCGCATGAGTACTCCCAGCCGCCGTACAACCGAGACCTCGGCATCCCCGAGGGTTTCGACTGGCCAAGCCTTACCAGCAAGACCGGTGCCGAACTCGACCATCACTATGCCGACCTGCTCCGCAAGTTGGGTCAGGAAAAGGGCTTGTTAGGCCAGATATTCATGAAGGCCCAGAACCGCATTCAGGAACCCGCCCTGTTGGCAAGCCTCATTCACATGATCGACCAAGAGCAGTGGGCGATCATGGAGGCTGACGTAAAGGGCGACATCTACGAAGGTCTGCTCGAAAGAAACGCTCAGGACACAAAGAGCGGCGCAGGACAGTACTTCACCCCTCGCCCGCTGATCAAGGCCATCGTCGAATGCGTCCGACCTGAGCCCGGAAAGACGATCTGTGACCCGGCTTGCGGCACTGGCGGCTTCTTCCTGGCGGCGTACGACTTCATCACGAAGAACTACCAACTTGATCGAGCACAAAAGCAGGCGCTAAAGACAAGCACGTTCTACGGCAACGAGATCGTCCCGGCTACCCGTAGGCTGTGCTTGATGAACATGTTCCTGCACAACATCGGCGAGATCGGCGGCGAGGTCACCGTGTCCGCTGCCGACTCATTGGCAGCTGACCCGGGAGTTCGCTACGACTACGTGCTGACCAATCCTCCCTTTGGGAAGAAGAGCTCGATTACGGTTACGACGGAAGATGGCAAGCAGGAGAAGGAGACGCTCACCTACAATAGGCAAGACTTCTGGGTAACGACGAGCAACAAGCAGCTCAACTTCGTCCAGCACATCCGCACGATCCTGAAGACAACGGGACAGGCGGCCGTCGTCGTCCCCGACAACGTGCTCTTCGAAGGCGGGGCGGGCGAGGTCGTGCGCAGGAAGCTGCTCGAGACGACCGACCTCCACACAATCCTGCGGCTGCCCACCGGCATCTTCTACGCGCCGGGGGTAAAGGCAAACGTCATCTTCTTTGACAACAAGCCGGCGGCGAAGGAACCGTGGACCAAGGAAATCTGGTACTACGACCTGCGAACCAACTCCCATTTCACCCTCAAGACGAAGCCGCTGACCTACGAAGACCTTGTTGACTTCGTGGAATGCTACAAGCCGGGAGAACGGCACAAGCGGCAGCCCACGTGGAGCGAAGATAACCCCGAAGGTCGTTGGCGGCGGTTTACCTATGAAGAGATCATTACTCGCGACAAGACCAGTCTTGACATTTTCTGGCTCAAGGACAAGTCCCTCAGTGATCTGGACAACCTTCCTGAGCCGGAGGAGCTCGCAGCGGACATTATAGCGAACCTGCAAGCCGCACTGGCAAGCTTTGAGGAGATCGCCAACATTCTCGAAGACTAGCGGCGAACCGAGAGTCACCGGCCACCACGCGCACCCGGTGCGCGGCTCGCCCCCAGGCCCGTCCTCCGGAACGTCACCGTATGGGCGGACGACCGGGAAACCCTTTGAGGCCGGTCTATGCTAATGATCGATGCTGATGGAGACCTCTCATCCATGAAGCGGAACACGAACAAACCCGGCCGCGCCTTCGTGCCTTTCCCTCCTGGCCTGGTCCCCGTTCACATCGTCGCCCGCCGCAACCGCTTCACGGTGGAAGCCACGCCGGCACCGGGCGACGCCTCGCCGGTCCCCCTCCACCTGCCCAACTCGGGCCGCATGACGGAGCTGCTCGAGCCCGGAACCGTAGGTCTCGCGCAGTTGACCGGCAAGGCGCGCCACCTAGCGCCGGACGAGACTACCGCGCCGGCGGCCGCTCGCCGGGCCGACGGCACGCCGCGACGGACGGTGGGCACGCTCCTGCTTGTGCACTACGCGGGACGCTGGGTTTCCGTGGACGCCCGCATGCCCAACCGCCTCTTTGCCCGGTGCCTGGAGGTCAACATGCTGCCGCTCTTTCGCGGGTATGCGTCGTGGCGCGGCGAAGTCCGCTGGGGGCAAGGCCGGGTCGACTTCCTCCTCGAGGCCCCGGATCGCCCGCCGTGCCTCGTGGAAACGAAATCGTGCAACCTGGTGGAAAACGGCCTAGCCCTTTTCCCCGACGCCCCCACCTCGCGGGGCACGCGGCACCTCACGGAGCTCGCGGAGGCGGTGGAAACCGGCCGCCGGGCCGCGGTGGTCTGGTTCGTCCAGCGGGACGATGCCCATGCCTTGGCCCCGCACCGGGCGGCCGACCCCGCGTTCGCGCAAGCCCTTGCCCGCGCCCGGGCCGCCGGCGTCGAAGCGTACGCCTACCGCTGCCGGGTCGAGCCCGCCGGCATCCGGGTCCTGGACGAGATCCCCGTGGAGCAGTGAGGGACAAGCGCAGGGGGACGGGTTTCCGGGAGAGCAGGAGTTTTTCGCCGCCCGGACCGAAAGGGTTTCCAACCCAACGGTGAAAGGAGCCGTCGCCGCCCGTGCCCAGCAGCCAAGCGGCCGCCCGCCGGACACGCCTTTGGCCCATCGACGCCATCCGGGGCTTGGCCGTCGCCGGGATGGTCTTTTACCACCTGATGTGGGACTTGTACTTTGTGGGCATCTACCCCGGCGACGTGACCCAAGGCGGCTGGCGCGTCTTTGCGCGCTTCATCGCGACGACGTTTCTCGTGCTGGTCGGCTTCAACATCAGCCTGCTCAACCGCCGCACGCCGGGCGGAGTCCCGTACAGGCGGTGGCTTGAGCGGGGCCTCAAAGTCTTGGGGTGGGGCATGGTGATCAGCCTCGTCACCTGGCCCATCTTTGGCCGCCAGTTTATCGCCTACGGCGTGCTGCACTTCATCGGGACGGCGCTGCTTCTCGCGCCCCTCTTGCTTAAAGTCGAGGGCTTCGCCGTCCCCTTGGGCCTTGCGTTCCTCGCCGGGGGCCGGCTGCTCGGCACCCGCTACGTCGACACCGTGTGGCTCTTGCCCCTCGGCCTGCGACCGTGGCAGTACACCTCCGTGGACTATTTCCCCCTCATCCCGTGGCTCGGCATCGTCCTCCTGGGCGTCGGGCTCGGCCCTCTGCTGGTGCCGCGTCTTGGGACCCGGCCCGGGCCGGAAGCGCCGGCACCAACGCCCCGCTGGGCCCGGCCCGCCGTCTTTCTCGGTCGCCACTCGCTCGTCGTCTATATCCTCCACCAGCCGGTCATCATCGCCGTCCTCATGCTTTCGGGCGTGCGGTTCTTCTGAGCACGCCCACGGGGAATGCTTAAGGTTGCCCGCACCTTTCCCCGCGAGGTGACCCGGCTTGGCCGAACAAGCGCAAAACCTCACTCCCATCCGCCGCAGGCTCGCGGACAACGCCGCCGAGATGCGCGAGCGGCTCGGCATCGGCGTTTCCTTTGACATCATCGAACGGCCGGTGGAGATCGGCGGCCGCCAGGCCGCGTTTTACTTCGTCGACGGTTTCGTCAAGGACAAGGTCACGGCCGACATCTTCGCGAGCCTCCAGGAAACCGCCCGGGCAGAGATGGTGCCCGACGTCATCCGCAAGCTCCTGGCCCGCCGCATCCCCTACTTCGAAGTCGACACCGTAGACACCGTCGAAGAGGCCGTCGAGTCCGTCATGGCCGGCCCCATCGTGCTGTTTATCGACCGGGAAGACACCGCCATCGTCATCGACGTGCGGGAGTACCCCACCCGCAGCATCGAGGAGCCCGACCTCGAAAAAGTAACCCGGGGATCCCACGAGGGGCTGACGGAGACGCTCGTGTTCAACACCGCGATGATCCGTCGCCGGCTGCGGGACCCCCGGCTGCGCTTCGAGATCTTCCAGGTCGGCCGCCGCTCCCGGACCGACGTGGCCATCGGCTACGTCGCCGACATCGCCGACCATGGGCTCGTCGACCAGATCCGGCGGCGCATCGAGGAGGCGAGCGTCGACGCCCTGCCCATGGGGGTCAAAAACCTCGAGGAGATCATCGTCCGCTCGCCCTGGAACCCGCTGCCCAAAGTGCGCTACACGGAACGGCCCGACGTGGCCATCGCCCACCTGCTCGAAGGGCACGTCATCGTCCTCGTGGACACGACGCCGATGGCGATGATCCTCCCCATCACGGCGTTTCATTTCTTCGAGCATGCGGAGGAGTTTTTCCAGTCGCCGCCCATCGGCACTTACCTGCGCTGGGTCCGGGCGGTGGCCTTTTTCCTCGCCACGGTGCTGACGCCCCTGTGGCTTGCCCTTTACCTGTCCAAACCGTCTTTGCCCGAATGGCTGCAGTTCGTGGGGCCCAAAGAGCCGAGCACGGTGCCCGTCTGGCTGCAGTTTTTCATCCTGGAGCTCGGCGTCGACCTCATCCGCATGGCCCTCATCCACACCCCGACGGCGTTGGCAACGTCCTTGGGCATCGTCGGCGCCATTCTCCTGGGCGACCTGGCGGTGTCCGTGGGGCTGTTTGTGCCGGAAACCGTGCTGTACACGGCGGTGGCGTCCATCGGCTACTTCGCCGTCCCGAGCATCGAGTTCGCCTACGCGATCCGGCTTTACCGGTACGCCCTGCTGGCGCTGGCGGCGCTCTTCCGCTTGCCCGGACTCGCCGCAGGGCTTGTCGCGGGGTTTCTTCTCCTCGCCTTCACCCGCTCCATGAACGTGCCGTACCTGTTCCCGCTCATCCCGTTTCACGGCCCAAGCCTGGTCAAGGCGCTTTTGCGCCTGCCGGTACCGTCGGTCGGGCAGCGGCCGCCCCTCATCGGAAACCGGCAGTCGGACCGGAGCCGCACCCGCGGCGAGCGGTAAGGCTTGTGGCGCTGGGTTTCATCGATAATCGAGGATCATTGATTTAGCCCGCGGCGTTTGCTATTATAGGGGCATCCGGACATCGTCCCGGCGGATAAGGAGGGGACAGCAATGGCTGGAAAGGCGGGTCTCGTTCAGAACGTAGGGGGCTTTGACCGGGTGCTCCGCATCGTGCTCGGCGCCCTGCTGGTCGTCGCGCCGCCCCTGCTCGGCTGGTCGCCTTGGGTGAGCGCCATCGTGGGCGCCCTCGGCGGCATCGTGTTCTTCCAGGGCGTCGTACGGCACTGCCCGCTGTATTCCCGGCTAGGCGTGTCCACCGCGGGCGAGTCCCGCTGACCCGCTCGTCAGGACGGCGTAGCTCGCGAGTTCGACGCCCCGGGCGGCACACGCCTCCCGCACCCGCGGATCGGTGAGAACCCGGAGCTCCGTCTCCCGCTGCTGGACGTAGCCCGCGCCTAGCCGGCGCAGGCCCTCGTCCACCTTTCCCGGGTGGACGATGACCTCGCTGACGCCCTCGGGGAGCTGCTCGAGCATGAGGACGAAACTCTCCACGCTGGCGTTGCCGTAAAACCCGTCCACAAGGCAGTCCGGCGCGGGTACGCCGTCCTGCTTTAGAAGCTCGGCCTGGCGGCGGATGGCCGGCGGGATCATGTGGCGCACAAGGCGCGCCGCGAGGATCGGGTGCCGAGAAGCAAAACCGATCATCTGCCGGGCGGCCGAGTTTTTCATCGCGCTCGGAAAGCGCACGGCGCCGCTGACGGAGGCGGGCACGGGCTGGCGGACGGGGACGTTGTAGCGGCGCGCCAGCTCCCGCACGACGGAGAAAAACGGCGTGTAGAGCACCACCATGTGGTGGTGATAGTCGAAGTGGGTAAAGCGCACGCCGGTTTCCAGCAGCCGCTCCGCCTGGGCCTCCAGTTCCGCCCGCAGCTCCGCCAAGGACATATCGAGCAGCCGCAGCGGGATCTCGTCGACGGTGTAAAACCGGCCCTCCCGGTCTACCAGCGTCGGCACCCGGTCGGGGGGCAGCACGGGCCGGCCGGCCGTAATGTTGATGTGCAGGCCGATGGGCAGCTCCGGATACGTCCGTTGCACCTCCGCGACCCGCTCGGGCGCGCCGTCCATGTTGATCATGGCGGACGTTGACGTCACCACGCCCTCTCGCCACGCCTGAACGATACCCTCGGTCACTCCATCGCTCAAACCCAAATCATCGGCGTTGACGATCAAGATTCGTTTCCCGCTGCCGCCGGCCATGTCGGACATGGAGCCGTCCTCCCTCCCGGCCATGGTGGGGCAGGCCCGTGGCTACACCGGCCTTGCGGCCGGCAGCTCGCCCGTGTCCCCTCGCCGTGCACCCGCATATCATGGCCCCACCAGGAACGGATTCCTACGTCACGGCCGCGGATCCTTTTCCCGCCGCGGCGAGGAAAAAGGGGAGTGAACCGTGAGCCGCATCAAGCAGCGCCTTGTCCTTGACCAAAATAGCGGCGGCGTCATCCGGGTCCGCCGCCGGCGCGGGTCTCCCCCGTCCCGGCGCCGGCCGTCCCGACCGCCGTCGCCTGAGCCGGAGCCGCAGCCCTCCCCCGAGCCGGCTCCTGAGCCCGCGCCGCAGCCGGAACCTGAGCCGGCCCCCGAGCCCGCTCCGGAGCCTGAGCCTGGAACGGGGCCCGAACCGCCGCCTGCTCCCGAGCCTGCGCCCGGGCAAAGAGAGCCGCAGCGGGACCGGGACGGATCGTCGGCAGTCCTCCAGATCCGGCCGGCACCCGGCGCCCAGGCAACACGGGTCCGGGGCGTAAACACGACGGGCCTCTTTACCGTCCCCAGCGACACCGTCATCCAGCTCGCCATCGCGGTGAGCAGCTTTGCGGACATCGATCAGACGGCCAGCGTATGGATACGCCGGCTTGACGGGCGCGAGCTCGAGACGGTGTTTTTCCGGTCGCTGGATGTGCCCGCGGGCGGTGCCCGCCGCGTGACGGTGGAGGGGCTCGGCGGCCAGACGGTGCAGATCGACGTCGACTTGCCGTCGGGGGACCTCGTGCCGACCGCGGCCGTGACCCAGCACTTCCTCGCCGACGGCGGCATCGTGACGCTGCTCTACAAGTCCCCCTCGGACTTTGTCCCGGTGTAGGCGCCGCCCTTGCAGGGCGCCCTCCGGTGCGACCCGCCTGAGGCTTGCGCCCATGCGCACCGCTTGAAGGAGGAGTTTTCGTGCCTGTGACCTTGACCACCGGCTTGTTCCCCGTTGCCCAGCTGCCCGCGGCCCAAGTCGTCTCCGTGCGGGTCTTCTTGGCCAACCTGGAAAACCGGCTGCACCGGGCGGTGGTGCAAATTTCCCGCTTGCGGGGCGACGACAAAGAGCTCTGGCGGGTGGAGGAAGTGGAAGTGCCCGGCGACGAGGTGCGGGCGCTGGAGCTGCCCAGTGAGGATGTTGAGGGGCATACGTTGGAAGTGACCGTCAGGCTGCCCGCCAACGGCTTCGGCGTGGGGCAGCTGCCCCTTGTGCCCGGCGTGGCGGTAGTCTCCACCTTCACGGGCGACCAGTCCACGTCCGTTCTCCAGTGGATTTCGTCGGACGGTTTCGTGGCCGTCGGTGAAACCGAAGCCGCCCCGGTCCCCGCCTGACCGGGGCTTCCATGCCGGCCTGGCCGGCGCTCCCATACCGGCGTGACCGGGGCCCATGCCGGCGTGACCAGGTTCCATGCCAACGTGAGCGGGGCTCATTCCGGCCTGGCCGGGACCGTGCGCGAGCCGGCTGGCACTCGACCCCTGTCCGGCCGGGGCCATTGTCGGATTTCCAGGCCCGTCGCGCGCGACTTCGCGCAAATCGGCAGGATCCCCAAAAACAACGGCGAAGGTTCGCAACCGGAAAAACTTCCTCATCATACCGGGAGTAGGAGGGAACCTTCGTGTATCGTCGGATCCTGGTATCGCAGCAGGGATCGGCGCTCCGCGCCTGGACGGCCGTGCTGGCGCTCATGCTTGGCTTGACCCTCGGCCTTGCGGGCGCGATTCCGGCCAGCGCGCAGCAGCCGATCCGGATCGGCCTGCAGGGACCGATCACGGGCCCGTGGGCGCTGGAAGGCGAAATGGCCGTCAACTCCGTGCAGATCGTCGTTGACCAGATTAACGCCCGGGGCGGCGTTCTCGGCCGGCCCATCGAGATCGTCCTCGGCGACGATCAGGGCTCGCCGCGGCAGTCGGCGCTCGTGGCCCAGCGGATGATCGCGGAGGGAGTCGTGGCGGTCATCAGCTCCTACGGCTCCTCCATCACGGAACCCGCTTCGCTCCTGTATGAAGAGGCGGGCATCCTCAACATCGCCTACGGCGCGACGGCGGAAACGTTGACCGAGCGCGGGTATCAGTACTTCTTCCGCACGTGCTTCCGGGATGACCGGCAGGGCGCCTTCTTTGCCGAGCTCGTCCGGTCGCACCTTGGCTCCCAGCGGATCGCCATCGTGCACGACAACACGACGTTTGCCCGCGGCTTGGCCGAGGCGGCCCGCAGCTCCCTCGCGGGCGTGCCCGGCGTCGAGATCGTGTTCTACGACGCCATCACCCCCGGCGAGCGGGACTTCACCGCCACCATCAGCCGGATGCGCACCCAAAATCCCGATGTGGTGTACTTCACCGCCTACTATCCTGAGGCCGGCCTGTTCGTGCGCCAGATGCGGGACGCGGGCATGGACGCCGTCTTTGTGGGCGGCAACGCCGCGGTCAACGCGGAGTTCATCGACATCGCCGGCTTGAGCGTCGCCACCGGCGTGCTGGTGACCCAGGAGCCGCTGCCGACCGACCTGGACTATCCTGAGGCCCAGGCGTTCCTGGACGAATACATCCGCCGCCACGGCGCGCCGCCGACGAGCCCGTGGCCGGTGTACGCCGCCGACGCGCTCAACGTCATCGCGGCCGCGATCGAGGCCACCGGCTCCACCGACTCCGCGGTGCTAGCCAACTACTTGCGCACGAGCCTCAACATCAACGGCATCACGGGCCCCATCGCCTTTGACGCCAAGGGCGACCGGGCCGGGGCCATCTACAAGGCCTACGTGGTGGACGCGCAGGGCAACATCGTGGACGCCGGCATCTAACGGCGACATCGTCGACGCCGGCATCTAGAGCAGGGCGTCTAAAGCAGGTTCGGCGCCCGTCCCGTCATGCACTGATTCCGGGTACGGGAAGGACGGCCGTCCTTCCCGTACCTCGTGCCGTTAGGACTGAGCTGATGGAGATCTTCGCAGAACAACTCATGAACGGCTTGACGGTAGGTTCCGTCTACGCCCTGGTCGCCCTGGGCTACACGATGGTGTACGGCATCATGCGCCTGATCAACTTCGCCCACGGCGATCTCTTCATGCTCGGCGCCTACGTCGGTTTCACCGTCTTGATGACCTTCTTCGCCCAATCGGGACTGCCCCTGTGGGTAATTCTTCTTTGCATCGCCTTTGCGGCCATGGCGGCGGTCGCGCTGGCGGGCGTCGCGGTGGAGCGGGCGGCCTACCGGCCCCTGCGGCGTTCCCACCGCTTGACCGCGGTCGTGTCGGCCCTTGGTGCCTCCATCGTGCTGCAAAACGGGGCCATGCTCATCTGGGGCCCCCGCTACCAGGCGTACCCGGCGTGGGCGGTGCCCAGCACCCGCTTTGAGGTTTTCGGCGTATCCATGACGTCCATGCAGCTGCTCATCCTCGCCATCGCTCTGGTGCTGATGGTGGCGCTCTACTTCTTCGTCCAGCGCACCGTGCTCGGCATGGCCATCCGCGCCACGGCCATCGACCATGACACGGCGCGGCTCATGGGCATCGACATCGACCAGGTGATCCGGCTCGTGTTCATCATCGGGCCTGCCCTCGGCGCCGCCGCGGGCGTCATGATCGGCCTTTACTACCGCCAGATCCACTTCACCATGGGCTGGGCGTACGGGCTCAAGGCGTTTACCGCCGCCATCATGGGCGGCATCGGCAACATCCCCGGGGCGATGCTGGGCGGTTTCCTGCTGGGGATCTTGGAGATGCTCGGCGCGGGCTACATCTCCTCCGCGTGGAAGGACGCGATGGTGTTCGTGCTCTTGATCCTTTTGCTGATCCTCCGGCCGCACGGGCTTTTGGGCGAGCGGGTGGCGGAGAAAGTATGAAGGCAGGCTCCGTTTTTCGCAGCCCCCTCGTGCGCTGGCTCGCCCTTTTGGCGCTGGCGGCGGGCATGATCATCTTCCCGCGGGCGGCCAGCCGGTATTGGACCGACGTAGCCGTCTTTTTCGGCATCTACGTCATCCTCGGCCTGAGCCTCAACCTGATCGTGGGCGAAGTCGGCCTGTTCAATATGGGCCACGCCGCGTTTTTCGCCATCGGCGCGTACACGACGGCGATACTTTCGACGCAGTACGGCATCCCGCTCGCATGGCTGTGGCCGATAAGCGCAGCGGCGGCAGGCTTGTTTGCCTACGTCATCACCCGCCCCATCATCCACCTGCGGGGCGACTACCTGCTCATGGTCACCATCGGCCTCAACGAGATCATCCGCATCGCGCTCATCAACGACCCGGGCGGGCTGACCGGCGGCTCCAACGGCCTCTTTGTCATCGACCGGCTGCGGATCTTTGGCTGGACGGTCTCCACGCCGACCGACTTTTTCTACCTCGTCTGGGGCTTCATCGCCGTGCTCGTCGTGGTGCTGCTGCGCCTGCAAAATTCCCGCATCGGGCGGGCGTGGAACTACGTGCGGGAAGATGAGATCGCCGCGGCGTCCATGGGCGTCGACGTGCGCTGGGCCAAGACGCTCGCCTTTACCCTGGGGGCGGCGCTGGCCGGCGGCGCCGGGACGCTTTACGCCGCCAAAATGCGCATTATCTCGCCCGACAGCTTTACGTTCTGGGAATCGGTCATTCTTTTTGCCATCGTCATCCTGGGCGGCATGGGCTCGATCCCGGGCGTCATCGTGGCCGCCGGCGCCTTGATGGTGCTGCCGGAGGTGCTGCGGGACTTCATGGAGTACCGGATGCTGTTTTTCGGCGTGGCGATGGTGTTGATGATGATCTTCCGGCCGCAGGGCTTGTGGCCGAGCCGGCGCTGGGCGCAGGAACTGGCGCAAGACGCCGCCGAGGCCAAGTCCGCCCCGGCAGAGAGGTAGACCTTGATGGCGGAGCCGCTCTTGGAAACCCGGGGACTGACCAAGGTGTTCGGGGGCCTGGTGGCGGTCTCCGACCTCGACTTTCAGGTCATGCCCGGCACCATCGCGAGCCTCATCGGCCCAAACGGTGCGGGCAAAACCACCGTCTTCAACGTCATCACCGGGATATACCGTCCCGAGCGGGGCGACGTCTTTTTCTCGGGACAGCGCATCACGGGCCTCTTGCCCCATGTGGTGGCGGCTCGCGGGATCGCGCGGACCTTTCAGACGTTGCGCCTTTTCGGCAACTTGACGTGCCTGGAAAACGTGATGGCCGGGCAGCACTGCCGCACCCGCTCGGGCGTGCTGAGCTCGATTTTCGGCAGCCCGGGCCAGCGGCGGGAGGAAGCCCGCATCCGCGCCGTGGCCGAGCGGCGCCTGCGCCAGGTGGGACTATGGGAGCAGCGGCACGAACTGGCCCGTAGCCTGTCCTACGGCAACCAGCGGCGGCTTGAGATCGCCCGGGCCCTGGCCCTCGAGCCAAAGCTGCTCATCTTGGATGAACCCGCGGCGGGCCTCAACCACGAGGAGACGGCGGAACTCGTCGACCTCATCCGGGCTATCCGGGATGAGGGCATTACGATCCTGCTCATCGAGCACGACATGGACTTGGTGATGTCGGTCTCGGATTGGGTGACGGTGCTGGACAACGGCAAAAAGATCGGCGAAGGCACGCCGGCCGACGTGCAGCAAAACCCGCGGGTAATCGAGGCCTACCTCGGACGGGACGAGGACGATGACGATGCCCTTGCTTGACATTGAAAACCTGGTCATCAGCTACGGTCAGGTCCAGGCCGTCAAAGGCATCTCCATGCACGTCGACGAGGGCGAGATCGTGGCGCTTTTGGGCGCGAACGGCGCGGGCAAGACGACCACCCTGCGGGCCATCTCGGGGCTTTTGCCCGCCCGCCGGGGCGTCATCCGCTATCAAGGCGCGGACATCACCCGCATGCCGGCCCACCGCATTGTGGCCGCGGGCGTCGCCCACTCGCCGGAAGGGCGCCGGGTGTTTCCCACGCTGACCGTCGAGGAGAACCTGGTCCTGGGCGCGTTTGTGCACCGGGCTCGCCAGGAAGCCGTCCGGCAAAGCCTGGACCGGGTGTGGCAGCTGTTTCCGCGGCTTTTGGAGCGGCGCCAGCAGTTGGCCGGCACCCTCTCCGGCGGCGAGCAGCAAATGCTCGCGATCGGCCGGGCGCTCATGGCCGAGCCGCGCCTTTTGCTCCTCGACGAGCCGAGCCTTGGCCTTGCGCCCCTTTTGGTGCGGGACATCTTTCGCACCATCCAGGCCATCAACCGCCAGGGCGTCACCATCTTGCTCGTGGAGCAAAACGCCCGCATCGCGCTGCGGGTCGCCCACCGGGCGTACGTCTTGGAAACCGGGCGCATCGTCCTGTCGGGCGCGTCCCAGGAACTCCAGCAGGACGAAGGCGTCCGCCGCGCCTACCTGGGCATGCGCAATAGCTGAAGCGGCGGCAGGGGCCGGCGCCGCCGACGGGAGAGCCGCCCCTGGCGCCCTGCCGCCGCTGACTTCTCCGCTGGCACCTGGCTGCCGCCAACTCCTCCACACGCGCCTTGCCGCCGCCGATTCCTCCGCTTGCCGCTCCCTACGCCTCGCCTGCGGCCACGACGCGGTTTTCCAGCCGGCCAAAGCCGTCGGCTTCGACGACCACAATGTCGCCCACCCGGAGGAATCCCGGCGGGTCCAGCGCGAACCCGCAGCCGGGCCCGGTACCCGTGGCGATGATGTCACCGGGCTCGAGGGTGATGTTGGTGGACACGAAGGCGATGATGTCGGCAATCGCGAAGATCATGTCCCGGGTGTTGAACCGCTGCCGCTCCACACCGTTGACATGCACCCGGATCTCCACTTCCGGCTGCGGGTGGGCCGGGTCAGCCAGGACGTCGGCCTGACCT
>CALFSR010000146.1 GCA_937916565.1 uncultured Bacillota bacterium | reverse complement strand
TCAAGGAGCAGGTCCGCCGCTTGATCGTGGTCGAGGGCGAGCGGCCCGACGGGCGCAAGCTGGACGAGATCCGGCCGATCTGGTGCGAGGTGGGCGTGCTGCCGCGCACTCACGGCTCGGCCATCTTTACGCGGGGCCAGACTCAAGTCATGAGCGTCTGCACCCTGGGCCTCAAGGGCGACGAGCAGATGCTCGACGACCTGAGGGACGAAAGCCGCAAGCGCTACATCCACCATTACAACTTCCCCGGCTACAGCGTGGGCGAAGTGCGCCCGATGCGGTCGCCCGGCCGGCGCGAGATCGGCCACGGGGCCTTGGCCGAGCGGGCACTGGTGCCGGTCATCCCGCCGGAGGAGGAGTTCCCTTACACGATCCGCGTCGTGTCCGAAACCCTGGAGTCCAACGGGTCGACGTCCCAGGCCAGCGTCTGCGGCAGCACCCTGGCGCTGATGGACGCCGGCGTTCCCATCCGGAAACCGGTCGCGGGCGTGGCCATGGGCCTTGTCAAGCACGAGGACGGTTTCGCCGTCTTGACCGACATCCAGGGCATCGAGGACGCCCTCGGCGACATGGACTTCAAAGTGGCCGGCACGCGGGATGGCGTCACCGCCCTGCAGATGGACATTAAGATCAAGGGTGTCACCCGGGCCATCTTGGAGCAGGCGCTCGCCCAGGCTCGCGAAGGCCGGCTCTTTATCCTCGACAAGATGCTCGAGGTGTTGCCGGAGCCGCGGGCGGACTTGTCCAAGTATGCGCCGCGCATCACCACGATGGAGATCCCGGTGGACAAGATCCGCGATGTTATCGGCCCCGGCGGCAAGATGATCAACAAGATCATCGAGCAGACCGGTGTCGAGATCGACATCGAGGACGACGGCCGGGTTTTCATCGCCTCGACGGACCAAGAGGCGTGTCTGCGGGCGATGGCGATCATCGAAACGCTTGTCAAGGACGTGGAAGTGGGCGCGACGTATCTCGGCACGGTGAAGCGCATCATGAACTTCGGCGCTTTCGTCGAGATTTTGCCCGGGAAGGAAGGGCTTATCCACATCTCGGAGCTCGCGCCCTACCGGGTGTCCAAAGTCGAGGACGTCGTCAACATCGGCGACGAGGTTCTGGTGCGGGTCACCGAGATCGACAAGCTCGGCCGCATCAACTTGTCCCGCAAGGACGCGCTGTCGCCGGAGGCCCTCGCTGCTGAAAAGGCGAAGGGCGAGGCCATGGGCAACGGCCGCGTCGAGCGGGATGAAGACCGCGGCCGGCGGCCGGGACCAGGCGGCCGGCGCGACGACCGCAGGGAGGAGCGGCGCCCGCCGCGCCCGCGGTAAGCGGTTGCCTACCGCCGGCGACTCCGGCGGCCTATGAATGAAAAAGGCGGAGCAGGTGGCAAGGGCCGTGGTCACCTGCTTTTTTCTTGCCCGGGAGGGGATCCGGTTTGGGGGGCGGCGTGCACGTCCAGGAAGGCGTCGTCCGGGCGACGAGGGAGGTGGCGCCCGGGCTTTGGCGGGTCGATGTCGACATTGGCCGCGGCGTCGAGCCGGCGCTCCTCTACGAGGCGCTGACGCCTGTGGCCCGCACCGGTGACCGGGTTGCCGTCAACACGACCGCGGTCGACCTCGGCCTCGGGACCGGCGGGTATCACTTCGTCGTCCACGTGTGCGGGCAAGGGCGGCCGGCCGGTGGTAATCCGGGCCACGTCATGAAGCTGCGCTACACCCCGATGCAGCTGCGTGTCCTCGCGGCCGAAGAGCCGGCAAGCCCCTATCATACCATGCTGGCCGAGGCGGACGACCTCGCGGGGATGCCGGTTGTTGTGGCCGAACTACACAGCCAGCTGGCGCCGGCGGCGGCCGCGCTGCGCGTAGCCTTGGGACCGGCGGGCCGGATCGTGTACGTGATGACCGACGGCGGGGCGTTGCCCATGGCCGTAAGCCGCCTTGTGCGCGACTTGCGGGCCGCCGGATTCGTCGACGCCACCGTCACGGTCGGCCACGCCTTCGGGGGCGACGTGGAAGCGGTTACGATCTTCTCGGGCCTGCTGGCGGCCCGCTGGGCCCTGGGCGCAGACGCGGCCGTGGTGGCGATGGGACCTGGCGTCGTTGGCACCGGCACCCGCTTCGGCACGACGGCGGTGGAGACGGGCCAGCATCTGGACGCCGCCGGCGCCCTGGGGGGGCAAGCCGTGGCAGCGCTGCGCCTGAGCTTCCGGGACCCGCGGCCGCGCCATCGGGGCGTGAGCCACCACACGCTGACGGCCTTGGGCAAGGTCGCCCAACGGCCTTGTTGGGTTGCCGTGCCCGCCCTCCCAACCGGAGAGATGGACTTGGTTGAGGCGCAACTGACGGAGGCCGGGATCGCCTACCGTCACCGGCTGGTGCGCGCCTTGCGGGCCCGGGAAGCCCTGGACGCCCTGGCGGCAGAAGGCATAGCTCTTAAGTCCATGGGGCGCACGGCCCACGAAGACCCCGCACCGTTTCTGGCGGCCGCGGCGGCAGGTTTTGTGGCTGCCGGCCTCGTGCAGGGAGGAGAGCCGGTTTCATGAGCGACGTGGAGAAGCTGTCGCGGTACTTCGCCGACTTGCACGTACACGTCGGCCGTTCCGGTGACGGCCGGCCCGTCAAGATTACCGCCTCGCGGGACATGACATTGCCTGCCGTCCTGGAGGAGTGCCGGTGCCGAAAGGGCATTGATCTCGTGGCCGTGGTGGACGCGGCTTCCCCAGGCGTTCTGGCCGACATGGAGGCGCTTGTGGCAGCCGGCCAGCTCCTGCCGGTGCCGGGCGGCGGGCTGCGATATGCCGGGGGACCGGTCTTAATTCCCGCCGTCGAGATCGAGGTCGGTGGCGAGGGGAGGGGCCCGGCTCACTATCTCTTGTACTTCCCCGACCTGGCAGCGGTGCGCGAGGCGGCAAGGTTTCTGGGGCAGCGGGTGACGAACCTTCAGTTGTCCACCCAACGGGCTCGCTTGCGCGCAGCCGACCTCCTGCACCTTGCCCGGGACAACGGCGGCGTGCTCGTTCTCGCCCACGCCTTCACGCCGCACAAGGGCTTTTACGGCGCGTGCGCCGACCGGCTGTCTGACGTCTTTGGGGACGCCGCCGGCGACATCCCCGCGGTTGAACTCGGCCTCTCGGCCGACACGGCCATGGCCGACCGGGTCAGCGAACTCGACGGCAAGACGTTTCTCTCTAGTTCCGACGCCCATTCGTTGGGCCGCATCGGGCGGGAGTACACCGTACTCGAGCTGGCCGCCCCCTGCTTTGCCGAACTGCTGCAAGCGATCCGCCGCACCGGCGGCCGGCGGGTGGCGGGGAACTACGGCCTTGATCCGCGCCTTGGGAAGTATTACCGGAGCGCCTGCCTTGACTGCGGGGCGCTGGCCACCGAGCCGCCGCCCGCGGCTTTCTGCTCCGCTTGCGGCAGGGGGCGCCTGGTCAAGGGCGTCCTCGACCGCCTGGCGGAAATCGCCGACCGCCCGGAACCGGTGTCGCCCCCGCACCGGCCGCCGTACGTCCACCAGGTGCCGCTCGAGTTTCTTCCCGGGATC
>CALFSR010000145.1 GCA_937916565.1 uncultured Bacillota bacterium | reverse complement strand
GCAAGGACGACACCCTGTTTGCCAAGATCGACGGCTACGTGGTCTTTGAGCGGCGGGGCAAGAACGGCAAGCAGGTCAGCGTGTACGCCGAGCCGGTGACCGCGTAAGGGCAGCGGCTTGGACGGCCGGGGCGCGGGCGCGTGCAGGAGCGCTGGCGGCCCGGTTGCGGCGCGGCTTGGGAGTGGAGCTACAGGGGCGGACCTTGTTCGAAAGGTCGCCCCTTGTTTTTTCAGCGGCCGGCCACTGCTAGTCGGCGGCACACGGGGACCGGCGGGTCAGGATAGGTGATGGCGCGATGTTCTTGGATACAGCCCGCATCCACGTCAAGGGCGGCGACGGCGGTCACGGCGCGGTGAGCTTTCGCCGGGAAAAGTACGTTCCCGCCGGTGGACCCGACGGCGGCGACGGCGGCCGGGGCGGCGACGTCATCCTCGAGGTGGACGAAGGACTTTGGACCTTGATGGATTTTAAGTATCGCGTCCACTACCGCGCGGAGAACGGGCGCAACGGCGAGGGCGCCAACCGCTACGGCCGCCAGGGCGAGGATCTCGTCATCAAAGTCCCACCGGGAACAGCCGTTAAGGATGAGGCGAGCGGCGAGTATATCGCCGATCTGACAGAGCACGGCCAGCGTGCGGTTGTCGCCCGCGGCGGCCGGGGCGGCCGCGGCAACGCCCAGTTCAAGACGCCCGTGCGGCAGGCGCCGCGATTTGCCGAAAAGGGCGAGCCCGGGGAGGAGCGCTGGCTCATCCTCGAGCTGCGGGTCATCGCGGACGCGGGTCTCGTGGGCATGCCCAACGCCGGCAAGTCCACGCTCCTCTCCCGCATTAGCGCCGCGCGGCCCAAGATCGCTCCCTATCCGTTCACCACGTTGACCCCCAACCTGGGCGTCGTATACATCGGCGAAGGCCAGAGCTTTGTGGCCGCCGACATCCCGGGTCTTGTCGAGGGCGCCCATGCCGGCGTCGGCTTGGGCCACGATTTCCTGCGCCACGTCGAACGCACCCGCGCCCTCATCCATGTGGTGGATGTGGCGGGACTTGAGGGACGCGACCCGGTGGCGGATTTCCACGCGATCAACGAGGAACTGCGCCTGTTTCGTCCGGAGCTGGCGGAACGACCGCAGCTGGTCGCTGCCAACAAGGTGGATCTCGAAGAGGGCCGGCGTAATCTGGAGCGGTTCCGGACCGAAGTCGAGTCGCTGGGCTACCGCGTGTTTCCCATCTCGGCGGCGACCGGCGAAGGCGTCGACAAGCTGGTATATGCCGCGTGGGAGCTCATCCGTGAGCTCCCGCGGCCCGAACCGGTAGCCGTCCAGCCCGACGCCCTGGCCGATTCCCGCCGGCGCCCCGCGCCGTTGCGGGAATACACCATCCGGCGCGACGGCGACCTGCTGGTGGTGGAGGGCGAAGGGCTGGCCCGGCTCATCGCCCGCTTGGACTTAAACAACGACGAGGCGGTCCGGTTTCTGCAGAAAGTGTTTGGCGACATCGGACTCAACGACGCGCTGCGGGCCGCAGGCGTGCGGCACGGCGACACGGTCGTCGTTGCGGGCGTAGAATTTGAGTTCGAGGATGAGGATTGGGACCAAGACGGGGACGCGGACTAACGTTACCTTCATCGATGCACTAGGATTCTCCGGCTTTTGCCCGAAACACGCAGCTTGGGAGGGAGTTCCCGTGGACCGGAACGACTGCCTTCCGCCGCGCCCGGCGGATCGTGGTCAAAATTGGCACAAGCAGCCTCACGCTGCCTGACGGTACGCTCGACGCCGGCCGCATCGAGCGCCTTGCCGATCAGGCGCTGGGCGTGGTTCAGGCCGGCCGAGAGCTGGTGCTGGTCACGTCGGGCGCCATCGGGGTGGGCGCCCGGCGGCTCGGGTTTTCGCAGCGCCCCCAGACGATCCCGGAAAAGCAGGCCGCGGCCGCCGTCGGTCAGGGCCTGTTGATGCAAGCTTACGAACGGGCCTTTCTCGCCCGCCAGCTCGTCGTCGGCCAGGTGTTGCTCACCCGGGAGGACGTGGCCGACCGGCGCCGGCACCTCAATTCCCGCAACACCTTGCGCAAGCTGCTTGAGCTTGGCGCCATCCCGGTGGTGAACGAAAACGACACGGTCGCCGTGGACGAAATCCGTCTGGGCGACAACGATACGCTGTCGGCGCTCGTGGCCACCTTGGTGGACGCGGACCTGCTGGTTATCTTGTCGGATGTGGACGGGCTGTACTCCGGCGATCCCCGGCGGTCTCCGGACGCCCGCCGGCTCGATGTGGTGACGGCCATCACGCCGGAGCTCGAAGCCGTAGCCGGCGGCGCAGGCTCGACCTTTGGCACTGGCGGCATGCTTACCAAGCTCCAGGCGGCCAAAATCGCCACGGCCGCCGGGATCCCCGTGTTCTTGACCAGCGGTGCGCAGGACGACATCGTCGCCCAAGTGCTGGCGGGCGAGGCGGTTGGCACGTTGTTCCTTCCCCGGCCGCGGCCGCTGCGGGCTCGCCAGCGGTGGCTCGCGTTTCACCAGCGGCCGCGCGGGCGCATCCATGTCGATGCAGGGGCGGCCAAAGCTTTGGTGGAAAACGGTAAGAGCCTTTTGCCCGCCGGCGTTGTGCGGGTCGAAGGCGAGTTCGCCGAAGGCGACGTGGTGCAGGTGTGCGACGCGGACGGCCGTGAATTGGCCCGCGGGCTCGTGAACTACTCGGCCGCCGACCTGAGGCGTATCCAGGGCGTTCGCACGGCCGGCATCCCGGCGATCCTGGGACGCAAGGACTACGACGAGGTCATCCACCGGGACAACCTGGTGGTCTCGGTGTAGAGGGGGAAGTCGGATGGAGGGGCAAGGCGGCGACGATCGCGCCTACGTGGAACAGTTGGCCCGGCGGGCCCGGCACGCCAGCCGGGTCCTCGCGGCGGCGAGCAGCAGCGTTAAGGATGCAGCCTTGCGCCGGATGGCCGACGCGCTGGAGGATGGAGCGCCCGCGATCCTGGCCGCCAACGCCGAGGATGTGGCCGCGGCGCGCGAGCGCGGCGTGGCGGGCGCTCTGCTGGATCGGCTCGCGCTCGATACGCGGCGGGTGCGCCAGATGGCCGACGGCCTGCGGGCCGTAGCGGCGTTGCCGGACCCGATCGGCGAGACGGTGAGCATGACGCGCCGCCCGAACGGGCTTGAGATCGGCCAGGTGCGGGTGCCGCTGGGAGTCGTCGGGATCATCTACGAAGCGCGGCCAAACGTCACCGCGGACGCCGCGGGCTTGTGCCTTAAGTCGGGCAACGCGGTGCTGCTGCGCGGCGGTTCGGAGGCGCTCGGGTCCAACAGGGCCATCGTGCGGGTGCTCCAGGACGCGCTGGCCGCTACGGGCTTGCCGGAGTCGGCGGTCCAGCTCGTCGACCGGCCGGGCCGCGGGGCCGCCCAAGCCATGATGGAAGCCGTCGGGCTTATCGACGTGCTCGTTCCCCGGGGCGGGAGGGGCCTCATCCAGCAGGTGGTCCAAACCGCTCGGGTGCCGGTCATCGAGACCGGGGTCGGCAACTGCCATACCTACGTCGACGAAACCGCCGACATGGAGCAGGCGCTGGCCATCGTGGTCAACGCCAAGACGCAGCGGCCGTCCGTGTGCAACGCGGTGGAAACGCTGCTGGTGCATGAAGCGGTGGCCCCTGCGTTTTTGCCCCAGGCGGCGACGGCGTTGCGGGCCCGGGGCGTCGAGCTAAGGGGCTGTCCGAAGGCCCGGGCCATCGTTCCGGACATGGTGCCGGCCACTGAGCATGACTGGCATGAGGAGTACCTCGACCTCATCCTGGCCGTGCGGGTCGTGCCCGACCTGGAGGCGGCCCTCGAGCATATCGCGACGTACGGCACGCAGCACTCCGAAGCCATCGTGACCAGGGATTACCGCCGGGCGCGGCGGTTTGTACAGGCGGTTGACGCCGCCGTGGTGTACGTCAACGCGTCCACCCGGTTCACCGACGGCTTCGAGTTTGGCCTTGGGGCGGAGCTGGGCATCAGCACGCAGAAGCTGCACGCCCGGGGACCGATGGGCCTATTGGCGCTGACGTCCATCAAACATGTGGTGTACGGCGATGGGCATGTTCGAGAATGACGCCCCGGCGCCGGAGGGCGCCCGCAGGCTAGGGGTCATGGGCGGCACCTTTGACCCGATCCACTATGGTCATCTCGTGGCCGCCGAGGCTGCGGCCGAGGAGTTCGGCTTGGACCAGGTCATCTTTGTTCCCGCGGGCCAGCCCCCGCATAAGCAGCCGGGAGCCGTGAGCGAGGCGCGCCACCGCTATCTTATGACGGTTTTGGCGACGGTCCCCAACCCGAGGTTTACGGTTTCGCGGGTCGACATCAACCGCCCCGGGCCATCCTATACCGTGGACACGTTGAGGGAACTGCACGCCCGTTTCGGGCCCGGCGTCGAGCTGTACTTCATCACCGGCGCGGACGCGATGTTGCAGATCCTCAAGTGGAAAGATGCGGAGGCGCTGTTCTCGTTGTGCCACTTCATCGCCGCCACGCGCCCGGGCTTCCGCCTGTTCCGGCTGGAAACCGTTTTGGGGCCCGTGATGGAGAAGTACAGGAGCCGCATCCATCCCCTGAAGGTGCCCGCGCTGGCCATCTCGTCCACCGACATCCGCCAGCGGGTGAGGTCCGGCCGTTCCGTGCGGTACCTTTTGCCTGACGCGGTCATGCACTACATCGAGAAAAGCGGCCTTTACCGGGACGGACGGCAATAGGAGGAATTCAGCGGTTGACGGGTTTTCCGGATGAGGCGTTCCTGGAATCCGAAATGCGGCGGCGACTGGGCGCTGCCCGCTTTGCCCACGTGCGCGGCGTCGTGGCCGCGGCCGACGAGCTGGCCCGGCGCTGGGGCGTGGACGTCCAGCGGGCCCGGGTGGCGGCATGGCTCCACGACGTGGCCAAGGACGAGCCGCCGGAGTCGTTGTTGAAGCGGGCAAGTGAATTTGATATAGTCTTTGATGAGATTACAGCCCGGGAGCCGGTGCTGTGGCACGCGGTGGTCGGGGCCGAAATCGCCCGCCGCGAGTTCGGCATCGACGACGAAGACGTGATCGCGGCCGTGCGCTACCACACCACCGGACGAGCCGGCATGTCGGCGCTGGAACAGGTTGTCTTCTTGGCCGACATGATCGAACCGGGACGCTCGTTTCCGGGTGTTGAGGAACTGCGGGTGCGCAGCCGGGAGGACCTGAGGGCGACGGTGATTGCCGCCCTCGAGTCCACCATCTGCTACGTCATCCGGCAGGGAGGGCTGCTTCATCCCGACGCGGTGGCTGCCCGCAACGATTTTCTGCTGCGCCGAAGCTAGTCGCGGGGGAGCGGTGCCGGCCCGTGACTGGCTTTTTATGTGTTATCGAGGGTCTGGATTGAGGGAAGGTACGGGGCGCCATGCAGGGGTCGCCTGACGAACGGGAGCAGCTCCGCCAGGCGCGCTTGGCGGAGGAACGCCAGCGAATCGAGGAGAGGCGGCGGCGGCGCCAGGAGCGACGGCGGCGCCAGGCAAAGGTCGTGCTGCTGGTGGTGGCGGCGGCGTTGCTCCTTGCCTTGGCCACCGCCTATTTCACCTACCAGCGGGGGATGCGTGGCCTGGGGCTCGTGGACGCGTCCGCGGACGCCAGCACCGGCCCGCGGCGGGTTACGGTGCTGCTGATCGGCGTGGACGACGCTTCCTTGGGCGCCGCGCGCACCGACACCATGATGCTCGCCAGCTTTGACCCGCGCAGCGGTGAAGCAGCCGTTGTGTCGATTCCCCGCGATACGCGGGTGGAGATCCCGGGCCGTTCGGGCTACCATCGCATTAACACGGCCTATTCCCTGGGCGGGCCGGACCTGACGGTGCGCACCGTCGAGCGACTACTGGGCATCGACATCGATCACTACCTGGTTGTGGACTTCGCGAGCTTCGCCCGGTTCATTGACCTTCTCGGCGGGGTGGAGGTCGAGATCGACCGCCCCATGCGCTATGACGACTACGCCCAGGGGTTGCACATCGACCTGAAGCCAGGCCGCCAAGTGCTTACGGGTGAGCAGGCGTTGCAGTACGTGCGTTTCCGGGCGGACGGCCTCGGTGATGTGGCGCTGGTGGATCCGGTACGGGAAGTGTATGACGGGCGGGTGAAGCGGCAGCTCGAGTTTGTGCGCCGGGTGGCGGCGCGGGCTATGGGCATCGAGGCGATTCCCCGCCTGCCGCAGCTCGTGCCCGAGCTGATCGCGATGGTCGACACGGACATCGGCATCGACCGCGCCCTGGCGCTCGCGGTATCGGCCCGGAACCTGGACCTTGAGCGTCTCGAGACCGCCGTGCTGCCGGGTACGGGTATGTACATCGGCGGAGCGAGCTACTGGGTGCACGACCAAGCCCGTACCCAGACCGTTATCAAGCGGCTCATCCTCGGACAGCCCGTCACGACGGCGACGGTGCTCAACGGCAGCGGCGGTGCGGGCGTCGCGGCCCGGGCGGCGGCTCTCCTGCGCCAAAACGGCTATGAGGTCGTTCGCATCGGCAACGCGCCTGACGGATTCCACTATGAGCGCACGCAGGTCATCGTTAACCGGCCGGGGGTTGCCGTGGACGAGCTCGCCGAGCTTGTGGGCGGGCAAGTGTCGGCCGCTGACGAAGGCGCCCTGACGGGCGAAGCGGACGTGACCGTGATCATCGGGCGCGATTTCAACGGGTGATGCTGACGGGCGTTTGGGCACTGGAGAAGGGGCAGGGGCCTAGAGGAGGGGAATGAGGCTGACCGAGCTTGAGGTGGCTGTGCGAGCAGCGCAGGCGGCGGACGAAAAGAAGGCGGATCAAGTTGTCATCCTCGACATGCGCAAACTGACCGTGGTGACCGATTACTTCGTCATCTGCAGCGGCGAAACGATGACGCAGGTACGGGCCATTAGCCGCGGGATCGAGGAGGCGCTGGAGCAAGCGGGCGTTCCCATGCGGCGGCGGGAGGGCGGCGACGACTCCCGGTGGGTGCTGCTGGATTTCGGCGGGGTTGTGGTGCACGTATTCCATCACGCCGAGCGGGAGTACTACGATTTGGAACGCCTGTGGGCGGACGCGCCGCGGGTCGCGTGGTCGCCGGTCAACGTGACGCCGTAGGAAGCCGGTGGCCCGCGCCCCGCGGCCCCGGTGCCCTGTCGCCCGTCGCCCGTCGCACGGCGGCCCGACCTGCCTGGCGAGGAAACGTCGCGGGGATGCCGGGGCGGCCCTTGACGAGCTTTGGATCGTGGTCTATAATAAGCTTTGCGACGTGGGGCCGTAGCTCAGCTGGGAGAGCGCTTGAATGGCATTCAAGAGGTCGGCGGTTCGAGCCCGCTCGGCTCCACCACGGAAGCTACGATGGGGACTGCATCAGCAGTCCCCATCGGTCGTTTCTGCCACCCTTTAACATCTCCCGGGACTGTCCCAAATGAGCCATGTCATACCACGCACCGGCACACGACCCTCGCTGGTCCAACGTCGTTCCTTGACGGCCGGTAGGTGTTGGCCCAGGCAGGATAGTCTGTGTGTCTCATAAGTGCCTGCGTTTGTCGGAGGAATGACGCTCGAGCTCAGAAAAGGCTCCGTCGCAGCGCACGAGGTGTCACCGCCGGGCGGATGGTCACGTTAGTCAGAGGTACCAGGGATCAAGGGGATCAGTACGTGCAGCGTCGTGCCTTGGCCTGGGGCGCCCGTGAGCTCCCACTCGCCGCCCAAGTCGCCGACGCGGGCGTCGATGGTCTGCAGGCCAAGGCCCCGCGTCGGTTTCTCAGGGTCAAAGCCGACGCCGTCGTCCTTGAGGGTGAGTTCCAAGTACTCCTTGCCGTCGCGGCGGGTGAGTCCAATTGACACGTGGATGTTCTGCGCGTTCGCGTGGTGAAAGATGTTGTTGAGGCCCTCCTCGACGATGCGGTAGGCGCCCAGCCTGACCACGTAGCGGATCCCGCCCCGTTCGCCCTGGTCGAGGGCTTCCACGGCCGGGTCGACCTCGAAGTGGACTTTGTGGCTCTCATCAAAGCGGTCTAGGAGCGACTCGATGGCGGCCAGCATACCGGCACCGACGGCGGCCGGGTGGAGCTGGCGGCTGGTGCGGCGGATGTCCTCCTCCCGCACTTGATCGAGCAGCTGGCGGGCTTGGCTCAAATGGGCGCGGGCCGCGGGCACGTCCTCCTCCATGATGCGTGCCGCCTGGTCGATGCGCTGGAGAACGGCGAACAGCCGACCCTGCGTCCGGCCGTGCAGCATCTCGGCGATGCGTCGCCTCAAGTTTTCTTCCCGCAAGGTCGTCAGGCGCCGGTACTCCCGCAGTTTCTTCAGCTGCCACTGCGTGGTCTCCAGCATTTGCGCGTTCTCGGCCGCGAGGGTCACGATCTGGCGATACGCCCGGGCCGAACGCGCCGCGAGGACCAGGCTCTGGGACAGTACGAGAACGATGATGGCCGCGGGGACCAGTTCGCCGATGAGCACCATCCCGGCATAGCGTAGAAGGGCCAAAAACGTCGCCAGGGACGTCGCGAGCACCCCGCCCAGGAACAAGACGGAGTCGGGGCGCCGCCGGATGACCGCCCGCAGGCCGATGTAGATGCAGTAAGCCACCATGCCCATCGTCAGCAGCAAGTAGGGCGGGATGAGCAGCGAGGAGAGTCGTCCGGGAAGCACCAGGGTGGCTGCGATGCCGGCGATGCCGACGCTGCTCCACAGCCGCACCGTCCGTTGCGACACGTCATCGGGAAACAAGGCCTCCAAATAAGAAAAGAACAAAACCGGCGCCGCGTAGCCCGTAAAGTATTCTAGCTTGAGCCCCAGTTCCCAAGGAATGCCGCCGGTTGCTCGCGCGAGAATGTGATCGCCGGTTACCAGCATGCGCAGCGCCACGACCAGCAGGAACAGGCTGAAATACATGTCGGCCACCTGTTCGCGTCGCAGAGCCCAGATGCCGGCGAAGAAAACGGCCATGATGACGCTCGCGCCAAAGAAAGCGGCGCCCGTCACCTCCAGGCGCACCTGGCGGAGGGTCATCTGTTCGGCGGTGCCCAGCTCCAGGCGGCGCGGGAGGCCGCCCTCGCGGAAGTGGTAGTTGGAGACGTGGATCACGACGTCGGCGACAGGGCCCACCGGTTGAAACCGGCCCACTTGCGGCAGGAACTGCGGTTGTCCTTGTTCGGGGCTTGGACTGACGGTGCCGTTGGCCGCCACGAGCTGCCCATCGACCCACATTACGTACGCTGTATTGGCATACGGGATGGCGATGGCCAACTCTTGCCGCGGGTGCTCCTCTTGTTCGCCTGGGGCCGGCAGCCGGATGCGCAGCCGGTAGGTGGCGTAGCCTTCCCGTCCCATGGGGACGCCCGTGTGGTCAGGCACGTCGAGCCACGAGCCGGGCACGTGGACCAGCTGCGGCGTCCCCCCGGCGCCGGGAGTGGCGAAGGCCTCGGGAGGAAGGAGCACGTTGCCGTAAAACTCCCATTCGCCGTCAAGAGTGACCAGACCGTTGCGCTCGAAGTTCCAGCCCTCGAGATTGAGCTCCCCGCCCACCGCCCGCGGAGCCGCACAGCCAACCGCCGCCCCGAGGACGAGGGCAAGGAGGACAGTTGACGAACCTAACAACTGTCGAAGCATAGGTCGAGTTATTCTATAGCAAAGTCGGTGTTTCCTAGCATAGCTGGTGTTTCATAGACCGGCCGCCGTTTCCTCGCACAACCGGCGGCTCCGGTGCAGGCGGCGGGTGCCCGTGCCTGACGGCGGCCGGTGAGAAGTCGAGAAAGGCAGGGATTCGGATGCTGCCCGTGGTCAAGGTGCTTGTGGTCGAAGATGAGCCCCTGTACCGGGAGATGCTGACTATTACCCTGTCGTCGGACCCGGAGATTCAAATCGTCGCGTCCTACTCGACGGCGGACGAGGTTCTCGCGAACATCGACCAGCTGGCCTTTGACGTGGCTGTCCTGGATATCCAGATGCCGGGCTCCATGAACGGCCATGAGCTAGCCCTGCGCTTACGCGAGCTGCGGCCCGGGATCGGAATCGTCCACCTTTCCAACTACCTCGAGTTTGCCTTTGTGAATGCGATGCGCCGGCGCCGGATGGCGGGCTGGTCGTACCTGATGAAAGACTCGGTAACGGATGTGGCCACCTTGTGCCGGGCGGTAAAGGGCACCCTGCAGGGGGACATCGTGCTCGATCCGCGTATCACCGATCACCTCGAGGCTCGGAAAGAAAGCGTTCTCGGGCAGCTCACGGAGCGGGAGCGGGAGATTTTGGACTTGATCGCCCAAGGGTACAACAACCGGGCCATCGCTGAGAAGCTGGCGATTACGCAGAAGTCGGTGGAGAACGCCATTAACCGCGTCTTCCAGAAGCTCGGGATCGACAGCGCCGGGGACCAGCAGCCTCGCGTCGCCGCCGTCCTCGCCTACCTGAGGGAAACGCGGGCAAGGGGCGCCTAGGCGCGCTCGGCTTTCTTGAACGCTCCTGGTTTGGAGATTGGGGTGCGTGCACCCATGACGGGTGCCGTGCGGCTGTTGTAGGCTGAGCTTGAGCGGTTCCTTCTGATGCCGCATGGGGGCGCTCCGCTGGCGTGGCGTCTTCAACACGCCACGCCGTGGGGGCCACCGGCCCGGGAAGAGCCAGCCGCTCGGAAACGGGGGGGAGCGGCTGTCGTGGGCGACTGCCGCGGGATTGCGGTCGCGGGCGCTTCAAGCGTCCAGAGCCGAGAGCGGCTGGCACGGTCCGGGCGACGACGAGCGGGCAGCCAGCAGGCCGGATGTTTCGCATCCGGCCCTTTTTATTTGCTGACGTCCGCCATGGCCGCTTATCGCCATCGCGGGGCAGGGGCAAGCTCCGGTGTCATTGCAGGCCGCGGCCGGCTGGATTATACTGAAGGACAGCCACCGCGGCACGGAAGGGAGTCTTCAGGCCTTGGGCCAGCTATTGCGGTTTTTGCGGCCGTACCGGCGAGAAGTCGCGCTCGTCGTGATCCTGGTCTTCCTGCAGTCTTTGGCGGAACTCTACTTGCCGACCCTCATGGCCAGCATCGTCGATGAGGGCGTCGTGACGGGCAACACGGCCCACATTCTCTGGGTGGGCATGCGCATGCTGGTGGTGGCGGCGCTCGGGGCGGCCGCTGCCATCGCGGCCAGCTACTACGCGTCCCGGGCCGCCAATGCCTTTGGCCGGGACATGCGCTCGCGACTGTTCCGGCACGTCAGTAGCTTTTCCATGCAGGAGCTGGCCCAGCTGGGAACGGCTACGTTGATCACCCGGACTACCAATGACGTCAGTCAGGTCCAGCAGGTCGTGTATCTGATACTGCGCATGATGATCAGCGCACCGCTCATGTCCGTCGGCGGAGTAATCATGGCGGTCTCCAAAGACAGGGCGCTGTCCCTGGTCATCGTTGCCGTCGTGCCGCTCTTGGTCCTTGTCATCACGCTCATCGGCCGCAAGGCCATGCCCATGTTCCGGGCATTGCAGGAAAAGGTGGACGGTCTCAACCGGATTCTGCGGGAGCTCCTCATGGGCGTGCGGGTGGTGCGGGCGTTCAACCGGGCGGATTACGAGCACGCTCGCTTTACGCGCGCGAACGAGGATTTGACCGACACCGCGGTTCGCGTCAACCGCCTCATGGGCACCACGATGCCCATCATGATGGTGCTGCTCAACATGACGACCGTGGCCATCATGTGGTTTGGCGGCTGGCGGATCGAGGGGGGCCACCTGCAGGTGGGCGACCTGATGGCGTTCATCCAGTACGTCATGCTCATCATGTTCTCGCTGCTCATGGTGTCGATGGTCATCGTCATCATCCCGCGCGCGGCTGTATCGGCCGGCCGCATCAACGAAGTGCTGCACATGAAGCCTGTTATTCAAGATCCAGAGGCGGCGCGACCGTTGCCCGAGCGGCGGGGCGTGGTGGAGTTCCGGGGCGTCAGCTTTCAATATCCCGGCGCCGAGCAGCCGGCCCTGCAGGACATCTCGTTCCGGGCTGAGCCGGGCAAGACGACGGCCATCATCGGCGGCACCGGGTCGGGCAAGTCGACGCTGGTCAACCTTCTCATCCGGTTCTACGACGCCACCGGAGGGCAAGTGCTCATCGACGGGGTGGACGTGCGGGAGCAGTCCCAGGCGGACCTGCGCCAGGCCATCGGGTTTGTGCCGCAAAAGGCGGTGCTGTTCAGCGGCAGCATCGCGGACAATATCCGCTACGGCAAGGAAGACGCCACCGAAGAGGAGCTCATCCGCGCCGCGGAGATCGCCCAGGCGTTGGAGTTTATCCAGGGCATGCCGGACGGTTTTGACACTATGGTCGACCAGGGCGGCACCAACTTGTCCGGCGGGCAGCGGCAGCGGCTGACCATCGCCCGGGCGGTTGTGCGCCGGCCCAAGATCTACGTATTCGACGACTGTTTCTCCGCCCTGGACTTCAAGACTGATGCAGCGGTGCGCGCCGCGTTGAAACGCGAAACGGAGGATGCCACCGTCATCATCGTCGCGCAGCGGGTCAGCACCATCATGCACGCGGACCAGATCATCGTGCTCGATGCGGGCCGGGCGGTGGGCATCGGCACCCACGAGGAACTCGTGCGCACGTGCCCCGTGTACCGAGAAATCGTCATCTCACAGCTCGGAGAGGAGGCGGCCGCATGAGCGCCCACGGGCACGGGGGCGGTCGCGGCGCAAGCCGCCGGGACGACTTGTCCAGTCTGCCCCGCCACCACGGACCGGCCATGGTGGGCATGCCGGTCCAAAAGGCAAAGGACTTCCGCGGCACCTTGCGGCGCCTTTTGGGCTATGTGCGGCCGCACATGCCCCACCTCATCGCGGTGCTGCTCCTGGCCGCCGCCAGCACGCTGTTTGCCATCGTCAGCCCCCGGGTGCTCGGCCAAGCGACGACCGTCTTGTTCCAAGGTTTCCTTGCCCAACGGGCCGGCGTGCCGGGCGCCGGGATCGACTTTGGCCGCATCGGGCAGATCCTGACCGTCCTCGCGGGGCTTTACCTGGCCAGCGCTGCCTTCGCCTTTGGCCAGCAGTACATCATGGCCGGCGTGTCCCAGCGCATCGTCTACCGGCTGCGGCAAGACGTGGACTCAAAGCTTATGCGGCTGCCCCTGCGCTACTACGACAGCCGCCCGCACGGAGACACGTTGAGCCGGGTCACCAACGACATTGACAACATCGCCAACACCTTGCAGCAGTCGCTGGCGCAAGCCCTCACGGCCATCGTGACGGTGGTGGGCATCGTGGTCATGATGTTCAGCATCAGCCCGCTGCTGGCGCTGGTAACTATGCTGACGCTTCCGCTTTCCGGCGCCATTACGGCAGCCATCGCCCGCCGCTCGCAAGGATACTTCCGCCAGCAGCAGCAAGCCCTGGGCCGGCTCAACGGCCACGTGGAGGAGATGTACACGGCCCACGGAGTCGTAAAGGCGTTTGGGCAGGAGCACCGCTCGGTGGAGGAGTTTGACGCGGTCAACCGGGAGCTGTTCGGCGCGGGATGGCGGGCCCAGTTCATCTCGGGCATGATGATGCCCCTCATGACCTTTGTGAACAACATCGGGTACGTGCTCGTCAGCGTCGTGGGCGCGGTGCTGGTCACGCGGCAGGCGCTTCAGATCGGCGACGTGCAGGCGTTCATCCAGTACGCCCGCCAGTTTGGTCAACCTAT
>CALFSR010000144.1 GCA_937916565.1 uncultured Bacillota bacterium | reverse complement strand
CGACGCCTTGGCCCGGCAGACAGGGTATAGCCGCGTCCACCTGGACCAGGTCGCGGTGCCTCGCGAAGTGTTGGAGCTCTTCCCTCGCGAGCTGCTCGAGCGCTACGATATGTTTCCCGTTGCCCTGGACGGTGACCGGCTGCTTGTGGCCATGGCCGACCCCAGCAACGTCCTGGCTCACGACGACGCCCGGGCGGTTTCCGGGCGGGACGTCGTCCCGCTCGTAGCATCTATCGGCGAGATCCGGCGGGCCTTGGGACGCCACTTTGCCGGCGGCGTCGACTGGGACCAGTTGGTGGAGTGGCCTGAGGGCGGCTCGGACGGCGCGAATGCAGAGGATCTCGACGAAGACCCCGTTGTGGAGTCGCCCACGATTCGCCTTGTCAACGCAATCCTTGTGCAAGGCATCCGCGAGGGCGCGTCGGATATCCACATCCAGCCGGAGGACGACCGGGTGCGGGTCCGCTACCGCGTCGACGGCCGCTTGCGGGACTCGATGGAGTTTTCCCGCCGGCTCGCTCCTGACGTGGTGTCCCGGCTCAAGGTGATGGCCAACTTGGATATCACCATGCAACGCAAGCCCCAGGACGGCCGCCTGCGGGTAAAGGTCGACGGCCAGCCGGTCGACGTGCGCGTCTCAACCATACCCACGATTCACGGTGAGAAAGTCGTCCTGCGCGCGCTGAGCCGATCCCATGGCGTCATCAGCCTTGATCGGATGCCGTTTCAGCCGGAGAACATGAACGCGGTCCGCAGCATGCTACGCCACCCGCAAGGCCTAATCCTGGTGACCGGTCCGACCGGAAGCGGCAAGACTACGACACTGTACTCGTTCCTCCAGGCTCTTAACGCACCGGACGTCAACATCATCACCGTGGAAGACCCGGTGGAAATGCGCATTCCCGGCCTCGTGCAGGTCGCGCTCAATCCCCGGGGCGGCGTTACCTTTGCCAGCGCCCTGCGGGCTATCCTGCGGCAAGACCCGGACATTGTCATGGTGGGCGAGATGCGGGACGCCGAAACGGCCGAACTGGCCGTTCGCGCCGCTCTGACGGGCCACTTGGTCCTAAGCACCTTGCATACCAACAGCGCCGCCGGGGCCGTCACCCGCCTGCTGGATATGGGCATCGAGCCTTTCATGTTGTCCGGCACGCTGGTCGGCATCGTCGCGCAACGGCTTGTCCGGAGGCTGTGCCGCGCCTGCCGGCAACCCGTAGAGACGTTGAACGAGTTTGAACTGGAGTTCCTCGGGCCCGTGGGGCCGGAACTCACCATCTACCGCGCTGTCGGGTGCCACAGGTGCGGCGGGACCGGGTACGCGGGCCGAACTGTGCTCGAGGAGGCGCTGCTCGTCAACCGCGACGTGCGGCGGCTCATCCGGGACGGCGCCGACGAGGATCGCATCCTGACTGCGGCGCGTGCCGCAGGGATGGTGTCCCTGAGGGAGAGCGGCGTCAGGTTGGTGCTGGCGGGCGAATCCACCGTGGATGAAGTGCTGAGGTCGATCTATACCGTCGATGATCACGGAGACGGACCGGAGATCGCCTGGGACCAGGCGGACGAGGTACCCCACGGCAACGGGGAGAGCGAAACCCGGTGAATTTCCTTCAGGAATTGTTGCGGAAAGCCGTGGCCCGGGGCGCTTCGGATCTTCACCTGACGGTGGCGGCCCCGCCGATGATGCGTGTCAAGGGGAATCTCGCACCCGTCGAGGGTTATGAGCCGCTGTCCGTGGCCGCTCTCGAAGACGTCATCGGATCGTTGCTCAACGACGATCAGCACCGCCGTTACAAAGAAACCGGCGATGTGGACTTCTCCATCGGATTGCCCGGGATTGGGCGTTTTCGCGTTAGCGCCTTCCGCCAGCGGGGTTCGCCGGCCATCTGCCTGCGGGTCATCCCGGCGCAGGTGCCGCCGTGGGAGCAACTGGGCTTGCCGCCCATCCTGCTCGAGCTGTGCGACTTGCGGCACGGCCTGGTGCTCATCACTGGGCCGACGGGTTCCGGGAAGTCGACCACGCTGGCGGCTATGGTGGACCATATCAACCGTCGACGGGCCGCGGTCATCATCACGATCGAGGATCCCATCGAGTACTTGCACCGGCACCACAAGAGCATCATCAACCAGCGGGAAGTCGGCAGCGACACGGTGAGTTTCGCCGCGAGCCTGCGCGCCGCGCTGCGCGAAGACCCCGACGTGATTTTGGTGGGTGAGATGCGGGACACGGAGACGATGGCGACGGCGTTGCGTGCGGCCGAGACCGGGCACCTGGTGCTCTCCACGCTGCACACCCGCGGCTGCGCGAACACCGTTGACCGCATCGTGGACTCCTTCCCGGCGCACCAGCAGCAGCAAGTGCGGGTGCAACTGGCGGATGCACTGCAGGCGGTTATCTGGCAGCAGCTGGTGCCCCGGCGGGACGGAGGCGTCGTTGCCGCCTGCGAGATCATGGTGGCGACCCCCGCCATTCGCAACCTCATCCGGGATGCCAGGACATTCCAGATCCCGGCAGCGATGGAAACCGGCGCTCGCTACGGCATGCAGACGATGGAGAGGGCGCTTGAGGAGCTGGCGCTGGCCGGCGTCATTGACGAGGAAGTCCGGAAGGAGTACGCCCATTGACGCTCGAGACCGCGGCAGTTCCGCGGAGCCTGGGCGCAGGAAAGAGGTGCCCCCGTGGCTGAGCTCTACCGGTACCAAGGCTGGGATCGCGATGGCAGGCCCGTGCGGGGCACCATCGAGGTCGAAGAGGGCCAGGATCTCGACAAGATTGCCTGGCGCCTGCGCATCCAGGGCGTGTTCGTTACCTCGCTGTCGCCGGCGCGCGATTCCGTTCCCTTCTTTTCGCTGTCCACGAGCCGGCCCCGCCAGCTTAAGCCCAAGGACATGGCCGTCTTTTGCCGTCAGCTGGGAATTATGCTCTCTACCGGCCTGAGCGTCGTGGGTGCCCTGCGCATCCTCGCGGCCCAGCAGCGGCAGCCGTACGTGCGGCAGGCGATGGATCGCATCATCCGGCGAGTGTCCAGCGGTGACCCCTTGAGCAGCGCATTCGGCCGCGCGAAGCACATCTTCCCGCGCATGTTCGTGGACATGCTCGAAGTGGGCGAGAAGTCGGGCAACCTGCCTGCCGTTCTGGAGCGGCTTGCGCTCTTTTACGAACGTGAAGCGAAAATGCGCGGGGACATTACGCAGGCGCTGGCCTACCCCACCGTTGTCTTTTCGTTTGCCGTGGCGGCCACGGGCGTCATTCTGTTTGTCGTTCTCCCCATCTTCGCCGAGCTGTTCGCGGAGCTTGGCGCCGAACTGCCCTTGATCACCCGCATCGTGCTGGGCGTCCGGGACGTCCTTGCCCGGTATTTCCTGATCATCGTGCCGTTGCTGGCGCTGGCCGCCTGGGCCATTCCCCGCTGGCTCAGGACGGAGGCGGGCCGCATGATGGCCGACGGAGCTATCCTGCGCCTGCCGGCGGTGGGCGCGCTCGTAAGTCGTGTCGTTTTCGCTCGTTTCGCCCACACCTTGAGTCTTCTGTTTTCCAGCGGCATCGGTATGGACGAGGCCATGTCGAGCTGCCAGCGGGTCGTCGGCAACCGTGTGGTCGCCGCCGACATCGCCTACGCCCGGGACCAGATGCGCCAGGGCAAAGGTTTGGCGGAACCTTTGAAGGAGTCCAAGAGTTTTCCCCCGATGCTAGTTGAGATGATCGGGGTCGGGGAGGAAACCGGCTCCCTGGACCAGGTGCTGAACCAGATCGCCTCGTTCTACGAAC
>CALFSR010000143.1 GCA_937916565.1 uncultured Bacillota bacterium | reverse complement strand
GGCGTGCCGTTTTTCAGCATCAGCGGTTCTGACTTCGTAGAGATGTTCGTCGGCGTTGGCGCGTCCCGGGTCCGTGACCTCTTTGACACGGCCAAAAAGAACGCGCCGTGCATCGTGTTCATCGACGAGCTAGATGCGGTGGGCCGCCAGCGGGGCGCGGGCCTCGGCGGCGGGCACGACGAGCGGGAGCAGACGCTCAACCAGATGCTGGTGGAGATGGACGGCTTTGAGCCCAACACCGGCATCATCGTCATGGCGGCCACCAACCGGCCGGACGTCCTGGATCCCGCGTTGCTGCGGCCGGGGCGTTTTGACCGCAAGATCATCGTCGACCGGCCGGACGTGGCGGGCCGGGAGGCCATCCTCAAGGTGCACGCGCGCAACAAGCCGCTGGCCAAGGACGTGGACCTCAAGGTCATCGCCCGGCGCACGCCCGGTTTCTCCGGCGCGGATCTCGAGAGCGTCATGAACGAAGGCGCGATCCTCGCGGCCCGGCGGGGCAAGAAGGAAATCAGCATGGCGGAACTGGAGGAGGCCATCGACCGGGTCATCCTCGGGCCGGCGCGCAAGGGCCGGCTGCTCACCCAGCGGGTGAAGGAAGTGTACGCCTACCACGAGGCGGGGCACGCGCTGGTGGCCCACTACCTGCCCAACGCCAACCCGGTGCACAAGGTGACCATCATCGGGCGGGGCATGGCCGGCGGGTACACGCAGTTTCTGCCCCGGGAAGAGCGGACGTACCTGATGACCCGCTCGGAGCTCATGGACGAGCTGGCGGCGGCGCTCGGCGGCCGCGCGGCGGAGGAGCTCAAGTTCGAGGAGATCAGCACCGGCGCCAAGGGCGACCTCGAGGAGGTCACGCGCCTTGCCCGCAAGATGGTCATGGAGTGGGGCATGAGCGAGCGCCTCGGGCCGCAGGCCTTTGGCCGGCCGGCGGAGGAGAACATCTTCCTAGGCCGGGACATCGCCCGCGACCGCAACTACAGCGAAGAGGTCGCGGCGGCCATCGACCAGGAGGTGCGGGCCATCATCGACGAGGCGCACCAGACGGCGCTGACGGTGCTCCGGGAGCACTGGGACGAGCTGGTGGCCGTAGCCGACGCGTTGATCGAAAAGGAAACGTTGACCCGCCGGGAGTTCCTCGCGGTCATCGGCCAGGAGGAGACCCGGCCCGAGCTGGCCGAGGAGGCGGAGGCGGCCAAGCTTGAGGAAGACGCGCAGGCGGCCGCAGCCGTGGAGCGGCCGGGGGAAATGGCCGGCGGGCGGCCCGCGGCGGGCAAGTCGTCGACCGGCCGCGATGAGCTCGTCCTGGAAAAGGCGCCCAAACCGGCGGTCGGGCTGGAGTGAACCGGGGCGGGCGCGCCCTGGAGCGCGCGGCCGCGCGAGCAGACTTTGACGCGGAGCGCATGGGCCCCGGCCGGCAGGCCGGGGCCTTTTCAACGCTGCGAAAGAGCGGGAGGTGGCGGCATGGCCGACCGGATTTCCCTGCGAAACATGGTGTTTTACGCCTATCACGGGGCGTACGCGGTGGAGCATGAGATGGGGCGGCGCTTCGAGGTAGACGTGGACCTCTACACCAGTGTCCAGGCCGCGGGCGAGGCGGACGAGCTCGGTCTGACCGTCAACTACGCCGACGTTTACGCGCTCGTCAGGGAGATCGTCGAAGGCAGCACGCGCCGTCTCCTCGAGACCATCGCGGAAACCGTCGCCGCCCGCATCCTTACCGCCTTTCCCGTCGAACGGGTAACGGTGCGGGTGCGCAAGCCCCATGCGCCGGTGGGCGGCCCGGTGGACTACGTCGAAGTGGAACTGACGCGGCCCGCATAACGGGCCCGGCGGGAGAGGGGTGCCGTGGACCCGGTGAACCAGAGCAAGGCGCCACCGAGCCACAGCGCGGCGCAACCGTCCCGCGGCGAGGCGGGGATGACGCCGGAGCGGGTGACGGCCGGGCTCGGAGAGCCGCTGTTTCAGCGGGTTTACTGCCTAGATGAAACCGGCTCCACCAACGACGTGGCCAAGGCCGAGGCCCGTGCGGGGGCGCCCGAAGGCACGATCGTCATCGCGGAGCGCCAGACAAAGGGGCGCGGCCGGCGCGGGCGGGCGTGGGAGTCGCCGCCGGGGACGGGTTTGTGGTTTTCCATCGTGTTGCGGCCGCCGCTAATGGCCCGGGAAGCGCCGCTGCTCGCGCTGCTCGCCGCCGCGGCCGTGCGCGAGGCCGTCGCCGTGGCGACGGGAGCTCCGGTTTCCATCAAATGGCCCAACGACGTCGTGGACGCCGCCGGGCGAAAGCTGTGCGGGATCTTGGTTGAGATGGAGGCCGACGGGGAACGCATCCGCCACTGCGTCGTCGGCGTCGGGGTCAACGTGAACCAGGCTGCTTCGGACTTTCCCCCTGAGTTGCAGGCGACGGCGTCCTCGGCGCGCATGGCCGCGGGCCGGCCGGTGGAGCGGGTGCCGTTGCTGCAGGCAATTTTGCGGGGCATCGCGGCCCGTTACCGGAACGTCCTCGGGCAAGGGTTCGGCGCCGTCCTTGGCGAAGCCCGCCTGCATTCGGCGACGGTGGGCCGGGGCGTGCGCGTGTGGGAGTCCCGGGATGACGCTTGGGACGGCACGGCGGTCGCGATTTTGGACGACGGGGCGCTGCTGGTGGCGCCCGAGGACGGCGCGCCGCCCCGGGCGGTGTATGCGGCCGACGTGTCGGTCCGGCCGCTCGCCCGAGCCGTTCCGGAGAACGCCTGAGGAGGGCGATGCTGATGAGCCGATCGCGGCATTCGGCCGGGAGCGTCCGGCAACTGGTGCTGGCCGCCCTGTTTGCCGCCGTCACCGCGGTCCTGGCCTATATCCGCATCCCGCTGCCTTTCAGCCCGGTGCCTATTACGGGCCAAACTTTCGGGCTGATGCTGGCGGGGCTGCTTTTGGGCCCGCGCCTTGGGGCGTTGTCCCAGGCGGTATACTTGCTCATGGGCGTCGTCGGGCTGCCGGTATTCGCCGGGGGCCAGGCGGGCCTAGCGGTGCTCCTTGGCCCCACCGGGGGATACCTGTGGGGACATGTGGCCGGGGCGTACTTGGCCGGCATGGCGGCCGGCGGAGCGTCCCGCACGCCCGGCGCCGCGCCTTTGGCGCCCGGCGCCGCTCCGGCCGCCACCGGCTACTGGCGGTGCCTGGCGGGCGCTGTCCTCGGCGGCGTATTCGGCGTCTACATCCTCGGCGTCGTGCAGCTCGCCCTTGTGACCGGCATGGGGTGGCAGGCGGCGGTGCTGGCGGGAGCCGTGCCGTTTCTGCCCGGCGACGCGCTCAAGGCGGCGGCTGCGGCCGCGGTGGCCGTCCGGGTGGCGCCGGCCGTGGCCGCGGCCGGGCTGTACCCGTCGCCCGCAGACCGATAGGGAGGTGTGCGTCCGTGGCCGAGCGGATTGTCATCATCGGCGGGGGACTCGCGGGTTCCGAGGCCGCCTGGCAGGCGGCCAACCAGGGCGTTGAGGTCGATCTCTACGAGATGCGGCCCGTGCGCCGGACGCCCGTCCACCACACGGACAAGCTGGCCGAGCTTGTCTGCACGAATTCGCTGGGGTCCAACCAGATCGCAAGCGCCAGCGGCCTGCTCAAGGCCGAGATGCGCTCCTTAGGCTCGCTTATCATCGCGGCCGCGGACGCCCACGATGTGCCCGCGGGCGCCGCCTTGGCGGTGGACAGGGATCAGTTTGCCGCCGCCGTCAGCGATGCCCTCGCCCGGCATCCCCGGGTGCGGATCCACCGCGAGGAAGCCACGTCCCTGCCGCCGGAAGGCGTCGTCATCATTGCGACGGGGCCGTTGACTTCCGAGCCTATGGCGGCGGCCATCCAGGAGTTTACGGGCGAATACGACCTCTACTTTTACGACGCCGCAGCGCCCATCGTCACCGCGGAGTCCATCCACTGGGACAAAGGGTTCTGGGCGTCCCGCTACGGCAAAGGCGAAGGCGCCGACTATTTCAACTGCCCCTTGACGGAGGAGGAGTACGACCGGTTTTACGAGGCGCTGACGACGGCGGAAGTGCACGCGGGGCACCTCGACGAGGAGCTCAAGTACTTCGAGGGCTGCATGCCCATCGAAGCCATCGCCGCCCGGGGCAAAGACACGCTTCGCTTTGGGCCCATGAAACCGGTAGGCCTGCGGGATCCCCGGACGGGCCGGCGGCCGTATGCGGTTGTCCAGCTGCGCAAGGAAAACCGGGCGGGCACGTTGTACAACCTGGTCGGTTTCCAGACGCGCATGAAGTGGGGCGAGCAAAAACGGGTGCTGCGCCTCATCCCGGCGCTGTCCGGCGCCGAGATCGTCCGCTACGGCGTCATGCACCGCAACACGTTCATCAACGCGCCCCGGGTGCTTTTGCCAACGTACCAGGTGCGCAAGGAGCCGCGGGTGTTTTTCGCGGGCCAGATCACCGGCGTCGAAGGTTACGTTGAGTCGGCCGCGGCGGGACTTGTGGCAGGGCTCAACGCGGCGCGGCTTGTGCGGGGCGAAACCCCGCTGGTGCTTCCCGAAGAAACGATGCTGGGCGCCCTGGCCCACTATATCACCAGCGCGGATCCCGAGCATTTCCAGCCGATGAACAGCAACTTCGGGCTGCTGCCGCCGCTCGCGGATCCGCCCCGGGACAAGGCGCTGCAAAAGCAGATGATGAGCGAGCGGTCGCTGGAGCGGCTGCGGGCGTTCATCGAGGCCAACGGCCTGCAGCCGCCCAAGGCCAGCGTGGCCGCCGCCCCGGTGGAGTGATGCGCCGCCATGGCCAATGAGACTGCGCCTGAAATCGCCGCCGCACTGCGCAGCCTGCCCGCCGTCGATCAGGTGCTG
>CALFSR010000142.1 GCA_937916565.1 uncultured Bacillota bacterium | reverse complement strand
GACGGGTTCCGGGACGCGTTACTCAACTAAATGTTTCTTTCGTTGAGTAATGGAGAGCCCGCGCGGCGGGCGGCTAATCCGGAAAGGCCCGCCGCAGCTGGCGAATATGGTACAGCTCGTGGTAGATCAACCGCCGGAGCACCTTGCGGGCTGTCCAACGTTCGCCCGATTTGGGGTTCGGTACCGTCGTGCGTGCCCGTTCCTCGGCGGTCAGGCTGCGTAGCCGACTGGTCACGCGCTCGCGGATCCACGTGAGCAACGCTTCGGGATCCTGGGGGTAACCGTCTTCCGGCACGGGAAAGTCGACGATCCGGCTCATGTACCACCATTCGGCGCTCCCGACGTGCCGCACGATTTCTTCGACCGTCCTGTGGCCGCCGCCGGGGCGCTGCGCCCACTGGTCCGGCTTGAGTCCGCCTAGGATCCCGAGGAGTTCCTGCCGCGAACGTTCGAGCACCGTCAGCGTAGCCTCGATCTCTTGACTCGTGGCCGGTTCCGCGTCCCAGCGAAAGAACGCCGCCGTGTTGCCGTGGACGACATCTTCATCGACGGCTACACGCTCAAGGATTCGAACCTCTGTTTGGACTGCGGGGCGTGCGCCGCTGGCCGCAGTCCACACACCATCCAGTCCCCACCGGCGTAGGAGCTCGTCGTAGCCGGCGGCCGCGGCGGGCACGCCGGAGATGGCCTCGGACTCGGACGCCGCAAAGACCACGCACCCCGGTCTGTCCGCGATCCACGCCTCAGTCCGGCCTGCGCCATCGAGACCTAGCAGCACCTGCAATGCCGGTGAGTCGACACTGGACACGTAGTACCCTCCTCTGAATCCCTTCTGACCCACTTTGTGCTTACTACAAAACGCCGCCGCTCGCGTCCATCAAAGGTGAGACGCTTGCGGGCAGCCCACGCCGGCGGCCAACCCGGGCCGCCGGCGCCGGGGACTGCCGCCCATCTGGGCGACGGTTGGCGTTAGCGGGATGTATGATCCAACGCTTTGGGAACAAGTGTTTGCCTGCCTGAACAGCCGAAAGGTCGGTGTCCGCGGCTGGCATCAGCGCACAGGTACCTTCAAGACAAGCCCCGGACGCAGCACGGCGCTGTCGAGGCTGTTGGCGGCGCGGATAGCGTCGACCGTTCGCCGCGTATCCTCTCCGGGCGCCGTATGCCGGCGGGCGATCTCCCACAGCGTGTCGCCCGGCAAAACGACGACATCCACATATTTCGGAGACTCCGGTGCGAGAGTCTGTGAGAACACGTGCGTCATGAGAATGAGCACCAGGACACTGGCCAGCGCAAGTGCTACGGCGCCATAGGCGAGCGTTGCTCCCGGTTGCAGGCGTCGGGCGGCATGGGTGCTCATCGGTCGTTCCTCCCATGGGGCGAACATATGTGCTTAACGCCTTTACCATATCACCGAACACTCGTTCTTGTCAACCCCGCGCGGGCACATTTTCGAACTGACGTTTGCACCGACCGCCGCCCAGTGATATAATGAACCCATCCAAACATCCTTTTGGGTTAAGGGGTGCCGTCCGGTGCATGAGCTGACCCCGAGGCAGCGGCAGATTCTCGAGTTCATCAAACGGGAAGTGCAGCAGCGGGGCTACCCGCCGTCGGTACGCGAGATCGGCCAAGCCGTGGGCTTGAGCTCGAGCTCCACCGTCCATGGCCACCTTGGCAAGCTGGAGGAAAAGGGGTACATCCGGAGGGATCCGACCAAGCCGCGAGCCATCGAGATTCTCGAGCCCGGCGCTCCAACGGCGGCCAACGTGGTCTACGCGCCCGTCGTCGGCCGGGTGACGGCAGGCGAGCCCATCCTCGCGGTCGAGAACATTGAGGGATACTTTCCCCTCGCGCCCGACTTTGCCGGGGCCGGTGAGCTGTTTCTCCTGCAGGTGCGGGGCGACAGCATGATCCGCGCTGGCATTTTGGACGGCGACTACGTGGTGGTGCGCCAGCAGCCGGACGCGGTCAATGGCGAGATCGTCGTCGCCTTGCTGGGCGAAGAAGCGACGGTAAAGCGCTTTTACCGGGAGAACGGGCAAGTGCGGCTGCAGCCGGAGAACGACGCCTACCCGCCAATTTTGGCCCAGGATGTCCACATCCTGGGCAAGGTCATCGGCGTCTATCGCCGTCTCCATTGAGGGACGCTGCTTTTATGTTGCTGCCGTCGTGACCCGGGACGTGAGAACTCTAGCCCAACATGGTCGCCCTTACCTGGCTGTCGCCCGCAGGGCGGTAGCCGGAGCGGAAGCAACTCCACGAGGCGGTGGACGAGTGTCCACCGCCTCGGTTGCGATACTGGGGACGGTCGCAGCCGTGACAGCGCGGTGTGCGGGCTGCTACGGCGATCGGCATGCCGCCGCTCGACTAGGACGTCGCCTCCGCCACCATCGCTTTGCCGTCCTCACTGCCGGACGGCTGCTCGACGCCGAGGATGGTAAAGAACATCTCTAGCGCCTGGCGCTTGCCGGAGACGTCGGGCGCCTCCTCCGGAGAATCAACAAGGGGTAGGGCAGCATGCTCATCCACCGCCACGCGGTACGCTGCCTCTACCCCTTCACCTTCGACCAACGCCATCAACCGGTCGTACATCGCCCGCCTCGCCTCCGCCTGGCCGCGCCAGAAATCGGGGTTCGAGGTGTGGGCGCTCGCCAAAATGTCCTGCTTGGCGAGCCGCTTGCACTTCTTGAGAGCGCGCAGGACCTCGCTCTCGGGTAAGTGTATCATGGCGCCTTCCCCCCTGGTGACAGCATGGTGGGTCACCAACCGCCTTAGCCAATATTTTCTCGAAACTCAGCGGGAATCCTTGCGGGAGCCAAGATTTCTCGAAACGGCCCGGTGCTTTTCCCTCCTATCGTATTGAACCCGCCCGTCCACGTATGCGCCTTCCGGGCTTGGCAACCTTCCCGCCGGTAGCACCTTGGTCTCCCGCATCGCCGCGTGAGGGCGCACGGTTCACCCACGGTACACGGTGAGCCGGTAACGGCCGTCATCCACCCGGGTCAAACCGAAGATAAGCTCCCTGTCTTTCAGACACTGGTTGAGGAAGGTGACCAGACGGTGCACATCCCCCTGCAGCCCAAAGGTCTCGCTGCCGATGACCTCGAGCCGTTCCCGCTGTCCCTGCATGCCTGCGGGGGCTCCCGCCGCCGCCCCGGCCGCCGGCCGTTCGTTCATCGCTGCTCACCCTCCCGCCCGGCGACCAAGGCCAAATCCAGGTTCCAGTCTCGCACCACGTCCATCGCCGCGTACTTGGTCAGGTCAAACTCGATGGGCGTAACCGAGATGTATCCTGCCCGTACGGCCCCGGTGTCGGTGGAAATATCGCCCTCGTCCAGGTCTTCCACTTCCCCGGCCATCCAGTAGTAAACCCGTCCGCGGGGATCGACGCGCCGGTCAAACACGTCCCGATAACGGCGGATGCCAAGACGCGTCACGCGAAATCCTCTCGGCTCCACGGCAGGCACGTTCACGTTGAGCAGCGTACCCGCGGGCAGGCCCCGCTCGGCAACGAGCCGCGCCAAGTACCAAGCCACCTCTGCCGCCAACCCGTAGGACTCCGGCGTTTCCGCCGCGTGGGAATCAAGCGAGACCGCCAGCGCCGGCAGTCCCGCAACGGTGGCTTCGATCGCGCCCGAAACCGTGCCCGAGTAAAGGACGTCCGTGCCCAGGTTGGCGCCCCGGTTGATCCCCGAGATGACAACGGCGGGCGGCTCCTCCAGAAGATCGACAGCCAACTTCACGCAGTCCGAGGGCGTGCCGTTGACGTGCATGGCTTCTACGCCCTCGCCGAGGGGGTAGCGGCCCACGAAGAGCGGCTTGTGCACCGTGATGGCTGCCCCCGTCGCGCTCCGCTCCCGATCCGGTGCGACCACCCACAACCGGACGTCCGCCGGCCGCCGGTCCACCAGGGCTTTCAGGCCCGGCGCCCGGATGCCGTCATCGTTGGTCAACAACACCAGCACAGGACTAGCCTCCAAGCCGCCGTGCCGCGGCACAAACTCCGGCCAGCATCTGGAGCGGGCCTGCCCGCACTTTTAGAATTCCCGGGCGATCTTGTGCTTGATGCGGCAAAGGGCGTTGTCAATGGACTTCGTGTGGGTACCGAGACGGGCAGCCATTTCTTTGTAGGTCAGCCCGTTGATGTACAGGCGGAACACCTTGTACTCGAACTCGCTCAACACTTTCTTGATGTGGCGCTGGGTGTGCAGCAGCCGTTCCCGGTCAATGACGAGCGTCTCAGGATCATCCACCTTATTGTTGGTCAGGACCTCCATCAGCGTGCGATCGCCTTCGACGTCGTAGATCGGCTTGTGGAGCGAGGTGTAGGAGTTGAGGGGAATGTGCTTCTGCCGCGTCGTGCCCTTGATGGCGCTGATCACGTTGCGCGTGATGCAGAGCTTCGCGAAGGACCAGAACGAAGATGAACCCGGCGTGAAGTCGCGGATAGCCTTGTACAGGCCGATCATACCCTCCTGGAGCAAGTCGTCGTCCTCCGCCCCCTGGAGGAAGTACGGGCGCGTCCAGACGTACACCAGCTTCTGGTACTTGCGCAGGAGGTAGTCTTCCGCGTCGGAATGCCCGCTCTGGGCGTAGCGGACAATTTCCTCATCGCTCATGGAGGCGAAGTCGAGCTTCTGGCGGGGGGTCTCCGGGTTCTGTTCCGGCAGCGGCAGGGCGCCCATGCACACACCTCTCTTCATGTCGACTTCCGGGGGGGATTACCATCTTAACTTTGTTCGCCGCAGAAGCGGCTACTCCTGCGGGCGGGCCGGAGGCCCGGCTGCCCGGGCGGGGCCGCGGCGAGTCCGGCAATATGCGGTAGCACTGGCACTTACAATTGTACCAAAAACACCAGGACCCCGTCCATCGCTGCCTCGGACGGGGTCCTAGATTAGCCCATCTTCACTTTTCGATCTCATACAACCCTAACGGTCCCACCTTTCACGATGCGTTCGCCCGTACGTGTCCCTCCAGTGCCACCCGCGGCCCCGGCTGAATGCCACGGGCGACTTCCTGCGTGTCGACCACCGTGGCCCGGAACGACTTGACCAGGTAGTTGCACGCCTCCCAAGGGTCGACAGTTTCGCCGCACGTAAAAACGTCGATGGCCGCGTAGCCCAGCTCCGGCCAGGTGTGAATGGCCAGGTGCGACTCGGAAATGACCACCACGCCGCTCACGCCCTGCGGGCTGAACTTGTGGAACGCCACCTCGCGCACTTCAGCGCCGGCCATCAGCGCGGCGTCCACCATGATCTGTTCGACGACCTTGCGGTCGTTCAGCACCTCAGGGTCACATCCGTACGCCTCGCACAGGATGTGACGACCCAAAGCATGCTTCATCTCTCTGCCTCCCTTGGGAAATATCGCCTCCCCATAATGCGCCTGACCTGCGCCAGCGAAGGCCGCTGGGCTGCGGTTTCCGGCCGTAGCAGGGCAAGCAATCAAGCTTCATTGTAGAAGCAGGGCTCCGCAAAAGTCAATAGCCGGTGGTCCGGGCCGGCAAATATCCGGCGTGTGAGAATTGTTCTATGATCCGCAGGAGCGCGATGTGCACGTGCTCGCGGCTAAGTCCCCCCTGCACGTAAACGTCGTAGGGCGGGCGCATAGGCCCGTCGGCGCTCAGCTCGATGGAGGACCCCTGAATGAACGTACCTCCGGCCATCAAGACAGGCACCGCATACCCCGGCAAGTCTCCCGGCACCGGCACGACGTGGGCGTCTACCGGACCGGACGCCTGCACCGCCCGGCAGAAAAGCTGCAGCGCCTCCGGACTTCCAAGGCGGATCGCCTGCACGACGTCGGCCCTGGCATCGCCTGGTCCCGGCGACACGGGAAAACCGAGCGAGGCAAATACGGCGGAAGCCAGCACGGCTCCGCACAACGCCTCGGCCACCACGTGGGGAGCCTGGAAGAATCCATAGAAGAGATCCCGGTTGACCCGCAGCGTCGGGCCTACCGCGTCTCCGAGGCCAGGGGCGGTGACCCGGTCCGCGGCCAAAGACACCAGATCCGCCCGCCCCGCGATGTAACCGCCGGCGGGCGCCAAACCGCCCCCGGGGTTTTTGATCAGCGAGCCCGCGATCAGGTCCGCTCCCACTTGGGGCGGCTCCAAGTCCTCCACGAACTCGCCGTAGCAGTTGTCGACGAAGCAGATCACGTCCGGCCGGCGCGCCTTGACGGCTGCCACGATCTCGCCGATCCGCGCCACCGAAAGCGCCGGCCGCCACGTATACCCCCGGGAACGCTGCAGGAACACGACCCGGGTGCTCGGACGCAAGGCGGCCAGTACCGCCGGCAGGTCGACGTCTCCCGCCTGCTCCCCCTCCTGGATGAGAGGAACGTACGTGTACTCGACGCCCAACGCCCGCAGGCTTGTGGGCCGCGGGCCCGCGATGACCTGCTGCAAAGTGTCGTACGGTGGACCGGACGCGGCCAGCAGGTGGTCGCCCGGCTTAAGCAAGCCAAACAGGCATGCGCTGATAGCATGGGTTCCCGAGGCGATCTGGGGCCGCACCAAAGCGGCTTCGGCGCCGAAGACCCGGGCGTAGACCTGCTCCAGCGCCTGGCGTCCGATATCGTGATAGCCGTAGCCGGTGCTGCCGGCGAAATGCTCTTCCCCGATGCGCGCCGAGTGAAAGGCAGACAGGACCTTTTGGAGATTGCGCCGCTCCCGCTCGGCAATCGCCGCCCATTGGGGGGCAACCGCCTGCCGGGCTTGCGCGACGATCCGCTCGGCGTCGATCATGGCGTGCCGCCCTCCAGCTCTAGCGCCCCCTGCCGGGCCCCGGCGTGGAGCCGGCGGCCGGGTTCAAGCCGGGACCGCATGCTCGCTACCGCGTCCAACCCCTCAAGGCGGAGCAAGAGCCGCTTCACGTCAAGTCCGCAGGCAAAGCCCCCCAGGGTGCCGTCGGAGGCGATCACGCGATGGCAAGGAACGGCGATCAAGAGCGGGTTGCGCCCAACGGCGGCTCCCACGGCCCGCAACGCCGCCGGGCGGCCGACGGCCTGCGCAACCCAGCGGTAGCTGCGGGTTTCGCCGAAGGGTATCGCCATGAGGCAGTTCCAGACAGCAACTTGGAAAGGCGTGCCCCGGAGGTCCAAGGCAAAGTCGAAGCGCCTGCGGCGGCCCGAAAAGTAGTCCGACAGCTGCTCCGCCGCCTCGCGCACCGGCACCGGGATGTCTTGCGGGGCCGCCGCGCCTTGGACGGGTCCAGGACTGGTCGTTAGCGGACGGAAGCCCTCATCGGAGGCGCCTGCACCGGCCGGAGGGCTCCCGGGCGGGCGCAGCAGGCGAATCGCCCGTACCCCCTGGGGTCCCCCCTCGATCTCAAGCGGCCCAAGGGGCGAGGCGATGGTGATGGAGACGGGGCTGGACATCGTTTAGCCTCCTGCCGTCATCGGAACGCGGGCTTCACCGGCCGCTTGGCGCATGGCGCGCACGAGGGCTGCCGCGGCTTCGATGCCCGCGCCGGGCGTCGCCGCCCGCTCGAGCCGTTCTACCAGGGCACTCCCCACGATGACGCCGTCGGCCCACCTCCCGGCCTCGCGCACGTGCTCCGGCGAGGAGATCCCGAACCCGACGGCAATCGGAATCCGCCCCCCCGTCGCCCTCCGCACCCGGGACAGGAAACCGGGGAGCTCCTGCGGCAGCTCCGTGCGCGCGCCTGTCACGCCGGTCACCGATACGCAGTAGATGAAGCCGGTCGCGACCTGGCCGATGAGCTCGAGCCGATGGTCGGGGCTCGTCGGCGCCGCGAGCGGCACCAAATCGACGCCGGCAGCGGCCGCCGCGGTCCTAAGGCCGGACGCCTCTTCGGGCGGGAGGTCGGGCACGATCAGCCCGTCCACCCCGGCGCTGGCCGCGGCCTGAACAAACTCCGCTTCGCCGTGCCGGTAGATACAATTGTAATACACGAGCAGGGCGATGGGAATCGCCACGCCCTTCTGGCGCGCCTGTGCCACCGTGCGCAATACGCCGGCGACCGTGGTTCCGGCCGCCAGCGCCCGTTCCGCCGCCCGCTGGTTGGTAGGGCCGTCTGCCAGAGGGTCTGAGTAGGGCACGCCCAGCTCCACGATATCCGCCCCGGCGGCCGCCAGCACGGGCAGAAGGGCTGCGGTCACCGCCAAGTGGGGATCACCGGCCGTCACATAGGGCATCACGGCCGTCCGCCCCTCCGCCGCCGCCCGGGAGAAGGCGTCGCGAATGCGGCTCATCGTTCTCCCTCCTTTCCCAGCAGCCGGGCGACG
>CALFSR010000141.1 GCA_937916565.1 uncultured Bacillota bacterium | reverse complement strand
CGGCTCGACGGACACCACCATGCCCGGCTCGAGCACCCGGTCGTAGCCGACGTCGAGATAGGGGGGCTCGTGCAGGAGCCGGCCAAGTCCGTGACCGGTGTGGTGGCGCCAGTAGGGCATGAGGCCGTTGGCGGCAAAAAATTCCCGCACCGCCCGGTCGACGGCCCCGCAGGGAACGCCCGGCCCGAGCATGCTCATGGCCAGCGCCTGGGCCTCCACCATGAGCTCGAAGAACCGCTCTTGCTCCTTGGTGGGTTCCCCCATAATCATGGTCCGTTCCAGTTCGCTCGCGTACCCCGCGACGGTGCTGGTGGCGATGCTCACCAAGACGTCCCCCGGCCTGAGGCGGGCGTTGGAGGTCAACACGTGCGGCAAAGCCGACGCTTTGCCCACCTGGCCGTGGAAACCGGCGTGCGCCCCCGCCTTCTCCCAGCTCTGGGGCACATAGCCCGGCCCGAGAGCGGCCAACATCTCCCGGGTCGCCTCCGCCGACGCCCGCTGCGACAGCTCCACCTCACCGGCGCCCGGTGCGGCGTAGCGCTGCAGCAGCTCATGGGCGCGGTGTCCCCAGTAGGCGCTGGTGGCGATGAGCTCCAGCTCCTCCTGGGACTTGATCATCTGGAGGGCTTCGATGTCGTCGAGAATGGTTTCCACCCGCGCGCCGGGCAAAAGCTCCGCCAGCGCCGGCCCCCGGTACCCGTACACCTGCGGCGCGCCTTGCGCGTCGCACCCGACGGCGCCCTGCGACAACCCAAGATGGCGGAGCAAGTCCTTGAAATACTCCATCGGATGCCGTTCATCCGGGTACTCGGGATAGGCGGCCACCTCGTCCACCAGGGCGACCGCCTCCGCGTGCTCCTTCTCAAGGCGCGGCACGAGCAAAGCCGCCCGGTCGGGCGTCAGCGCGAGCGCGATGGGACGCTCGGTCACCATGAAGCCGAACTTGGTAAAGTACGCGACGTTGTGCGGCAGGAAGAACACGACGCCGTCTACGCCGCCTTTCGGCCGCGCGGCTAGGCGCGAAAACAGGCGTTGCCGCCGGGACAAAAACTCCCCTTGGGACAATTCAAGGCGAAACGCTTGCGTCAAGCGACCTTACCTGCCTCTCATGCGGGGATCAAGCGCATCCCGAAGCCCGTCGCCCAGAAGGTTAAAGCCCATCACGACCAACATGATGGCCAGTCCCGGAAACATGGTCAGGTGCGGGGCGCTGAAAACATACTGGCGACCGTTGGCGAGCATCGTCCCCCACTCCGGCACGTCCGCCGGCGCGCCCAAACCGAGAAAGCCAAGTCCCGCCGCCGACAGGATCGCCGAGGCGATCTGCAGGGACGACTGCACCAGGATCGGGCTAATGCACTGCGGCAGCACGTGCACCAGCATGATGCGGGCGTCGGACGCGCCCGCGGCCCGGGCCGCGGCGACAAACTCCATCTCCTTGATGCCCAGCACGCTCGCCCGCACGAGGCGGATATAGACCGGGATGGCGACGACGCCGACCGCGATAATCGCGTTGTTCAGGCCGGGCCCGAGGATGGCCACAAGCCCAATGGCCAGGAGGATGCTGGGAAACGACAGCATGATGTCCACCAGGCGCATGATCACGTTGTCGACGCCGCGCCCGTAATACCCGGCCACAAGGCCCAGCGGCACGCCCGCTCCGACGCCGATGGCAACGGCGATGAGCCCGATGCGCAGGCTGATCCTTGACCCGTGCAGCAGCCGGGAAAGGACATCCCGTCCGAGCTCGTCGGTGCCCAGCAAGTGCGCGTCGGACGGGCCCTGGCGGGCGCTGAAAAAGTCCGCCTCATTGGCGTCGTAGGGCGAGATGTAGGGCGCGAGCAGAGCGATGGCCAGAAAGAGAGCGACGATGAGAAGGCCAAGAAGCGCCGCCGGGCGGCGCGCGAAGCGCGTGAGAACGGCGCGGACCGTCCCGCGGCCGAGCGCCGCTGCGGGCGCGTGATCGATGAAGGAGCGAACGTCGTTAGCCATAGCGAATCCTCGGATCCACCAGCCCGTACAGCAGATCCACAATCAGATTGATCAAGATGAAACCGATGGCGATGACCAGGATGGCCGCCTGGACCACGGGATAGTCCCGCAGGAAGATGGCGTCCACGAGGTAGCGCCCAAGACCCGGCCAGGCAAACACGGATTCGGTCAGCACCGCGCCGCCCAGCAGCGTGCCAAACTGCAGTCCTTGCACCGTGATGACGGGCACGAGGGCATTGCGCAAAGCGTGCCGGTACGTGATCACCCGCTCGGACAATCCCTTGGCCCGCGCCGTACGAATGTAGTCATGGCCGACCACATCCAGCATGGCCGAGCGGGTCATGCGGGCGATGATGCCCGTTGAGTACGCCGCCAAGGTCACGGCGGGCATGACGAGGTGGCGCCACGTGCCCGACCCCGTCGGCGGGAAAATGGGCTGGCTGAGGCCGAGCGTCTTGGGCAACTCGACGGAAAAGAAGAGGATGAGCATGAGGCCAAGCCAAAAGACCGGCGTCGAAACGCCAAGAAGCGCCACGACCATCCCTGCGTTGTCCCAAAGGGAGTACGGTCGCGTCGCGGACACGATCCCGAGGAACATGCCCACGGCCGACGCCAAGAGTAGGCTGGCCGAGGCCAGAAGCAGCGTCTGCCCGAGCCGCCGCCACACCTCCGGCGCCACCGGCAGCCGTGTGCGCAGGGAGGTGCCGAGGTCGCCCTGAACGAGCCTCACCAGGAACCGCCCGTACTGGGTCAAAAGCGGTTCATCGAGTCCGAGTTCCTGCCGGACCTGCTCGATGAGCTGCGGCGTCGCCCGCTCGCCGGCGATGGCGACCGCCGGGTCGCCGGGAATGAGCCGCACGGAGATAAACACCACAAATGTGACCCCAATCAGGGTCGGAATCGCGTACAACAGCCTGCGTGCAATGTAGGGGAGCACGCGTCACCCTCCGCAAAGGGAAGCGGGGGCGGGCAGCTTGGGCCCACCCCCGCCCGCAAGGTCAGTCTAGAGAGGTTTCAGTCCTTCCACGCCTCGTGCGCCTTGTAGCGCTCCGTCGGGTGGACGATGAACCCGTGAACGTTCTCCCGCAAGCCGGTCAGTTGCAGCTCACTGTGGAGGAAGATCCACGGCGCGTCCTGCCAGATAAGCTGCTGCGCCTCCGCGTAGGCGGCGAGCCGCACCGCGGGATCGGCGTTGAAGCGGCCCCGGTCAAGCGCCGCATCCACCGCCGGGTTGCTGTAGAACCCGAGGTTGAAACCGGCCGGCGGGTGCTGCTGGGAGTGGAACATCTCCACCAGGGCGTAATCCGCGTCCATGGTGGCCACGCCCCACCCGAGCATCGCGATCTCGACCTCGTTCTGATCCTGCGGCCGGCGGACGAAGTCCAGGTACGTCGTCCATTCCATCGTCCGCAGCTCGGTCTGGACGCCGATGGCCCGCAGGCTCTGCTGCACGGCCGCCGCAATCAGCGCGTCCTGGTTGTAGCGACCCGTCGGATGGTGAATCACGTAGGTCCGGCTAAAGTCAAAGCCGGCCTCCTCAAGCAGCTGCCGGGCCAAGTTGGGGTTGTAGGTGTACGGCGTCTGGCGGGAGTAGCCAAACACCGCCGGCGCCATCGGCGCATCGGACGCCCGGCCCGCGCCCGCGAGGAGCGCGGTCACGATGGCCTCGTTGTTGACCGCATAGTTGAACGCCTGGCGCACCCGCACGTCATCGAACGGCGGCTTGGTGACGTTGAAGTAGATATAGATCGTGCGCAGGCCCGTCGTGCGGTCGACCTTCATGTTCGGATCCGCGTCCACCCGCTGCCACTCGGTGGGCGGGATGCGGATGGCGACGTCCGCGGTGCCGGCCTCAAGCTCGAGCAGCCGCGCACCGTCGTCCACGATGACGCGGAACACGATCTCGTCCAGCTTCGCGGGCTCGCCCCAGTAGCCGTCCCGCTTGCGCAGGACGATCCGCTCGCCCTGCCGCCACTCGACCAGCTCAAACGGGCCGGTGCCGACGGGGTTTTGCGCCACGTACTCGTTGCCCCGGGCAAGCACCGCCGGGCTGATCATGCCCATGCCGGAGTGCGCCAGGTGCACCTGGATCGGGCCAAACGGCTCGTCGCTCTTGAGCTCGAGCGTGTAGTCGTCCAGCACGTTGATCTCCCTGATGGGGCTGATCAGGTTCGCGTAGGCGGCGCGGGACGCGGGGTCCAGGATACGCTCCAAGTTGGCCTTCACCGCGGCCGCGTTGAAGGGCGTCCCGTCCGCGAAGCTGACGCCCTCGCGAAGCTTGATGGTGTAGGTGCGCCCGTCGGGGCCGACTTCAAACCCGGTGGCCAGAACGTAGATGATCTCGCCCTCCGGGCTCAGTTCAAACAGCGTGTCGTAGATGTGGTCCAACACCGCATACGACGGGGACGACGTCACGACGTGCACGTCAAGGCTCTCGATATCCGTACCCTGAACGACGGTGAGCGTCTGGGCAGCCGCAGGGAGCTGGGCAAGCCCAAACATCATTGCAGCCAGGGCGAGAGCCAGGACGAGCAACCGCCCCTTTCCGACCATAGGCATAACACTCCTTTGCATGGGATGATTAAAGTCTGTTATTCCATGACAACCAGACATTTCCTGCCAGAATTGCGGATTGCGGCGGATGCGACGGTACCTACAACACTCGCGCTCCCAGGGCCGACCGGGCCATGTCCACGGCGAGCTGCGCCGTCCGGTTCGCCTCGTCGAGAATCGGGTTCACTTCGACGAGCTCCAGGGAGACGAGCATTCCCGTCTCGGCGATCATCTCCATGGCCAGGTGGCCTTCGCGGTACGTCAGCCCGCCCGGCTTAGGCGTCCCGACCCCGGGGGCGAGGCTGGGCTCAAAGACGTCCAGATCCAGGCTGAGGTGGATGCGGTCCGCATGGCGGCGCAAGTGGGCCAGGGCTTCTTCCATGACCGCGGGCAGGCCGAGCCTGTCCACCTCCTGCATCGTAAAAACCTTCACACCTGCGCCGCGCAGAAGCTCCCGCTCACCGGGATCGAGGTCCCGGACACCGATGAGAACAGCCTGCTCCGGCGCGACCGGATGCCCGTCCATGCAGGCGACAAGCTCCGGCGCCCCCAGCCCCAAAACGGCTGCCAGCGACATCCCGTGCACGTTGCCCGATGGAGTTGTCTCCGGCGTGTTGAAATCGCCGTGGGCATCCATCCAGATGACGCCCGTACCGGGATGAACTTGCCGGATGCCGCCGACGGTGCCGACGGACAGGCTGTGGTCGCCGCCGAGCACGACCGGCACCGCACCGGCTCGCGCCGCCCCGGCGACGCGCTGCCTGAGCGCCAGGCAGACGCGAACGATCTCAGGCAAGTAACGGGCCCGGGGATCTCCGGGGTCGCTCGCCTCTGGACCGGGAACTATCAAGTTCCCTCCGTCCGCTACCCGGTGACCCAATTCCGCAAGAACTTGCTGCAGTCCCGCGTAGCGGACCGCGCTTGGCCCCATGTCGACGCCGCGCCTGTTGGCGCCGAGATCAATGGGGACGCCGATGATCTGGATTTCCAAGGCGGCTGCTCCTCCTAGCGTAGCCCGGCGCAGGACGCCTTCACGCGCCGGCGGCGAATGCCCGGAGCCGGCGCAAACCTTCAGCGATATTTTCCCTGGACGTGGCGTAGGAAAAGCGGACGTACTCCTGATCTTCTCCCTCAAACGGCGCGCCGAAGGCGCTGCGGGCAAGCACAGCTACGCCGGCCTCCTGCAGGAGCCTGTCCTGAAGCGCCTTCGCTCCAGGCAGACCAAGGCGGCGGCACAAACCGGTAACGTTGGGGAACACATAGAACGCCCCGCCCGGCCGGTGGCACCGGACGCCCGGGATGGCATTCAGGCCGTCTACAATCATGTCGCGCCGGGCACGAAACTCGGCCACCATCGCAGCCGCGTCATCCTGGGGCCCCGTGAGCGCCGCGATGCCCGCGTGCTGGGTAAACGTCGCCGTGCACGACTCGCAGTTGGTGATAAGGCGCGCCACCGCCTCGGCCAAAAAGGGCGGCATGACGCCGTAGCCGAGACGCCAGCCCGTCATGGCGTAGATCTTGGAGAAGCCATCCAGGATAATGGTGCGTTCCCGCATGCCGGGAAGCTGCGCGATGCTGGCAAACTCGCCGTCAAAGAGAATGCGGCCGTAGATCTCGTCGGACAGCACCCAGATGTTGTGGCGGCGCGCCAGCTCGGCCAACGCCTCAAGGTCGTCCCGGGTCAGCACCGACCCGGTCGGATTGTGCGGCGAGTTGATGATGATCATCCGGGTACGGTCGTTGACCTGCCTTGCCACCGCCTCTACGTCAAGGCGGAAACCTTTGGACTCAAGCAGCGGCGCCGGCACGGGCTTGCCGCCGGCAAAGCGGATTACCGACTCATAGATGGGGAAGCCCGGATTCGGATAGATCACCTCATCGCCCGGCTCGACGAGGGCCAAGACAGAGTAAAAGATGATTGGCTTCGCCCCCGGGGTCACGACCACTTCCTCGGGCGTTGCCTCGATTCCGCGGCTTTCGGCTACGTGCGCGGCGATCGCGCTGCGCAGGGGCATGATCCCGGCCGAAGGGCTGTAGTGGGTTTCATTGCGCTGGAGGGCTGCGATTCCGGCTTGCTTGATGTGGGCGGGCGTATCAAAGTCGGGTTCGCCGATGGCGAAGTTGATGACCGAGCGTCCCTCGGCTTCTAAGCGCTTGACCTCGGCGAGGACGGTGAACGCGGTCTCCGTTCCAAGTTGCCCCATGCGCGCGGCAAGGCGGCTCACAACGGCACCCCCTTGGCGGTGATGGACGCTTGCCGCCCACCGCTATTCTACGCCGGGGTCATACCGTCCTTTTCGGAAATGAGCAACAATACGCGCTCTGCTGCCTGTTGGCCTTGACGCACGCAGTCGGGGACGCCGACGCCGTGATACGACGCCCCGGCCAAGACGATGCCGGGCCGCTTGGCCACGGCCCGCTCGATCGCGGCGACCCGCTCCCGGTGGCCGACTTCGTACTGGGGCATCGCCCGCTCCCAGCGGTACACCCGCACCAGCTGGGGCGCAGCCGTGATGCCCATGAGCTCCCGCAACTCGTTGCGCACCGCCGCGACGACCTTGTCGTCGGACCAGCCCATGACCTCCTGCTCACCGTCCCGTCCGAGATAGCACCGGATGAGGGCTTGGTCCGGCCGGGCCGCATGCGCCCACTTGGACGACACCCACGTACAGGCGGTGATGGGCCGCCCTTCCTTGCGGGGTACGAGAAACCCGCTGCCGTTCAGCGGGTGCTGTAGATCTGCGCGGTTATAGCCCAGGACGCACGTGATGGTGGACACGAAACGGATCGCCCGCAGGTGCGGCGCCGCCTCCGGACAGATCGGCTCGATGAGGTCGGCCGCGGCAAACGCCGGTGTCGCCACGATCACCGCGTCGGCGGCAACGTAGGTACCGTCGGACAAAGCGAGCCGGTACCGGTCGCGGCCCGCGCCGGCGGGCGCCTTGGGTTCGCCGGGAGCGGCCGCGGCGTCGGCGAGGGCAAGTCTCGTCACTTTGACTCCCGTGCGCACCGTGACCGCGTCCAGGCGCCGGGCGACGGCCTGCACGAGGGAGTCCAAGCCCCCGCGCAGGGACAAGAAGGCCGACCCGCCGCCTGCCTGCGCCCTGGGCCCGCTCATGAAGCCTTTCCACAGGCTTCCCGCCCGCTGCTCCATCTCTTTGAGCTGCGGAAACGTCGAAAGGATGCTAAGCCGGTCTGCGCGGCCCGAATAGATCCCAGTAAGTAGCGGCTCCGCGAGCCGCTCCAAGGCCTCCCGGCCCGCCCGCCGGGTAACGAAGGCAGCAATCGTTTCGTCGCCCTCAGGCCCCTTGGGGACCAGGGGCTCCAGCGCCATGCGCGCTTTGCCCCAGGGCGAGATGAGCCGCGTGCGCGCGAAGGCGCCGAGCCGCACGGGCACGAACATGAACAGTCCTTCGGGGATCGGGTGCAGCCGGCCCCGGCCGAGGACAAACGTGTGCCGGTGCCGCGGATCCGTGGGCACAAGGTCGTCGCCCAGCCCGACCCGCTCGGCCAACTGCCGCGCCCACGGTTTGCGGGCGAGAAAAGAATCGGGCCCCGCTTCGATGAAAAAGCCGTCGACGCGGTCGGTTAGGACTTTCCCGCCCAGGCGGCCGCTCGCCTCAATAACGGTGACGGCCAGCGGCCGCCCTTGCTCCCGGGCGGTTTCCTGCAGAAAGAAAGCGGCGGCGACGCCCGTCATGCCGCCGCCGATGATGGCCACGTGGGGTGTTTCCCCGCTCATCGAGCCCCGCCCCCGATGCGCTGCCCTCATGCTTCGGCTCGATCCGGTCGTATCCCGCGCGCCCAACGGCGCGACCCGGCCGCCTACCAGCCCGCCTGGGCGGCCTGCTCCCGCACCAGTTCGGCCAGGACGTCGATCAGATCGTCCGCCGCGTTGAGCGAAGCGGTGCGCTCGAGTTGCATGCCCATTTCCGCGGCCATCCGCCTCGCTTCGATGTCGATGTCGTAAAGCACTTCCAGGTGATCGGCCACAAAGCCCGCCGGGCAGATGAGCACGGCGCGGTCGCCGCCGTCCTTGAGCTGCGCAAGCACCTCGGGAAGCTCGGGCTCAAGCCACGGGACCGGCGTCGAGCCCTTGCTTTGCCACGCCACGAACCAGCGGCGAATGCCCGCCCGCTCGGCCACGCCGCGCGCCGTCTCCTCCAGGTGCCGCGGGTACGGATCGTTCCACTCGCGGATCTTGGCCGGCAGGCTGTGGGCCGTGAAAACGACCGGCAAGTCGGCCCGCTGCTCCTCCGGGAAGAGGGTGCGGGCCGCTTCCACCCGCCGCGCGAGGGCCGCCAGAAACGCCGGCCGATCGTGCCAGTGCTCGACAAAGCGCATCTCGATCCCGGCCCCCGCCTGCTCGATGGCCTCCTGGGCCGCGTGGATGTAGCCGCCGACGCTGAGCCGGGAATATTGGGGCGTCAGCGCGATGCCGACGGCTTTGCGAACACCCTCCTTCGCCATCCGCTCAATGACGTCGTGGATGAAGGGGTGCCAATGCTTCATGCCGACGTAGGTGCGGAACTGAGCCCCGCTCGTCCCGGCGGTCTCCGCAAGCCGCCGCTCCAGGGCGTTTGCCTGGGCGCGGGAGATGGCCAGGAGCGGCGAGCGGCCGCCGATGAGCCGGTAGCGGGCCTGCAAATCCGCCACCATCTCGGGCGAAGGCCGCTTGTCGCCTTTGATATAGGTGTAGTGCTCACGGATATGGGTCAAGTACGGTTCGGCTTCCTCGGGGCTTTCCGGCGTCCCGTAGGCCATCAGGAGCACGCCGATCCGCTCACTGCTCATGGCTGTTCCCTCCCATGGAATGCACCCACTCCACCACCCGGCGCAGCCGCTCGGGCGACGTCTGCGGCAGCACCCCGTGGCCGAGGTTGAAAATGTGCCCCGGACGGCCGCCGGCACTGGCCAAGATGTCCTGCACCCGCCGGCGCAGGACGTCGTCGGGGGCGAAAAGGAGCGCCGGGTCCAGGTTTCCCTGTATGGCGACGTCGTACCCCACCAGCTTCCAGGCGTCCGCTAGAGCGACCCGCCAGTCGACGCCGATCACTTCACCGCCCGCCGCCCGCATCAACGGGAGCAGGCTCGTCGTGTTGACGCCAAAGTGGATGCGGGGAACGCCAAGATCACCTGTTTCCGCGAACAGGCGCTGCATGTGGGGCAGGACGAAGGCACGGTAGTCCGCGGGCGCCAGGCAGCCGACCCAGCTGTCAAACACTTGCACCGCATGCGCTCCGGCTGCGGCTTGCGCCCGCAGGTAGCGCACCGCCATGTCGGTCAAGCGCTCCAGGAGAGCATGCCACACCTTGGGCTCCCCGTGCATCAAGGCCTTCGTTTTGAGAAATGCGCGCGTCGGCTGGCCTTCGATTAGGTAGCTGGCTAATGTAAACGGCCCGCCGACGAACCCGATCAGGGGCACCGGCAGCTCCCGGACGAGCAGCCGGATGGTGGTCAGAACGTAGTTAAGGGATTCTTCAGGGACGAGCGGCCGCAGCCGCTCCACATCCGCCATGCGGGCGACGGGAGCGGCGACGACGGGGCCGACGTTCTCCTTGAGCTCATAGTCGACGCCCATTGGCCCCAGGGGGACCATGATGTCCGAAAACAGGATCGCCGCGTCCACGCCCAGCTGTTCCACGGGAAGCCGCGTTACCTGCGCGCACAGCTCGGGATCGCGGCAGATCTCGAGCAGCGTGTACCGCTCCCGCAGCGCCCTGTACTCAGCCTGGTACCGGCCGGCCTGCCGCATAAACCACACCGGCGTCCGGTCCACCGGTTCCCGGCGGCAAGCTCGCAAGAAACGGTCGTTCCAGTTGGGCATGGGCACGGCTCCTGTCTTTGGGGATGGTGGCGTCCTTAGGTCCGCGATCACCATACCGTTGCCCAGAGGCGAGAAAAAGGGACGTTTGTCCCTTTTCCCCGCCGCTGCCTGCACGCGCGAAGCGGCCGGCACCCACGCCGATGCCGGCCGCTGGTAACCCGCCCGCAACCCGGGCCCATCACGCTTGCGCGCCCCGCCTACTCCTCCAGCGTGGATACGTCGCCGATGGGAAGGCCAAGCTCCTGCGCCTTCAGCAGCCGGCGCATGATCTTGCCGCTGCGGGTCTTGGGCAAGCTCTCCACCACCTGGATCTCGTCGGGCACCGCGATGGGCCCGATGTTCTCCCGGATAAACCGTTTGAGATCCGCCACGAGCTCGTCGCCGCCCGCATGCCCCTTCCGCAGGATGACAAACGCCTTGATGGACTCGCCTTTGACCGGGTGCGGCTTGCCGATGACGGCCGCCTCGGCCACCGCCGGGTGGCTCACCAGAGCGCTTTCGATCTCCATGCTGCCGAGCCGGTAGCCGGAG
>CALFSR010000140.1 GCA_937916565.1 uncultured Bacillota bacterium | reverse complement strand
CAATGAAGTCCCCTTTGGCCCCTACTTTGGCACCATCGACGCGACGCCTCTCTTCTTGATCCTGGCGGGCGAGTACTGGCGCTGGACGGCCGACGGCGGCCTCATTCGGGAGCTTTTGCCCGCGCTGCGGGCGGCGGCGGCGTGGATGGACACCGACGGCGACTTGGACGGCGACGGGTACGTCGAATATCACCGGCGCTACCACGGCGGCCTGGACAACCAGGGCTGGAAAGACTCGGGCGACTCCATCGTGCACCGGGACGGGCGCCTCGCGCAGCCGCCCATCGCCCTCGCCGAGGTGCAGGGGTACGTATATGCGGCGCGGCTGCGGTTTGCCGACCTGCTCGAGGCCATGGGCGACCTGAGCGAAGCGGCCGTCCAGCGCGATCGGGCGGCCCGGCTCAAGGCGGCCTTCGACCGGGACTTCTGGGTCGAAGAGACCGGTTTCTACGCCTTGGCCCTCGACAAGGACAAGCGGCCGGTGGCGTCGGTCACCACTAACCCGGGACACTGCCTCTGGAGCGGGATCGTGCCGGGCGAGCGGGCGGCGCGCATGGCCGAGGTGTTCCTGTCGCCCGACATGTTCTCGGGCTACGGCTTGCGGACGCTGGCCGCGAGCGAACACGCCTATCATCCGTTGAGCTATCACCGGGGTACCGTTTGGCCCCACGACAACTCCCTCGTCGTTTTGGGGCTTGCCCGCTACGGCCACGGCGCGGCGGCCGCCCGCATCACGAGCGGTCTTTTTGCCGCCGCCGCCTATGACCCGTTCCGCCGGCTGCCCGAGCTTTTCAGCGGCTACCCGGCCAGCGACGATGGACCCGTGGGTTATCCTGTGGCGTGCGTGCCGCAGGCGTGGGCCGCGGCGACGCCCTTCATGCTGCTCCAGGCCGCGCTCGGCCTTGAGGTCGACGCGCCCGCCAACAAGCTGCGGCTGTCGCCCCACCTGCCCGAGGACGTGGGCCGGGTGCAAGTGCGCCGCCTGCGCTTCGGCGACCGGCTCGCGAGCGTTACGGTCGAGCGGCGCCGGGACGGCGGGTATGCCTGGTCGGTCGACGTTTCGTCCGGGCCGCAGCCTGAAGTGTCGACGGGAGGCACTGTGTTCTCCTGACGCCCCGCCGACGGCAACGTTCGATTGGGTCTACATGGAGCCGGCCCCACAACGGCCGGCTTTTTGATCCCGACAATTCCGCCTGGTTTGCAGGTTGCCCTCCGGCCCGCGAGGTGCTATGTTCGAGGTGCCGCAGGATACCCGGGTTTCCCGGCGGCAGGCAGCCGGCGGCCGCGGTGGTTGCTTACGCGGCCCAGGGTGCTTTCAGCGCGGAGTTTGTCGAGGAGAGATGGATCGTGGGCAGTGGAGAGCCGGTGGCGGCGCCCGTACCGGACGCGCCTCTTCGCCGGTGGCAAAGGTGGGTTGAGCGGGCACCGATCCTCGGGTGCGTCGGCAACACGCCGATGGTGCCTTTGCGGCGCATCGCCCGGCACGTTCCGGGCGTGGAGCTTTACGCGAAACTCGAGTGGTTCAACCCGGGCGGGTCGGTCAAAGATCGGCCGGCGCTGTGGATGATCATGACCGCCCTTGAAACCGGCCAGCTGACGCCGGACAAGGTCATTCTCGACTCCACCTCGGGCAACACCGGGATCGCCTACGCGATGATCGGCGCCGCGCTCGGGCTCAAGGTGGAACTGTGCCTGCCTGAAAACGCGAGCCTAGAGCGCAAGCGGACGATTCTCGCCTACGGGACCAAGATTCACTTTACGGACCCTCTGGAAGGGTCCGACGGGGCGCGGGTGGTGGCCGCGGAGCTTTTCCGGGCGAACCCCGACCGGTATTTCATGCCCGACCAATATAGCAACGCGGCCAACCCGCAGGCGCACTACGAGACGACGGGTCCCGAGATCATGCGCCAGACGGGCGGCCGGGTGACGCATTTCGTGGCCAGCATCGGCACGAGCGGCACGCTGATGGGCACGGGACGGTACCTCAAGGATCGCAATCCGGGCATTCGCGTGTACGCGGCCGAGCCCGACAGCCCCTTCCACGGGCTCGAAGGGATGAAGCACATGGCGACCGCGATGGTGCCGGCCATCTACGAGGAGTCGTGGCTCGACGGCAAGTTTTCGGTGGCTACGGAGGAGGCGTACGAGTACGTGCAGCGGCTGGCGCGGGAGGAGGGCTTGATGGTCGGGGCATCTTCGGGCGCGGCCGCTGCTGCCGCGGTGCGCCTGGCCGAACAGATCGGAGAAGGCGTGATCGTGACGGTGTTCCCCGACAGCGGGGCCCGGTACTTGAGCACCGAGCTTTGGGAGGCGGTGGCGGGATGCTGATCATGGACGAGGCGACGTACGGGGCCATCGCCGCCCACTGCGCGGAAGGGTACCCGCACGAGGTGTGCGGCCTGCTCGTGGGGCGGGCCGAGGGCGACGACAAGCGCATCGTACGGGCCGAGCGGGCGCGCAATCTGAACACCGAGCGGGCCCACGACCGCTACGAGCTCGATCCGATGGACTTTCTCCGTGTGGACCGGTCCCTGGACGGGACGGACCTGGCCATCGTGGGGGTGTATCATTCGCACCCGGATCACCCTGCCCGGCCGTCCCAAACGGACCTGGAACGGGCGTGGCCGGCGCTGTCCTACCTCATCGTCTCCGTGGAGAAGGGGACGCCCGCCGCCGCCCGGTCCTGGGTGCTGGACGAGGCGGCAGGGCAGTTTCGCGAGGAGCCCGTCCAGGTCGAGCGCCCGGTCCGCTAGGGTCTGAATACGTCCAGCCATCAGCAAGCCAGAGCCTGAACGCGTCCCGCGACCGGCCCTCTAGAGCCCGAGACCTCGAGCGGAGGCGACAAGCGGTGGACGGCCTTTGGACTGCGCTGATGCACCGACTGTGGCGGGGGACGCTGGACGTGCTGTTCCCGCCCCGGCCCCTCTGCCCGGCTTGCCAGCGGCCCCGCCGCGGGGGGCGCGGGCTTTGTCCGGAGTGCCTCGTGCGCATCCCCAAGGTGGCGCCGCCGCTTTGCGACCGCTGCGGCCGGCCCCTGCGGGGGGATGGCCCGGCCGCCGATGGCTTGGGCGATCTGTGCCGCGCTTGCCGATGGTCGCCCCACATGTTTTCCGTCGCCCGGGCGCCCGGCGTTTACGACGGCGCCCTGCGGGAATATATTCACCGGGTCAAGTTTGGGGCAGACCGCGCGCTCGGCGAAGCCCTCGGGGAATTTTTGGCCGGCTACGCCCTCCGTGCTCGGGAGCTCTGGCCCTTTGACGCCGTCGTGCCGGTGCCGCTGCACCCGCAGAGGCTCATGGAGCGAGGATTTAACCAGGCCGAGGTCTTGGCGCGGGTGGTCGCGTCCCATGCCGGCCGGCCGCTCATGACCGGCGTGCTCGAGCGAACCCGCCCGACGTCGGCTCAAGCCCGGCTGCCGGTGCACAGCCGCCGCGCCAACGTCCGGGGAGCGTTTCGGGTACGCGAGGCGGAGCGGCTTGCAGGCAAGCGGCTCCTGCTCGTGGACGACGTGCTCACCTCCGGCGCCACCGCGGGCGAAGCGGCCCGGGTGCTGCTGCGGGCCGGGGCGGCGCGGGTAAACGTCCTGTGCCTCGCGGTGGGCGTGCACGAGGCCGAGTGGCGGTGGCGCCACAGACAACTTACGCCTGAGCCAGGAATTCGCCGGGTTTCCGCAGAAGCACATTCGATCACGGAAGCAGATGCTCTCGAAGCAGGTTCGGACAAAGAAGTACGCGCGAGCGATGCATTTTCCCCTCAAGGGGCCGGCGAGTCCCGCCGAAGTTGAAGATAGAACGCGGTCGAGGTGGCAGGGCTATGATGGTTTCCGACAAGCAGGTCCATCAAGTCGCCAAGCTGTTTGCGGCCCAGATGCGGGTGCGCCCGGCCATGCGGGTGTCCGGCCCCGAGGTGCCGTCGCGGCCGGATTCGGTGGAGCTGTCGCGGGAAAGCCGCGAGGTGCAGGCGGCTTGGCAAGCGATCCAGGCGGCGCCTGACGTGCGCCCGGAGGTAGTGGCGCGCATCAAGGCCGCCATCGATGCCGGCACGTACCGGGTGAGCGGCCGTGACGTGGCTCGGAAAATGCTCGCGCGCTCCTTTGTGGACCAGCTTCGGTGACGTTTCCCCGCCCTCGCCCGCGCCTGCGGGGGGATGGCCGTGCATACCCATGAGCTGACCCGCTTGGCCGAGATCTTGGCCGCCCAGCACGAGGTTTGCCAGCAACTGATTGCCTCCGCTGACAAGCAGCAGGAGGCTATTCGTTTCCGGCGCCCGCCCGTTATCGAGGAAACCGCCCGGGAGCAAGAGCGTCTGTTTACACAGCTCTCCCGTTGGGAGGCGGCGAGGGTGGCCTTGGTGGGCCAGGACGGGCCTGGCCTGGCGGCCATCGTGGACGGTGCGCCGCCCCCTTGGCGCGAGCGGCTTGCGGCGCTGGGGCAGCAGGTAAGGACGGCGCTGCAGACGGCCTTGGACAAGACGCGGGTCAACCAAAAGCTCCTCGAACAGGAGCTGGCCCTGATTGGCCTTTACCTGAGCGCGCTGAGCTCCGGGGACGGCGCGGACGTCTATGCGCAGCCGGGAGAACGCCGGCGCCAGCGGAACGCCGGCCCGCTGGCGTTTGACGCTCGCGCATAAGGCGGCGCCGGCTCGAGCGGCACTGCCCGGTTTCTCGCCGGGCAGAGGAGGGACGTAGCATGCGACCGACTTTCTTTGGCCTGGACATCGCCCGCCGGGCTCTGCAAAGCCAGATGCGGGCGCTGGACGTCGTGGGCCACAACATCGCCAACGCCAACACCCCGGGGTATTCCCGGCAAGTCGCGCTCCTTGGCGCCACGCCGGCCATCACGCCTGCCCAGCAGGCGGGACAACTCGGCACGGGCGTCCAGGTGATGGCCGTCCGGCGAGTGCACGACGAGTTCATCGAGATGCAGCTGCGGGCCGAGACGGAGTCGTACGGCCGCTGGAACGCCCGCTACGAAGCGTTGCAGCAGGTGGAGCTCATCCTGCAGGAGCCGTCGGACTTGGGCTTGCGCGACGCGCTGGACCAGTTTTGGCAGTCGCTGCAGGACTTGCACCAGCAGCCGGAGAGCGACGCGGCCCGGGCCGTCGTGCGGGAGAGGGCGCTGCTGGTGGCGGCGTCGTTTCAGCACGTGCACAAGCAACTGACCGACTTGCAGCTGGACCTCGATCGCCTCGTCGGGCTTGAGGTCATGACCATCAACAGCCTCACGGAGCGGCTGGCCGACGTCAACCGCCAGATCCACCGGGTTTCCTTGTCGGGGCAGTCGCCCAACGACCTGTTGGACGAACGGGACAAGCTGCTGCTCGAGCTTGCCGAGCACGTGGACATCCATGTCATGGAGTACGAGAACGGCACGGTGCACGTGAGCGTGGGCGGCTTGACGGTCGTCGACCGCGACCGGTCCATCCAGCTCGTCACCCAGCGGGATCCCGACAACAACAGCCTGCTGTCGGTCCACTGGGGGCCGACGGGGCAAAAGCTCGATATTCCCAACGGCCGCCTGGCCGGCGTGATGGAGGCCCGGGACGAACTTGTCGGCGGCTACATCGCCGACCTTGACCGGCTCGCCCGCACCATCATCCAGCGGTTCAACGAAGTGCACCAGCAAGGCTTCACGAGGGAAGAGCCCCCGGCGCTGGGCGGGGAGTTCTTTACGGGCACGGGCGCGAAGGACATGAGTGTCCACCAGGACATCCAGGACAACCTGGCCAAGATCGCCGCCTCGGCCGACGGCGCTCCTGGCAACGGCGCCAACGCCCTGAGTCTGGCCCAGGTGTTCCACACGGCGTACACGGAGCTTGGCAACGCGAGCCCGGCGGACTTTTTGCGGGCCGTCGTGTCCAGCATCGGCGTCACCGCCCAGCAGGCAAGAAGCATGGTGGCGGGCCAGACGGCGCTCGTGGAGCACCTGCGAAACCGGAAGGAGTCCCTCTCCGGCGTATCGCTGGATGAAGAGATGGTCGACATGGTGCGGTTTCAGCAGGCGTACGCCGCCGCGGCCCGGCTCGTTACGGCCATGGACGAGGCGCTGGAAGTCATCATCAACCGCATGGGCGTCGTCGGGCGCTGACGCCGCGGCCTGACTGACCCGGGAGGGAAACGCGGATGCGCGTCACCAACTCCATGATCGCACGCAACCTGTTGGCAAGCCTCAACACGCACCTAAGCCGCATGGAGGATCTGCACCTGCAGATGTCCACGGGCAAGCGCCTGCGCCTGCCTTCCTCGGACCCGGCGGCGACGAGCGTAGCCATGCGGCTGCACACGACTTTGACGCAGACGCGCCAGCACCGGGCCAACCTGGACCAGGCGCTCTCGTGGCTGGACACGACCGACGCGGCGTTGAACGAGGCCACCGGTGCGCTGCAGCGCGCTCGGGAGCTGGCCGTCTACGGCGCGAGCGACACGCTGCCGCAGGATGCCCGGGACGCTCTCGCGCGGGAAGTGGAGCAGCTGCTGGAGCACATCATCGACATCGCCAACACGCGGTTCGGCGACCTCTACATCTTCTCCGGAAACCAGACGCTCACGCGGCCGTACACGTACGACCCGGCGACGCCGGGTCCACCCCCGGCGTATGCAGGCGACCACGGCCTGCGGCAATATGAGGTGAGCGACGGGGTCACCGTGCCCGTGAACGTGCCGGGCGACCAGGTTTTCGATCCCATCATCGAGGGCCTGATGTCTTTGCGGGACGCACTCGAGGCGGGCGACACCGAAGCCTTGGGGGGCGAGCTGCTGCAGAAGGTCGATCGGGCCGTCGAAGGGTTGTTGCGGCAGCGGTCCGACGTGGGTGCTCGTGCGAACCGGCTGGAGCTGGCCCGTTCCCGCCTGGACGAGATGGAGCTCAATCTGGAGCGGCTACTTTCTAACACCGAGGACGCCGACCTCGCGCAAGTTATCGTGGACCTCAAAATCTCCGAAAACGCCTACCGAGCGGCGTTGGCCGCCGGCGCTCGCATCATCCAGCCTTCGCTCATGGACTTCCTCAGCTGACGGAGACGGCAGGGGGCGATGGTCATGTCGCCCCCTGCCTGGTTTCAATGGCATGAAGTTCCAGCAGAGTTCTTCCCTGTAGAGGCGAATACTGCCTGCGGAAGAGGTATGCGCGAAAGGAACGATGGACCATGCGCCGGATTCGGGGCCGTTTCGGCGACTTTGAGGTGCACGAGGACAACATTATCCGGTTCCCGTCAGGCATCCTAGGATTCGAGGACGTCCACCAGTACGTTCTGCTCGAGCATAACCCGGACAGTCTGTTTCATATACTGCAGGGAGTCGATGATCCTGAGGTTGCGTTTGTCCTGATCGACCCCCGTACTTTCCGCCCTGACTACCGGGTGACGGTTTCCCGGGATTCGGTCGCCGTGCTGGAGTTGGAGGGCGAAGATGAGGCGGCGGTGTACGCCATCGTGCGGGTACCGGCCGGGGACCCGGCGGCGATGACGGCCAACCTGCAGGCACCGGTCCTCATTAATCCCCGCAAGAGGTTGGGGTGCCAAGTGGTGCTTCCGGACGGCCCGTATGGCCTCCGCCACCCCATCCTGGCTGAGATGCAGGCAGCCGCGGTCGCTGAGAGTCAGGACGGGTAACTGAGCGGGAGGTCCAGGGAGGGACGGACACCATGTTGGTGCTGACCCGCAAGCGCGATGAAAGCATCATGATTGGTGATGACATCAAGATCACCATCGTGGACGTGCGCGGCGACCAGGTCAAGCTGGGTATCGAAGCTCCGCGCCACATTCCGGTACACAGGGAAGAGATCTACCGGGAGATTCAGGAAGAGAACCGTCGGGCGGCGCTAAAGGACGCCCCCGATCTCGCTGCACTGGAGAGCGCGCTGCGTCAACCGAGGTCCGCTCGCGACCGGGCCCGTGGCATTTCCTCCTTCGCGGAACCGCCGGAGCCGCCCAACGAAGGACCGGGAGGGAAGCGGTCTTAGACTTTCACATCGATGAAGCGGCCGGCCGCCAGGTGGATCGAGCCGGAGATGTGGACCTTTCCAGGGACGACGTGCAGCGATACCTGGCCTGGCTCTGCGTGGACGCGAACCCGGTGCTTGGGCACGTAGTCAATGTTCAACTGGGCATCCCGCACGCCCCGTTGCCGTGCGAACTCCGCGATGGGGTTGCCGCCTAGTTCGATCCTCGCCAGGCGATCGCCTTCGCGCGCCGTTTGTGCGATGGCCGCGAGAGCCACGCCGTGGCCGCGAGAAGCCAGTTCTCGCCCGATTTGGCCAATGGACCGGAGGCCGATGTCGGCGCGGGCCTCGCGGTCGTCGATGTGGACGCGGGGGGCGCGCAGTTCCAGGCGCAGGTCGGGAAGTTGGATGGCAACCTGAAGTCGGGCGATCCGCAACCGTCCCCACCTCGAGCCGAGTGACGCATTCATATGGCCGTGCTCACTTACTGCTTCGGCTGTATTCCGTCAGGCTTTAGTCTTAGAACTCCCCGTCACGTCATAGCCGTCCGAGATGCACAACGTGACTTGCCGGCACGTCCGGTGACAGAAGTCTCTAGCCTCAAGCGGCCGGGTGGAGTATTCTTTTGTTAAAGTCACGGACCACCCGTGTCGAAAATGAAAGTGGAAACGTCTGCCCGACTCTTGTCGCCGGCACGGAGGCCGGCACGGCGGGGAAGGAGGTGGAGGGGTCTTAGCCACAAGCCGCCGAGCGGGCAGGAACTAGCGGTCAACGAAACCGCACCAACATGTTCATCAAGGAGGATGCAACATGCGCATTGCCAACAACATCATGGCGATGAACGCCCATCGCCAGCTGACGATCAACCAGGGCTATGCTTCCAAGTCCATGGAGCGCCTCTCCTCGGGCTTCCGCATCAACCGCGCCGGTGACGACGCGGCCGGCCTCTCCATCTCGGAGAAGATGCGCGGCCAGATCCGGGGCCTGAAGATGGCCTCCAAGAACGCCCAGGACGCCATCTCGCTGATCCAGACGGCTGAGGGCGCCCTGACGGAGACCCACTCCATCCTGCAGCGCATCCGCGAGCTGGTCGTCCAGGCGGGCAACCTCGGGACCCAGCAGGAGGAAGACCTGCAGGCGATTCAGGACGAGATCAACGCGCTCGTCGAGGAGATCAACGGCATCGCTGAGCGGACCCAGTTCAACGGCAAGGTGCTGCTCGATGGCTCGTTTGCCGCTTCGGGTACGCAGAAGCTGGTGTTCCAGATCGGCGCCAACGCCAATCAGAAGCTCGAGCTGAACATCGAGTCCATGAAGGCGTCCTCCCTAGGCACCAAGGGAGGACTGTCCATCGACCAGATCAACGTGGTCGAGTTCGCGAGCGGCAGTGCCGAGTTCGACACCGCTATCCGGGCGATCGACGACGCCATCAACCAGGTGTCGCAGCAGCGGTCCGCCTTGGGCGCCACGCAGAACCGGCTTGAGCACACCATCCTGAACCTGGACAACGCCGCGGAGAACCTGCAGGCCGCCGAGTCCCGGATCCGCGACGTCGACATGGCCCAGGAAATGATGACCTTCACGAAGTACCAGATCCTGCAGCAGGCGTCTACGGCGATGCTGGCGCAGGCGAACCTGGCTCCGCAGTCGGTCCTGCAGCTGCTGGGCTAATCGCTTGAGGTCGAGACGGGGGGCGCAGGGTGCGCCCCCCGTTTTTCGTTTTCCGGATTCCTCGCAGGCGGGGGCCGCAAGGATTCTTGCGGCGACGGGGTTAATCGTTTGGTCAAGTGACGAATCAGGCAGCGACGAAACCCCGGGCATAGGCCGATAGGCAAAAGGAGACCTGACAGTGGTACTGGTCGTGGACGGCAAGTCGATGGCGGTGCAGTTCGATGGCGACGTGACCCTGGGGGCCGTATTGCAGTATGTCTCGGCCCTGCCGGAATGTCGGCAGCGGGTGATCGAGCGTGTCGCCATCGACGGGGCGGAGGTGCAGTCTTGGGACGAATCCTCGTCCATTCCTGTCGCCGCCGGCAGTGAGGTGCGCGTCTCGACTCGGCCCTTGGGGCGCGTTCTCTTGGAAACCACGCTTAGCTGCAAGGAATACCTTCCCCGTCTCATGGAGGGCTGCGTCGGTGCAGCGGCTGCCATTCAACAGGGGCGGGAAGCGCAAGCCTTGCAAACCATCCACCAGCTTGTTGAAGGCGTGCAGTGGTACGACGAGTTTTTGAGACAGATTGAGGCGCTGCACCCGCCGGCGGGCAACGATGTTAGGATACGGCTGGACTTGCTGCAGGGGGCGCTCGGACAGCTCATGTCGTCCCTGGAGCGGCAGGACTTGACCCTGGTTGCGGATGTTTTGGAGTATGAGCTGGCACCGGAACTGCAGGCGGGGTTGGGTTTTGTCGAGGTTCTTCTGGCTGGCCTGGCCGCGGACCTGGGGAATGGAACGTGACCGAGACGTTGGTGTCGGGCGGAATGTCCGCCATTTTCGAGCATAATCTCCTCCTGGTACGGCGTCGGTTCCCAGGTCTCGTGCACGTGCTGGAGCGGTACCACGGCACGGTTCCCGGTGGTGTGGAGATCGCAGCGGCGCGGAACGGCGCACCGACGGCCGCCGTGAGGCGCCCGGGCGGGCTTTTGTATGTGCACAGCGCGTACAATCCTCTGGCCGAAGCGGAACGGTGGGCCAGGGAAGCCGGCGCGCACGAGCCCGACTTTGTCGTCGTGATCGGGATGGGGCTCGGCTACCATTTGGAGGAGCTGGTCAAGGCTCGCCCTGGCCGGACGCTGGTGGTCGTGGAACCCGAGCCCGAAATACTTGCCGCGTCCATGGCGGCGCGCGACCAGCGAGGGTGGCTGGCGCACCCGCGGTTGGACGTGCTCGTGACCACGGACGGCAAAGCCGCTGCCGGCGAAGTGTTCCAGCGTCATGCAAAGCAGCTGCTCCAGCACCCGCACCTGGTTGTCTGGCCGGCCGCAGCTCGGTATGCCCCCGGCTTTTGTGCCGATTTCAACCGGCAGCTGCTCGATCTTGTGCGAGCCAGGCGAGTGGACCTTGCTACGAATCGCAAGCTCTCGACGAATTGGATTGAGAACTTCTTCCTAAACATGTGGACTGCGTTGGGCGATCCGGATGTCGGCGCTCTTTTCCAGGCCTTTTCGGGACGTCCTGCCATCATTGTGGCCTCCGGACCGTCGCTGGACCGTAACGTTCACCTGCTTCCCCTGGCCAAGGGGCGTGCGGTGATGATTGCCGCGGGGTCTGCCGTCAATCCGTTGCTCCGACACGGGCTGGAGCCGGATCTGGTGGTCTCGTTTGACCCCGGGAAAGCGAACTACCGTCACTTCAAGAACCTGAAAACGCCGGGGCTGCCGTTGGTTTACGTTCCGACCATCTATTCCCACATCGTGGCGGAGTATAGCGGGCCGCGTTTTTCTGCCGGGATGGATGTCTTCCCGTTTGTTAGCTGGTTCTACGAGCAGGTGGGCGAGACCCGGGCTGAGCTGTCGAGCGGCCCTTCCGTTGCCAACGTGGCGTGGGATCTGGCGGTCAAGATGGGCCTCAACCCGATCATCCTGGTGGGCCAGGACCTTGCCTACAGCGGTGACCGCACCCATGCAGACGGCACGGTGCGCAGCCGGGCCGTTGAGATTCGTCCCGAGGAGATCGGCACCAAGTACCTCGAGGTTGAAGCCGTTGACGGCGGCAAGGTGTGGACGAGCAGGTCCATGCACGCCATGAAGGTGTGGTTTGAGGAGCATCTCCGGGTGGCCCCCGCGGGACTGACCACGATCGACGCCACGGAGGGCGGCGCGAAAATCGCGGGGACAAAGATCATGCTCCTTCAGGAGGCCCTCGAGGCATACTGCCAAGAAGCGTTCACGCCGCATGAAACAGTCTTGGCGATCCACCAGCGGGAAAGCTCCCAACTCAAATCCAGGCACCTGCAGGACGCGTTGGCCAAAGTCCTGGGCGGCCTGGTGAAGCAGCTTCGCACCGCCGACAGCCTGGCGCAGACAGGGGTCGTGGACGCCCAGAAGCTGCTGCTGGAGAGCAAGACCCGGCGCTTGACGGACCAGCGCTACCGCGAAGCCTTCAGCCGTCTGGAACGAGTCCGGAAGGAACTTTTCCGCCTGGAGGCGTTCCAAGTCTTCGTCCAGCCGTTGGTTGCTCCCGCCCTGGAGGCCTTTGCCGTTTTCCTCGAGGCACGGACGGAAGAAGCGGCGGCGTTGCACGACAAGGGCCAGGAACTGGCGCGCCAGTACGGCTTCCTCTTTGAATCCGTAAAGCAGACGGCAACTGACGTGCGACGCCTCATCCGGAACGCAGAGGCCCCCCGATCAAGCGGCGCGTCGAGTCAGCCGATATCAGGGGTGTAGGCCGCGTCGCCAGCGACCGCGGGCGGGGAGGAACAGGCAGTGGCGGATACGTTTTCCCTTGACGGCAAGAACATTCTCATTACCGGAGGAACCGGCTCGTTCGGCAAGACGTTCGTCCGGACCGTCCTCACCGCTCATCGTCCGCGCCGCGTGGTAGTTTTCAGCCGGGACGAATTGAAGCAGTTCGAAATGCAGCAGGAATTCCGGGACCCGCGCCTGCGATTCTTCATCGGCGACGTGCGGGACTTGGACCGCTTGATGATGGCCTTTGCGGGCGTCGACGTGGTGGTGCATGCTGCGGCCATGAAGCAGGTGCCTGCCTGCGAGTACAACCCCTTTGAAGCGATCAAGACAAACGTCCTTGGCGCGCAGAACGTCATTACGGCTGCCATCGAGCGAGGCGTCGAGCGTGTGATTGCGCTCAGCACCGACAAGGCCGCCAATCCCGTGAATCTGTACGGCGCCACGAAGCTGTGCTCGGACAAGCTGTTTGTCGCGGCCAACGCGTATGCTTCCCGGGCGCAAACGCGTTTCTCGGTGGTACGTTACGGCAACGTCGTGGGCAGCCGCGGCAGCGTGGTACCGCTCTTCCTCAGGCTCCGGGAAACCGGCCGGATTCCGATTACCGACACGCGGATGACGCGGTTCTGGATCACGCTGCAGCAAGGTGTCAACTTCGTGTTGCGGATGCTCGCCCGGATGCACGGGGGCGAGATCTTCGTACCCAAAATCCCCAGCATGCGCATCCTCGATCTCGCCCAAGCGATTGCTCCGGATTGCCAATACGATATCGTCGGGATCCGTCCCGGAGAGAAGCTGCATGAGGTGATGATCCCCGAGGACGATGCCCGCCATGCCGTGGAAGTAGAAGACTTTTACGTCATCAAGCCGCCCTTCAACTGGTGGGGGGCTAAGAACTGGTCCGAAGGCCGGCCGCTGCCCGACGGCTTTTGCTACAGCAGCGACAAGAACGACTGGTGGTTGACCGTTGCTGAGCTGCAGGAGATGATCAGCGCCCAGTTTGACCTGGTAGCCGCCGTCAGGTAAGCGGGCTCTCAGCTCGGTTGCCGGTCAGCCCACGTGTTCCCAACCCAGCGGCGTGCCCGCCTTGAGGTCCTGCGTCGCCCGTCTCCCAACAACGTCGTCGAGGTGACGAGGGTGCAGGCCGTGGGCGGGACGGATGCTGCGCACGTTGGCGTGCGTGAACTCTTCGCCCGCCTTGATATCCTGAACGACGAACAAAGAACGGCGGAACGGGAGCCCCGCCTTTTCGTGAGCCGTTGGTCCGTAGCGGATGCCACCGAGGGCCTTCTCTGCCGTTCTCACGGCCCGTACCATGTCTTTGAACTCGTGCGGTTCCAGCGAAAAGGCACTGTCAGGACCGCCCAAATCCCTCGACAGGGTGAGATGCTTTTCAATGATAGCGGCGCCCACGGCGACGGCAGCGACGGGAACGGCGAGTTCAAGGGTGTGATCCGAAAGGCCCACTGGAACTCCGAAAGTCTCCGCCAGATGGGGAATGGTCCGCAAGTCCATCTCGTCGGGCGGAGCTGGATAGGCGCTGTTGGTGCGGAGCAGCGCAACTTGGGTCGCACCGGCCGCACGCACGGTGCGTACCGCCTCATCAATTTCGGCCAGCGTCGCCATACCCGTCGAAATAATTAAGGGTTTCCCCGTCCGGGCCACCCGGCGCAGCAAGGGAATGTCGACAAGCTCGGCAGACGCGATTTTGTACGCTGGGACGTCCAAGGACTCGAGGAAGTCCACGGCGGTGAAGTCAAAGGGCGTAGAGAACAGCAGGAGTCCCAGTTCGTCCGCGACCTGTTTGAGCTTGAAATGCCATTCCCACGGGGTAAAGGCATCGGCGTACAGTTCGTGCAGGGCGCGGCCGTCCCATAGCGTCCCTCCCCCGATCCGGAATGGCTCGGCGTCGGATCGAAACGTAATGGTGTCAGGCGTGTACGTCTGCAGTTTGATCGCGTCGGCGCCCGCTTCCTTCGCAGCCTTGACGATTTGCACGGCCCGTTCCAGGTCATGGCCGTGATTGGCGGACATCTCGGCGATGATGAAGGCCGGCTGGCCAGGTCCGACCAGCCTGTTGCCGATCTGCATCACAACAACCTCCAAGCGATAGCTATCCGACGACGTCGTGAAGAGTCGCAAAGGTAGGAAGGACAGCCGGTACGGTCGGTCCGCACCGCGCCGTCTTCTACTCGTCCCTCGCGGAGTCCTGTTTGACGGGAAAGCCTGCGGCAGGGAACATAGCGTCTAGTACGCGCCATACGCCGCCGCCGTCGACCATCTCGAGGCTACGAGCACTCAAGGATCGCCGCATGTCTGGATCATGCAGCAGTCGCAACACCGCAGTGCGGATGATATCGGCCGAGGTGCAGTGCGCCGGGCCGATGGAGATGGCCGTTCCCCGCTCCTCCATGGCCTGCAGTGCCGCCTCCTGGTTTGTTGCGATGGCACACAGTACGGCGGGCACCCCGCACAAGGCCAGCTCCAATGCCGTGACGCCTGCCGCCGCGAGCGCGAGGTCGGCGGTGGCCATCAACTGCGGCATGTCACGCACGTCGTAGAGCAGGTTGACGCGGCTTGGCAACTGGGCGGCCAGACGGGAAAGTTCTTCTCGATGCGGGTTTGCTCCGCCGAGCACGACGTGTATGGTGGTTTCCGCGAGGCGGAGGGTGGCCAGCGCCCCGAGGGCCAAACCGGTCAAGTTGTCGGGATCGCTGCCGCCAAAGGTAACCAGGATGTGCTCTACGCGATCCGATACGGGACGAAGGGTCTCTCGCAGTGACAGGAACTCCCGGCGCAGCAGCGCGTAGCGGGGACCGAGCAGGAGCTTGGTCGATGGGGGTACCTGGTAGCTGAGGGTTTCGGCGTGGACGTTCTGATTGACCACGATATCCGCGGGGTAGAAGGGCTGCTCGCCTAGATCGTCGAGGACGAGCAGCGACACGCCCGAACCTTTTGCCGCGTGCTGGTACTCCGCGTCGAAATGGTAGCCGTCGACGGCCAGCCACTCGGCGCCGACAGCCCTCGCCACAGCCCCGGTCGCACGGGCGTCGCCCGGGCTGCCGGGCGGTTCGTCAATGCGGTGCAAGCTGATGCCCTCGCCCGCAAGGCGATTCTGAACCGTCCCGGGCAACTCGGCAAAGGCCCAATGGACCAGGCCCCGGGCGTCGAGATAGGCTTGTGCCAGCGCCAGAAGGCGCATGGCGTGACCGAGCCCTATGGTTGGTGAAGCGTCAGCGCGCAGGAGCAGGGCTGGGAGCTTGCTTCGCCTCATTGGGTGACTCCATGCGGGCCCGCTCAGCATCGACCGCCATCCCTAGGTGTCAACTCCGGAAGTCATCCCCAAATCTCGCGAGCGGCTTGGCTGACCTGCTCGATGACCAAGTCCACGTCGCCGTCGGTCATCTTGGGGAAGATGGGAAGCGACACGGCGCGCGCGTAAAAATCCTCGGCGTTGGGACAAAGACCTCGTTGGTAACCGAGGCGCGCGTAATACGGATGCCAGTAGACCGGAATGTAGTGAACCTGGACGCCGATGCCGAGCTCCCGCAACCGATGGAAAAAGGAACGGCGATACCTTGCCTCGGGTACCCGCACGACGAACAGGTGCCACCCCGACTCAACGTGATCCCGTTCCACCGGGAGTTGCAAGCCCGGCACCTCTTGAAAGGCTTGCAGATACTTTCTTGCTATTTCCCTGCGGCGGGCGATGAACCGGTGGAGTTTTTTCAACTGCGACAGGCCGAGGGCGCATTGGACGTCCGTGAGGCGGTAGTTGTACCCAAGCTCAATCATGTCCGAACGCCATGGCTCCTCGGGATCAGGCGACCGGTGCATGCCGTGGCTTCGGAACCGGCGAACCCGTTCGGCAAAATCCGCCCGCTCCGTGAAAACGGCGCCGCCCTCCGCTGTTGTGACGGGTTTCACCGGGTGAAAGCTCGTTGCGGTCAAGTCGGCCAGCGTTCCCACCCGGCGGCCGCGGTAGGTCGCGCCGAGGGAATGCGCCGCGTCAGCGATGACCGGTAGCCCTCGTTCGCGGGCCAGCGCGGCGATGACGTCGTACTCGGCCGGGTGGCCCGCGTAATCCACCGGCACGATCGCGCCCGCTTCCTCCGGGAGCGCTTCTGTGAGAAGCTTAGGGTCCAGATTTCCCGTATCCGGCTCGACATCCGCAAAGCGTACGCTAGCCCCCAGGTACAGGGCCGCATTGGCGGTGGCGGCAAAGGTCAGGGGAGACGTGACGAGTTCCTTGCCCGGTCCCAGCCCGGCAGCCGCATAGGCCGCATGAAGGGCCGACGTGCCCGAGTTGAGGACGACGGCATGGGCGGCGCCCGTCGCGGCCTTAAGCGATGACTCGAACTCCTCCACCAGAGGACCGGTGGTCAGGAAGTCGCTCTTTAAGGTCGCGATGACCGTTTCGATGTCGTCTTCATCGATCCACTGGCGGCCGTAAGGCAGAATGGACATCTCAGCCGTCGCATCCTTCCGCTGCCCGATGGACAAGCAAATGCTGACTGGGTTCAACCGGGCTATGCGACGTCCGAGGTTGGGCTCGAACGTGCGCTTCGCGCCGGTCCCCCCCACGTGTTCGACGCCAGGGGACGGAGCCCTCTCCTTTCACATCGCCGGCGAGGGTCCCACAGGAAGGCGCTCTGCCGCGAAACAGGGTGCAGGGGTGCCCGGGTCGTTGCGGAAGCTCTCACCAGGCCGAGCTTGCAGGCGATGGTTGATGGTAGAAGCGTCTATTCATGAGCGATGACACACCGTTATCGTGGACCTCCGGGTCCGAAGGTAGCATGCCTATTGAGTCGGGATGTCGGCGAGCCCTCGAACAACGTTGAAGTGAACCCCTTCGCAGGTGCGGAAAAGAGCTGTTCTGGGAGGAAGAGGTGGGCTGCAAGAAACCGGTCATCGAGGGATTGGGACAGAGGAAGGTGGTGAAGGTTGTAAAGCCCTGAGTCTCTCCGGCGCTTTCCGAGACACGACCAGGTCGCTTAAGCCGGGAACCTCGCCTTCCGACAATGATGATAGGGCCACGTTGTTCGCTACTTTCGCGTCCGAAGTACCGGCAGCGGTCAACGCGTGGCTCCCAAACCGTACGGTTCGGCCTTGCTGTCGCTGAGCGGGGGGACGCGTTTCTACCTGGACGGCGTAGTAACTGCGTAGGCAAATGGGGGTCGGGGCGAGTGGCGACACAAGGGGACCCACTGGGAATCCAAACCAAAAAGGTTCTAATCTGGGGGACGGGGGAAGCCGGCAAGACCGCTTATCGACGGCTGCGAGAGACAGCCCAGCTCATTGGGTTTATCGACAGCAATCCCGCCAAGACGGGCACCTACCTTTTCGACTTACCCATTCACTCACCCGGCGAACTGAAGGACTTGGAGTACGATCGGATCGTCATTGCCAGCATGTACCACGCCGAAATCATGGTCCAGCTCATCACAGATCTCGGCGTGCCGGTGACGAAGATCGACGTTGCCCCGCCGACCCGCTTCAGCCTGGGCGATTCCGGAACGTGGTGGGGAAGCGGGCAGCTGGAAGCGCCGGATTACTCCGAGTGGCTGCAGACGGATCCCGAGGTTCGCCGGGCCTGTTTGGCGGCCAGCTATTATCTGAACGAGCCGATGCTCGAGAACCACGTGATGTACGAGTCGTACAACGGCAGGGACTTCGCGGGAAACCCGTACGCACTCTTCAAGTACCTGCTTCATCATCCCGACTATCAGCATCTGTACCATGTGATCGGCGTCGACGACGTAGAACATCCCAAGCTGGCCCCCTACCATTCCCATCCGCGGGTTTCCATCGTGCGGACACATTCCGATGAGTACATCCGGTACGCCGAGACGTGCAAGTACTTTATCAACAACGTGTCCTTCAAGCCGTATATCATCAAGCGGGAAGGCCAGATCTACGTCAACAGCTGGCACAGCACGCTTTTGAAAAAGCTGGCGGCGGACACCAAACGGGTGTGGGAGGCGAAGCAGGTTGCCCGCGCCCTGCTGGCGACGGACTACTTCATCAGCCCAAACCGCTACACTACGGAACTCCTGTTCCGCTCCCACGGCGTCGATTCGCTCTTTCAGGGAGCTGTTGCGGAAATCGGGTATCCCCGAAACGACCTTGTCTTCCATACGGACAAGGACGAACTCCGCAGGCGCCTCGGCATTCCGGAGAACAAGAAGGTCATTCTCTTCGCACCCACATGGCGGGGGCAGTATGTTGCGAGAAACACGGTACCGGAGACGCTGGGCTATCACCAGTATCTGACGGACAATCTGCATGAGGAATACTTCGTTCTGGTAAAGTTCCACACGATGGTGTACCCGTTCCTCAACGACGAGGCCTTGGCGGTGAGTGCGCCGCGCGATGTGGACACCAATGAACTGCTCGCCATCACCGATGTTTTGGTCACGGATTACTCGGGGATCTTTTTTGACTTCTTAATCACAGGCAACCCGGTAATCTTTTTCACACCCGACCGGGAGGCCTACAGCCAGGAGAAGACCGGATTCTATCTTGACATCCAGCGGCTTCCTGGGCCGATTTGTGACCGCATCGAGGACGTCGTCGATTGCGTCCAGCGTGTCGATGCGGTACGCAACCGTTACGCGGAGCGGTATGAGGAGTTCCGGAGCCGCTTTGTCAGTGCCGATGACGGGCGTGCCTGCGAGCGTGTTGTCGACCTCGTTTTCAACGGGCAAACGTACCCGAATGTTTACAGGCCGCGCAGTGACCGGAAGAACATCTTGATCTATCCCGGCGGACTCGCTCCCAACGGGGTTACCACTAGTTTCCTTGCGCTGATGGAGCATTTGGATTACGACACCTTCAACGTCGTGGTACTTCTGCCTACTGACAATACGGGTCGTCATCTCCAGCAGCAGATCCATCCAAGGGCGAAAGTTTTCTATCAAGCGACGGTAGATGGGTTTACGGAAGACGAATATGAACGAGTGCGGAGGTTGGCGTCTGCCGGTCTGGACGCCGAGGATCCTGTCCTGACCGCCGCTTACCGGCGCAACATGCGGAGAATTTTCGCGGACGTGCAGTTTGACACCGTCATCAACTTCAACGGCTACGATCCCCTGTGGGCGGCGAAGCTGCGTTTCGGTTTGAACGCGAAGCGGTGGGTCATATACTTGCACAACGACCTGAATGAAGACAGGAAGATCAAAAACCCAGGGCTCCACAGCGTCTTTTCCTTGTACCGGTTTTACGACCAGCTCATCTGCGTGAGCGAAGATTCATTGCAGGCCAACATCTCCGGCATGGCCAGCTATGCGCGGGAGAGGTTCGGTTTCGACGTCGTACCCAAAATGGACTACGTGCACAACCCGCTCGTGCCCGACAAGATTCGTGCTCGCGCCCTGGAGGTGCCCGTCATCGAAGAGGGTGGCCGCAAGTATTACGTGGTCACCAACCCGATCTCCACTGAGCCGAGTCGAACGTATTCCTACCGGATCCCGTTCCCGACGCCGGACTGCGTCAATTTCATCACCATCGGGCGGCTGTTCCCGGAGAAGAATCATCTCAGGCTGTTGCAGGCGTTCTTTGAGGTACACCAGGAGTTCAAAGACGTCCGGCTGTACGTGGTGGGCCAGGGTGTGATGATGAGCCAGCTGTCGGACTTTATTCAGGAGCACGGGCTGGACTCGAAGGTTGTCTTCGTGCACCACCTGAACAACCCGTATCCGCTGCTGGCGCTCTGCGATTGCTTCGTGCTCTCGTCGGATATTGAGGGCCAGCCCGTAGTGATCTTGGAGGCATTGACCCTCGGGAAGCACATCATCGCCACCAATATCCCCGGCCCCCGCAACTTGCTCCGGAACGGCGAGGGAGTTCTGGTCCCGCGGTCGAGTCGGGCCTTGGCCGAGGCCATGAAGGATTTCATCCGCAGCGGTCGACGTTTCGAGCGGAATCCCTTCGACCCGTACGCGTACGTGGAGCACGCAATGCAACAGTTCTACGAGAAGGTGTTGAACGAGCCGCGCCGCGCGGCGTCAGTGCTATCCGCGTGACGGTTGAATGTGGGCGAAATGTGCTCCAGGGGGCGGCAGCGATGACGGGAACGACCGCTCTGGAACAGCTGCGGGTGCTACGGGACATCGTGTCGGCAAGCGGATTGACCTGGTGGCTGGACAGCGGGACGTTGCTCGGTATCGTCCGGGAGGGGCGTCTTCTGCCCCAGGACCATGACATCGATATCAGCGTATGGCAGGCCGGTGAGGATGACGTGCGCCGGCTTCGCGAGCGCCTTGCAGACGCGGGCTACGAGGTGCTTTTGGACTATTACCAGGGTGAAGTGTTCCGCCTCTGGCTTTGGCCGAAAGTGGCCGGCTGGCGGCGGGTCGATCTGAGAGTCTTTCGCGATTGGGACGGCAGATTTGCCTGGAGTCCGAGAACCGAGCGGCGAGACTACTTTGCGCACTGGCCCGCATGGTGGCAGACACGGGCTCGCAACATCTTTCGGAGGATCTGGCTGTTCTGGAACTACCGCCTGCGGGGGAAGGCGCCGCGGTGGGCCTGGCCTTTCCTGGACGTTCTCACCTACACGCACTGCTGGTGGGTGCCGCTTCACTTTTTTCAACGGACCGTCGTCCTAGAGGGCGGTTGGGCGGTCCCCGAGGACTACCGGGGGTACTTGGCTTACAGGTACGGGAATTGGGAAACGCCCGTCACGAACTGGCAGTTCAAGGTGGATGACCCGACCTACAAGAAGTTTCGACCGGAACAGCTCTTCGGGATGGCGCGCGGCGCGGGACAAGCGGCGGCGACCCAACGAAGCGAACAACGGGCCTGAGCTCTTTTCTGAGCGGGGGAGAACGCATGCCACGGATGCCGGACATGAGGCAACTTGAGGTCCTGCGGGACGTACTTGCGCACAGCGACGTGCAGTGGTGGCTGGACAGCGGGACACTGCTCGGGATGATCCGCGAGGGGCGGCTCTTGGAGAGCGATCATGACCTGGATTTCGGCGTATGGCGTTTGAACGATGAGCAGATCGCCTTCCTGAAGCGAGGCTTCGGGAAGACCGATCCCGATGTCCTACTGGACTACTACCAGGGCGAGGTTTTCCGATTGCTGCTTCGCCCCCGGAATCCCAATTGGCGCTGGGTTGACGTCCGGATCTTCCGGGAATGGAACGGGGTATGGGCATGGAGCCCGCGTACCCAGAGGCGGGACTACTTCGCCAAATGGCCGGCGCCTCTTCAGAAGAGGGCCCGAGATCTCATCCGTGGTGCGTATCTCTATTGGAACTATCAGTTGGGCGGGAAGGCACCCCGCTGGGCTTGGCCCATCTTGGACGTCGTTGCCGATACCCACTGTTGGTGGATTCCCGCGCGTTTTTTTCGCAAGACGGTGATCCTGGACAGCCGGTGGTCGGTTCCTGAACTCTACGAGGAGTATCTAACGTATCGTTACGGCGACTGGCGGACGCCCGTCCCGAACTGGAAGTTCAAGATCGACGACCCAACCTACAAGAAGCTTCGCCCCGAACTGCTCTTTGCAATGGCGGCGGCCGACGGGGTCCAAGACACGGGAACGGCGGTCTAACGGGGCCGAGGTGGAGTAGGCGTGGCATGCCGGGTCACGGGCGTACGACGGGGAGGACCGGCGGGCACTTGAACCCTCAACTTAAATGGATTAGCACGTTGCTCGACAGCTGCTCGGTGGCTCACTGGGTGGACAGCGGATCCTTGCTTGGACTGGTGCGCGAAGGCGATCTGCTGGAGCACGACCATGACGTGGATATCAGCATGTGGAGCGGGTCGAGCGATGTTCTGATGCGGGAAAGTAAGCGCTTCGAGCAGGCGGGGTATAAGGTGCGAGTCTTCAAGTACGAGGGTGTCCCGTACAAGATCCACCTGGTCGCTTTGACCGCCGGCCAGCGCAACGTCGACATCAACTTATTCCGCTCCGGGTCGTCCCATGCGTGGTGCCCCCAGCACCTGCGCAAGCCGGGAGCCGTCGCCCGAGCCCGGTTTTTGAGCAACCCTTTGGAATGGTACTGGCGAACGGTCCAGCCGGGCGTAGCTATCGACCGCTGGCCGTGGCGGAACATGCGGGAGCTTTGGACATGGTGGATACCGAGGCGGTTTTTCGACGACTGCGTCGTCGATCCGCGCTTCGGTCTTCCGGTTCCCAGGGACTGGGAAGAGTACTTGCGCTTTCGCTATGGGGACTGGCGAGTGCCCAAACGGAATTGGGACTTGCGCAAGGACGATGGGGGGCTGCAACCTTACCATCCGGACGAGCTGCTGAACGGTCGCCTGTCCGCCGGCGACAGGCCGCGAAGGCCGTAAGGCGATACAAAGGATGGACGGTATGAATGTCTTGATCACCAGCGCTTCGCGAAAAGTGTGGCTGGTGCAGGCCTTCCGGCGGGCTGCGGCACTAGAAGGGGGCGGCCTTGTCGTGGCGGCCGACGCCAGTCCCTATGCGCCGGCGCTGCATGCCGCGGACCGGGCGTGCCGCGTGCCGTGGGGGCTGGGCGAGCGGTTTTTCAACGCCGTCTTGGACATTGCCCGGGACCACGAGATTGGTCTCATTGTTCCCACCCGTGACGAGGAGCTGCCCGCCTTCGCCCGGCAGCGGGCGATGTTCGAAGCCGCCGGCGTGCGGGTCATGACGGCGGACGAGGAGCCTATTCGCATCTGCCAGGACAAGGGAGCGTTTGCGGAATACTGCCTGGCCCACGGCTTCCACGTTCCCCGGGTGCTGCAGGCACCTTTTGAGGCCGTGCGCTTTCCCGTCTTCGTCCGTCCCCGCGTCGGGAAGGGCAGCCGGAGCGCCTTCCGGGTTTCATCCATGGAGGAGTTACGGTTTCTATTGCGGTGGCTCCCGGATCCGATCGTGCAGGAACACATCAGCGCGGACGAGTACACGGTCGATGTGTTCGTTGAGCCGGGCGGCCGGGTGGTGTCGGCGGTGCCGCGGCTGCGCATGGCCGTGTTCGGCGGTGAATCGTTCGTCGGCAAGACAGTCCGCCACGCGGAGGTCATGCAGGAGACGATTCGGCTGGTGGAGTCCCTGGGGCTCGTGGGCTTTGTGACCGTCCAGTGCTTCTGGGATGAGGGCAGAGTGAAGTTCATCGAGGTTAACCCCCGCATCGGCGGCGGTGCCAACCTGAGCATCGCCGCCGGCGCGGACACCCCGCGCATGGCGTGGCGAGCGGTGGCGGGCAAGCCGGTTCATCCCGCAGTCGGGCAGTTCAAAGAGGGTCTTGTCATGCTCCGGCACACCGAGGACCTGTTTCTGGACGAGGATGAACTAGATGCCGTTTTCGGCCGCGGACGTTAAGGGCGTCCTGTTCGACGTCGATGACACGCTGTACGATGAACGCACTTTCGTGCGCAGCGGGTTTGGCGCCGTCGCCCGGCACCTGCAGGAGCGTTTCGGGTGGAAGGCGGAAGCGCTCGTGGAGGAGATGCTGCAGCTGCTGGCGGAGCGGGGCCGGGGGGCTATTTTCGACGAGATCCTGCGCCGGCGGGGGCAGGAGGACCCGGGGCTTGTGCGGGTGCTGGTGGATGTCTACCGTGGGCACCAGCCGGCCATTCAACTGTTTCCCGATGTCCGCCCGGTGCTCGGGGAGCTGCGGCGCCGGGGGCTTAGGCTCGGGCTCGTGACCGACGGCCATCAAGAGGTCCAGCTGCGGAAGCTCGAGGCCCTTGGCCTGCTGGACCTGGTCCACGTGGCGGTCCGCACCGACACCTTGGGCCGGGAGTTTTGGAAGCCCCACGTAAAACCGTTCGCGCTCGCCTTGGAGCAGCTTGGGCTCGCACCGGAGGAAGCGCTGTACGTGGGCAACGACGTGGCCAAGGACTTCCAGGGCCCACGGCAGCTGGGCATGGGGGCGGTGCACATCGAGCGGTTCGTGGCAGACGTCGGTCCTTGTCCCGGCTGCCTGGCCCAATGGCACGGCCGGGATCTTTACGTTCTTGTAGACTTGTTGCAGTTGCAGCTATAGGGCGAATCCAGCCCCCGCGCTCGCGGGGAACCGCTGCACCATCGGCTGGTGCGAAAGTGGGGTTAAGGCTGTGCCTCAGCGCGAAAAGAAGCTTGTCTACGTCGGCATGAGCGCGGACTTGGTCCACCCGGGCCACCTGAATGTGATTAGGAAAGCTGCGGAACTGGGAGAGGTCATGGTCGGACTGCTGACCGACGAAGCGGTCGCCAGCTACAAGAGGCTGCCCTACATGACCTTTGAGCAGCGGAAAGCGGTCATCGAGAGCCTCAAGGGGGTTTCCCAAGTCGTCCCGCAGACGACCTTGGACTACGTCCCCAACTTGCGCAAGTACAAGCCGGATTACGTGGTGCACGGCGACGACTGGCGGACGGGGGTGCAGAGCTCCGTCCGGCAGCGGGTCATCGAAACCTTGGCCGAGTGGGGCGGGGAACTGGTGGAGGTGCCCTATACCCAGGGGATCTCGTCGACCCAGCTCAACATGGCCCTGCGGGAGATCGGTACTACGCCGGACATCCGGCTCCGCAAGCTCCGCCGGCTCCTGGCGGCCAAGGACCTGGTGCGCTTCATGGAGGTGCACAACGGGCTTACCGGTCTTATCGTCGAGAACATCTTTGTCAACGACAACGGCATGCGCAAGGAGTTCGACGGCATGTGGGCCAGCAGCCTGACGGATTCCACCGCCAAAGGCAAGCCGGACATCGAGGCGGTCGACCTGACCTCGCGCATGCAGACCCTCAACGACGTGCTGGAAGTGACGACCAAGCCCATCATTTACGACGGCGACACGGGCGGCAGGCCCGAGCACTTCGTGTTCACCGTAAAGACGCTGGAGCGCATGGGCGTTTCCGCCGTGATCATCGAGGACAAGGTCGGGCTCAAGAAGAACTCCTTGTTCGGCACCGAGGTGCCGCAGACGCAGGATTCCATCGAAGGTTTCTGCGCCAAGATCTCCGCGGGCAAGAAGGCCCAGTTGACGGAAGAGTTCATGATCATCGCCCGGGTTGAGAGCCTCGTCCTGGGCAAGGACGTGAAGGACGCCTTGGAGCGGGCCGAGGCGTACCTCGCGGCCGGAGCCGACGGGATCATGATCCACTCCGCTAGCAGTGACGAGAAGGACGTCTTTGAGTTCTGCCGGCAGTATCAAAAGCTTGCTCTACGGGGCCCGCTCGTGGCTGTTCCGACCAGCTACAATCACGTCGTGGAGCAGCAGCTGAGAGACGTCGGCGTCAACATCGTCATCTACGCCAATCACCTGCTGCGGGCGGCCGTGCCCGCCATGGTGCGGACGGCGGAAGCCATCCTGCAGCACGGCACCTCCAGCGTCGTCGATGACCAGGTCATGCCGATCAAGGACATCCTGCGACTGATCCCGGGAGGGGCATGAGAGCATGATCGCCCCGGAAGAGCTTCTTGAGCACTTGCGTGACGAGGGCGTTTCCTTTGTCACGGGCGTGCCGGACTCGCTGTTGAGCAGCTTCAGCGCGTACGTGACGGACCATGTCCCGGGCGAGCGGCACGTCATCGCGGCCAACGAAGGCGGCGCGGTGGCGCTGGCCGCCGGGCACCATTTGGCCACCGGCGAGTATGCGCTGGTGTACATGCAAAACTCGGGCTTGGGCAACGCGGTGAACCCGCTTTTGTCGTTGGCCGACGCGGACGTCTACAGCATCCCCATGCTGCTCATGATCGGTTGGCGGGGTGAGCCGGGCGTGCATGACGAGCCTCAACACGTCAAGCAGGGCCGTGTTACCCTGGCGCTGCTCGATGCCATGGAGATCCCCCATGTGGTTCTCGACGCCGGGTCCGACTGGAAACCGCTGGTCGGCCAACTGCTTGCGACCATGAAGGCCGAGCAGCGCCCGGTGGCCTTGGTGGTGCGGAAAGGCACCTTTAGGCCGTACCCGTTGGCCCGGCAGGACGCCGAGCGCGGGAGTTTGACGAGGGAAGAGGCGATCCGCGTCATCGTGGAGGCGCTCGATGAGAGCGACGTGGTAGTGTCCACGACCGGCATGACGTCGCGGGAACTGTACGAGATCCGGGACGCCCAAGGCGCCGGCCATGCGCGCGATTTCCTCGTCGTCGGCTCCATGGGGCATGCTTCGCAGATCGCCCTCGGGATCGCGTGCCGCCGGCCCGAACGGCGGGTCGTCTGCTTGGATGGGGACGGCGCGGCCATCATGCACACGGGGAACATGGCCATCGTGGGGCAGGTGGCGCCGCCAAATTTTGTGCACATCATCTTGGACAACGCGGCCCACGACTCGGTGGGGGGCCAGCCGACGGCCAGCCCCAACGTGCACTTTGCCCGGCTGGCCGACGCCGTGGGGTACAAGCACGCGCGCGAGGCCGCGGGCGAGGCGGAACTGCGGCAGGCCGTGACGGAGCTCAAGGGAACCGCAGGGCCGTCGCTTGTGTGGGTCAAAGTGCGCCGGGGCGCCCGGGCGGACCTCGGCCGCCCCAAGACGACCCCCGTCGAGAACAAGCAGGCCTTGATGGCCCAGCTCCTCGGGTAGGTCGAGGGCCTGGCGAAACCGGCGTCTTGAGGTGAAATCGTGATGGATTGGCCGTACCAGCAAGCACCGTGGGCGTTTCATCATCCGGTGCGACTCATCTTTGGCAGCGGGACCTTCGCGAAGCTGCCCACATTGGTCGCAGGCCGGAAGGTGCTCCTGCTGACGACGCCGGGATTCACGCGCCGGGGCATCACCCGGCAGCTGGTGCAGATGCTTGAGCCGGCGGTCGTTCGGGTCATGGACGATGTGCCGGCGAATCCGGAGTTGAGCGACCTTGAGGCCCGGGCGCAAGCGCTGGCCCGGTTGCCGGTTGAGGTCATCGTCGCGGTCGGGGGCGGCAGCGTGATCGACACCGGCAAGGTGTTGAGCGCGACGCTGGGCCAAAAGGATCACGGGTTCGACTTGCGGTCGTACCTGGAGAGCGGGGCGTCGGGTCTTGCGGGACAGGGGATTCCTCTGCTGGCTGTGCCGACCACGGCCGGGACGGGCAGCGAGGTCACCCCGTTTGCGACCGTGTGGGACGGCGCGGCCAAGAAGAAACACTCGCTGGCGGGGCCGCTCCTCTACGCCGAAGCCGCGATCGTCGATCCCATGCTGACCTTGAGCGTGCCGCGGGAGACGACCATCGCCACCGGCTTGGACGCGATTTCTCAGGCCCTCGAAGCCGTCTGGAACCGTAACGCTATCCCCATCACGACGCTGTTTGCCACCGAGGCACTGCGGAATGCCTTGCCAGCGATTGGCCCCTTGGCAGATACGCTCGACGACCAGGACCTGCGCACCAAGATGGCCTATGCCAGCCTGCTGTCCGGGTTGGCCATCAGCCACACCCGTACGGCCATCGCCCATTCGATGTCCTATCCGCTGACGCTGCACTATGGAATGCCCCACGGGCTTGCCTGCGGCTTCACTTTGCCGGCTATCCTTTCCTTTAATCTGGATGCCGACGACGGGCGGCTGCGGGTTTTAGCCGAGGCACTGGGATTTGGCCGGGCGGAGGACCTGGCCGGGGCGCTCAAGGCGTTGCTGCAGCGACTTGGGGTCCCGGAACTCGTCCGGCAATACGTGCCGTCCCTGGATGCACCATTCACGCTGGTGGGGGAGATGTTTACGCCCAACCGCGCGTCCAACAATCTTCGCCCTGTGGACGAGCACGCGATCAAGGCGATACTTGCTGAGGCGCTGCGTTGGTGACACCTGAGGATGGCGTTCCGCGCTTTACCCGCTTCCGTGCTACCACGCGGTCCAGCCGCCGTCCACCGCCAAGTTTACCCCCGTGACGTAGGTGGAGGCGTTGGAAGCCAGAAAGACGATAGCGCCCTTAAGTTCCTCCGGCTGTCCTACTCGGCCCATGGGCGTCCTGGCACAGATACTGGTATACATCTCCGGCGCGGTTTCTCGAACCTCGGGACGAGGGAAGGGGCCGGGGCTGATGACATTAACGCGAATCCCGTCCGGCGCCAGCTGCACGGCGGCGTAGCGCGTGAGCTGGACCAGGCCGGCCTTGGCCGCGCCGTAAAACGGCGGGTTCGTCATCGGGGGATTTGGATAAATCCGCGGGTCCGGGCTCACATGGGCATACATCGTGGCGATGTTGATGATGGACGGATTCCCGCCCTGTCGCGCCGCCTTGACCATCAGGGGATATGCCGCGCGAATGGTCCGGAACGCACCTGCCACGGCAACGTCGTAGGCCTCCAGGAACTCGCCGCTGGCGGAGGAGAGCAAGTTGCCGCCGGAGCCGCTGTAGGCGTTGTTCACCAGCACATGGAGCGCGTCGTGGCGCTCCGCGATGCGCTTGGCTGCGGCATCCACCATCTGGTCGTTCGTGACGTCCAAGGCGATATACTCGGCAGTGTAGCCGCTCCGTAGCAACTGCTCGGCCAGGCCTCGCAGCCTTTCCTCATTGCGCCCGCTCAGCACGACGGTCGCTCCGGCTTCCGCCAGGGCGAAAGAGATCGCGGGGCCGAGATGCCCGGCTGCGCCCGCCACCCAAGCGACCTTGCCGTCCAGCCGGAACAGCTCCATGACCGGGGTGTCTTTGGGGGCTTGCGTCATTGGTACTTCCTCCAGGCTGCCGGCCTTACCAGGTCCTCAGGGAATGTCCCCAGGCGTTGCTCGACAAAGCGAAGCTCGTCGGCGGTCAGGGCAGGCGTGGTGAAGTACTTCAAGTTCGCTCGCAGCTGCTCCAGCCTCTCGGCTCCTACGACCACACCATGCACCCAACTTTGCCCGCGCACGTAGGCCAAGCAAAGGTCGGCTACGCTCTCGCGGTCCAGTTCTCTGGCGAGCGCGTGAAGCCTCTCCATTACGTCGGTGGGATTCACACCGGGAATGCTCGGCCATGCGTCCGGCCGGTCGAGCAGCAGCAAGCCTTGCAGGAAGGCGCTGCGGGCATGCACGACGACGTCCGGTCGCCTCGACGCTGCTTCGGGCACGCCGGCCGCGTGCCACCGCCGATCAAGGACGTTGAGGGGCAACTGGATGTGTGAAACCGTGGGATCGCCCAGCGCCTCCAAGGCTTCCTCCGGGGTCTCCACGGAAACGCCGAGGGCGCCGATGACGCCTTCCGACTGCAGCTCGCGAAGGCGCTCCCACACGGCACCGTCGAAGCCGGTTCGGTGCACGGCCCGATGAATGAGCACGACGGGCAAATGCTGAAGCTGCAGCTCCCGGCAGGACCGGAAGACGCTCGCGTCGACCAGCCCACGCAGGGCCTGCTTGGGCGTATCCTCAGAGATACCCTCGAGGGGGTCGAGCTTCGTCACGACGGTCATGCCCAGCTCGGGGTTGCGACGTAGCACGGAACCGATGACCGATTCGCTCCGGCCGTATGCCCGCGCCGTGTCCAGGTGGGTGACGCCGTGGCGGGCAGCGGTAACGATCATCTCAGCCGCCTCACTCATCGAAGGCGGTCCCGTCACATTGGCGATTCCGTAGGGCATACCCAGTTGTGCGGTGCCCAGAACCATGCTGCCGTGGCTTTGGCCGTTCACCTTCCTAGACGGGATGCGGAAGCGGGGCGAGTCGGGTAACGCTGCTAGGATATCGACGAGCAGTTGCCATGGCGCACTGACCGGGTCAAGATCCGGCGGAAGGGCGTGAAAGACCCGCAGGACGCGTTCATAGTCCTGGTAGGTGTCAATCGTGCAGCGCAGGTGCCCGAGGCTCCGTCGCATTCCGGGTGGGCGATAAGCAGCAGAACCATACGTTCGTTTGATCCACGGCGTGACATGCTCTCGATCATACGGCGCCGAGGTGTTGGCGGCGGCCTCCCGCAGCGTGCGGACGCGGAACGCTTCAGCGCTCAAACCGTAAGGCAGGTCGGATGAGCCGCCGGCGTGGTGGGCTCCGGTGGTGAGAAAGTGGTCAATCAAGCCCGCGACAAAATCGCCGTCGGGGAACACGTTGTCCGAGGTAAGTCGGACCACGACGGCCTCATCCGGCAGATCCGCGGTCGCCATGACGAAACGCCCGAGGACGTCACCTAGCGGCCCACGCATGTACCGGAGGTTGTATTTCTCCAAGGTTAGGACCAGCTCGTCGTCGGATGGATCGTCCGACGTGGCGACGACGAAGTCATACCCGGCACGGATGACGCGCAAGGCCGCGAGCGCGACCGCCGGGAAGCCCGAGATCGGTAACAAGACTTTACCCGGCAGGCGCGACGAGGAAATGCGCGCTTGCAGGACTACGCGAACCCGTTCGGACGATACCACCCTCGTCCGACCCTCCTGCTACGGGGCACCTACAGAAAAGGAACGAGCCGGAGCGCTCGGCCTAGCCCGCCACATGTGTTTTGCCCGCGTTAATGACGCGTAACGGTTCGACGCCGATGGGGTGTGACCTGCTCCCTGGGTTGTGGACCTGGTATCGGCTTGTGCCAAGTACGCTATCAACCGGCCTGTTGCCTGCAAAATGGGAGAACGAGATTCCCGCAGCCGCTGGTTTACGCGAGGTTGTCGGCCGTTGACCCCATTGAGCGGGAAGAAGGACTGTTGCGGGAGTGGGAGCTAAGTTTGGCAGTGCAGAAACGGAAGCAGGTTCGCCCCGCTCCTCCTCATTGGGCTATTGTCGGCAGAGGCCAGGAGGGATGGTATCATGCCTGTAAGCGGCGGCGATAAGCTGGCTCTCCCGCAAATTCGGTGCTCAGGAGCTGTCGGTGCGGTGAAGCGAGGCCCTCGCCTTTCACGATTGCAAGGCGAGGAACCGCTTCCTCAGGAGTTCTATACCGGCTCGCCCATACATCTGCCGTTTCAACAGCTTCACGATGCGGGGCAGGCGGATACCAGCCAACACCCGCTCGGCGACATTGCCGAGGTTTTTCAGCAGGTGCCATCGATCCGCGACTTGGATCGCCCGGGGAGCGCCGAGCGCGGCTGCGTCGGCGTAGAGCCCGGAGCGATCCCGGCTTACGACCTCCACAGTCGGGTGGGCGGTAAACCACTGGACAAGGTCCTCGGTTCGTGCCTCGGGTAGCAGGTCCACCGTACGACCGGTCTCCAAATCGCACACGATGGTCCCATACTGGTGTCCTTTCCGCCATGCCCAATCGTCGATGCCGACGACGCGCAACTCACCGGCCGGTGTGAGCTCCATGCGATAGAGCAGGCGGAGAATCGTATCCGGGCTTACGGGAACACACAACTCCTCACAGAGCCTTGCACCGCCCTCGCCGCCCAGGAAGACGCCGATGCGGGTCAGGAGAGCGTCCAAACGTTCTGTGCTCCGGGCGTAGGAGCGAACGAGCTGGGGAAACCGCTCGGCGAAGAGGCGCCGACGACCCTGGCGATGGACGCAGCGGAACCGCCGGACAGAAAGCAGGATGCTCACCGTCCGGCCGTCGGCGGGCACATCCATGAGAAGGCGCG
>CALFSR010000139.1 GCA_937916565.1 uncultured Bacillota bacterium | reverse complement strand
CGGACCAGTGGCCGCGTCACCGGCTGCCGGAGGTCGCGCTGGTCGGCCGTTCCAACGTGGGCAAGTCGTCCCTTATCAACCATCTGGTCAACGCGTCCATCGCCCGCACCAGCAACACGCCGGGACGCACCCAGACCATCAACTTTTACGGCGTCGACGACCGGCTCTGCCTGGTGGATCTGCCCGGATACGGGTACGCCAAGGTTCCGGAGCGGGTAAAGCGGCAGTGGGGCCCGATGATCGAGAAATACCTGTTTGATCGCCAAAACCTCATCGGGATCTTGCAGGTGGTGGACATGCGCCACCCGCCCACGGCCGACGACAAGGCGATGGCCGACTGGCTGCGGCAGCGGGGGCTGCCGGCGGTGGCCGTCGCGACCAAGGCGGACAAGATGTCTCGCGGCCACTGGCGCGGCCGGGTGGATGCCATCACACGGGAGCTCGGGTTGCCAACCTTGGCCTTTTCGGCCGTCAGCGGCGCGGGACGGGAGGACCTCATCAAAGTGCTCAAAGGCATGATGCTTGAGGAGCGGCTTGTTGCCGAGGCGGAGGCGGGCTCGGGCGGCGGTGAAGCCTGAGGCGCTCGGCCGCGTGGCCGGCCAGGTCAAGGTGGCCGGCTAACGACGTGGCCGAGCCTTAGCCGGCGCCCGGGGCGCCGCCGGGCGCCGGCGGCTCCGCTTCCGGATCCCTGGCCGGTGGGGCGGCTGCCGGCGCGGTTGCCCGCGTATCGGGAAAATCATGCGGCGATTCCGGCTCCGATGGGGGCGGAGGCGTGCGCCGCGGGCGCCAGGAGCGGAAGGCCGCCCGGAGCCGCTCCGCCGGCGTGGCGTGCCGGTCGGGGCTGTTTGAGCGTCGCTCGTCAACCCCGTCTACGGACGCCTGTTCCCCCTTGGGCTCAAGGCCCGTCCCGCGCGCTTCCCGGCCGGCCGCGGATTCGGTGCGGGCCGGTGCCAGCAACGCCGCCGCGTCGTCCCGCACAATGATGGCATCCTCGCCTACGGTCAAGACGAGGTCTGCCGGCAGCACCGCCTGGCCGCGAAAGAGATCCCGGATCAAGCCCCCGGAGAGCAGCAGCGACTCGATGCGGCCCGTCTTGGGATCGACGGTGAACTCATCCACATCGCCCAGGAACCGCCCGCCTTCCGTCAAGATAGGCGCCGGGCAGACGCGGCGGCGGGCCCGCAGGAGTTCCTGCAACTCCGGGTGCTGCGATAGCGGGGCCAGGGAGTCGGTCCCCCGGACCGTTACCGCATGATCCCCGATGGCGTGCAGCTCGCGGAAGGGCAGGCACGGCGCTTCCTTCCCCAGCCTGGCCGCCAGCAGCAGCGCGGCGATTCGCCGCTCGTCGGGATCGACGATGAGGCGGCGGACGCGGCCGATAATGCGGCCGGTTTCGAGGTCGTAAACCGGCATCCGGGTTAAGCTCCGGCTTTCAGGCAAGCGGCACGCCTCCCCTGTGGCTGGGCCCCGCGCATAGTCCTCGGGCGCCGCCCGCGGGCCAGCGGGACGGCCCGCCGGCGGCGGGAGATCGGTCCGTAGATGTATACGGGTGCAAGGCCAGCCCGATGACTTGGGGCAACGCTTGGGATACACTGGGAGGGGCAGGCGGGAGGTTGGCGGATGAAGCACGGCCAGGCATCCCAGGTGCCAAAGGGTTTCGCATTCGAGCGGCGGCGGGCGTCCGCCCCCAAGCTTCGGCGGGGCGAGCCATCCAAGCCGGTGCAAGTGGGCGAGCGCCACGCGGTCGCCATTGAGGATCTCAACACCGACGGCGACGGCGTCGGCCGCGTGCAGGATCTGGTCGTGTTCGTCCCAGGGGTGGTGCCCGGCGACGAAGCGGTGGTGGAGGTCACCGAAGTCGGGCGGCGCCACGGTCGGGCGCGCCTCGTCGAGCTCACGCTGCCCTCACCGGACCGGGTTGTGCCGCCCTGTCCTGTGGCAGGCATGTGCGGGGGCTGCCAACTGCAGGCCATGGACTATCCGGCCCAGCTCCGCTGGAAGCAGCGGCGGGTGCGGGAGGCGCTGCGTCGCATCGGAGGCCTGGCCCATGTCCCTGTAGGTCCGGTCCTTGGAATGCGGGAGCCGTGGCGCTATCGCAACAAGGCGCAATACCCGGTGGCGAACGCCGGCGGGCGCCTTGTGATAGGTTTTTTCGCCCGGGGCACCCACCAGATCGCGGCCGCGGACGACTGCCTCATCCAGGACCCTCTCAACGTGGAGGTTGCCAACCTGGCGCGGTCGGTCTTGGAGCGGCTTGGCGTGCCGGCGTACGACGAAAGCACGGGCCGTGGCGTCATCCGCCACGTGGTCGTGCGCGCCAGCCGGGCCGAACGCACGGCCATGGTGGTCCTCGTCACCAACGGCCCGGAACTGCCGGGAAGGGACGCCATCGTGGCCGGTCTCACGGCTCACCCGCGAGTCGTGTCCGTTGTCCAGAATGTCAACGCGCGGCGCACCAACGTCATCTTCGGCGACGAGACCCGCGTTCTCTGGGGTGCAGCTCACCTTGAGGACCGGATCGGGCACGTGAGCTTCCTGGTGTCGCCTCGCTCGTTTTTCCAGGTTAACGGCGCGCAGGTGGAGGTGCTCTACGAGCAGGTGGAGCACGCCGCGGAGCTCTCGGGCCGAGAGCGCGTGCTGGACGCCTACTGCGGAGTGGGCACCATCGCCCTTTACATGGCCGCACGGGCGGCCGAGGTGGTGGGGATCGAATCCGTGCCCGAAGCGGTGACCGACGCCCGGCGCAACGCGGCCCACAACGGGATCGCCAACGCCTGGTTTTACGCCGGACTGGTGGAGGAGGTGCTCCCGGGCCTTCTTGAGGAAGGCCGCAGCTTCGACGTGGCCGTGGTGGACCCGCCCAGGCGGGGCTGCGAACCGGCCGTGCTAGAGGCGTTGGCTCGCGCGGAAGTAGCCCGGATCGTGTACGTGTCGTGCCATCCGGAGAGCCTGGCCCGGGACCTCGCGCGCCTCGACGCTCTCGGCTACGAAACCGACCACGTCCAGCCGGTGGACATGTTTCCCATGACGACCCACGTCGAATGTGTCGCCCGCGTGCGCCGGCGCGGGAACGCCGCGCGCCGCCGTCCGTCAGGCGGAGGAATCATCGCCTGACGAGCGGCGGATGAGCAGCGCAGCGATGCGGTCGGCCACGTCGACGCCGGCCACCCGGTCAAAGCGCTCGTAGTTGGGCCACGCATTCACTTCCAAGATCTCTAGCCCCTCCGGCCCTTCGATGACGTCCACGCCCGCGATGTCAAGCCCGACGCTTTTCGCTGCGGCGAGGGAGATGGCCGAAAGGTCGGGCGTCACCGGACAAGGGGCCGGGATGCCGCCCGCGGCGACGTTCGTCTTCCAGCGCCCTCGACGGGCGATGCGGTACGTGGCTCCGATGGCCTCATCACCCACCACCATGACGCGGATGTCACGCCCCGGGTTATGGACAAAGCGCTGGAGGTAGACGGGCGCGCCCCGGCGGGCGAGGCGCGC
>CALFSR010000138.1 GCA_937916565.1 uncultured Bacillota bacterium | reverse complement strand
TGGGACGGTCGTGGCGCTGCTTGAGTGCCGCGGGATCACCAAGACCTTTGGCGCCCTGCGGGCCGTGGCCGGCGTCGACCTGACGGTCGAGCCCGGGGAGATCGTCGGGCTCATCGGCCCCAACGGAGCCGGCAAATCGACGTTGTTCAACATCATCGCCGGTGCCGTCCCTCCCGACTCCGGCCGGGTTCTGTTTCGCGGCGTCGACGTGACGGCCATGCCGGTCCACGAGCGGTGTGCCTTGGGGATCGCGAAGACGTTTCAGGTGCCCGCCCCGTTCACCCGGTTGACCGCCCTGGAGAACCTGCTGGTGGCGGCGATGTACGGGGGAGGGAAACCCGAGGCCGCCGCGCGCCGCTGGTGCGAAGAGGTCCTGCGCTTCATCGGCCTTTGGGACAGGCGGGACGTGCCGGCGGGCCGCATGTCCCTTTCCGAACGGCGGCGCCTTGACCTCGGCCGCGCCCTCGCGAGCGACGCGGAGCTCCTGCTCTTGGATGAAAGCTTGGCCGGTCTAACGCCGGCGGAGGTCAAGGAGAGCACCGGACTTCTGCGAACGTTGCGGTCTAAAGGCACGACGATCGTCATGGTGGAGCACCTGATGCGGGCCGTGAGCGGCCTCGCGGACCGCGTCATTGTGCTCAACCAAGGTGCCAAGATCGCCGACGGGCGACCCGCGGACGTCCTCAGGGATCCGCGGGTGGTCGAGGCGTACTTGGGGGCGGCCGCCGATGCTTGAGGTGCAGCACGTCCACGCAGGCTACGGCTCCCTGCAAGTCTTGCGGGATGTATCGCTGCGGGTGGAAACCGGGGAGCTCGTCGGCATCATCGGCAGCAACGGGGCGGGCAAGAGCACGCTGTTGCGGGCGGTATGCGGCCTCCTGCGCCCGTGGTCGCCCGCGGGCCAGCACCGGATCGCGCTGGACGGAGAGCGCATCGACGGCCTGCCTCCGCACGCCATCGCCCAGCGGGGCGTTGCCGTCGTGCCCGAGGGCGCTAGGGTGTTTCCCCACATGACGGTGCGCGACAACCTATTGGTCGGCTCATACCGCCCGCAGGCGCGCCGCCGGCGGGCCGCATCTTTCGAGCGGGTATACAATCTCTTTCCTCGCCTCAAGGAGCGGGCCGGCCAGGCCGCCGGCACCTTGAGCGGCGGCGAACGGCAGATGTTGGCCATCGGCCGGGCGCTCATGAGCGTGCCGCGCCTTTTGCTTTTGGACGAGCCGTCTCTCGGGATTGCACCGAAGCTCGTGGCCGAGATCGCGGGCGCCATCCGCGCCATCAACCGCGAGGGCGTCACCGTCGTGTTGGTCGAGCAAAACGTGCCGGTGTGCCTGGGCGTCTGCACGCGGGCCTACGTGCTGGAGGGTGGGCGCGTCGTGCGGGAGGGGAGCGGGCCGGCGCTCCTCGCCGACGACGAGGTCAGGCGGGCGTACCTGGGGCTATAGCGACCCGCGGGAGCAGGCCCGGCTTCTGGCCGCGTCGAAGACTTTCGTAGGCCGGCAGCTCTGCACTTACCCGGCCGGCGGGGGGAGCCGCGGTGGGCGTTCCATCGGACGCGCAAGGAATCGACCAGCAGGCCGCGCCCTTTTTCGATGCCGTTAGGGCCTACCGGGACACGGGCATCGTCCCGTTTCACACCCCGGGCCACAAGCAGGGACGCGGCGCTCCGGCCGCTTGGGCCGCAGCCGTCGGCACCGCCGCCCTTGGCCTGGACGTTTCCGATGTCGTCGCGGCCCCCGAGTGGGACGACAGCTGGACCTCCGTGCTGGCCGCCGCCGAAGGGCTAGCGGCCCGGGCGTTCGGCGCCGACTTTTGCTACTTCCTCGTGAACGGCACCAGCGGCGGCGTGCATGCGATGCTGCTGGCGCAAGCCGCCGGCCGCAAGGTCATCGTAGCCCGCAACAGCCACCGGTCGGTCATCGGCGGGCTCGTCCTCGCGGACGCCATGCCGGTGTACGTGCCGCCCGCGTACGACCCTGCGACGGGCCTTTCGCTGCCGCCGCCCGTCGAGGCTTGGATAAGCGCCATGGAGCAACATCCCGACGCCGCGGCCGTGCTCGTCACGTACCCGACCTACGACGGTGCCGCGCTGGACTTAAAGGCGCTGGCGGACGCCGCCCACGCACGGGGCGTCTGTGTGCTGGTGGACGAGGCCCACGGCCCTCATTTCGGCCTTCACCCGGCCTTGCCGCCCCGGGCCATGGACGCGGGGGCGGACATGAGCGCGCAAAGCCCCCACAAGCTCCTTGGGGCGATGACGCAAGCCTCGTGGCTTTTGGGACGAGCGGGGCGCGTGCGTCCCGAGGCGGTCGCCGCGGTTTTGGGCACGCTCCAGACGACGAGCCCGTCGGCGATCCTGTTGGCCTCCTTGGATGTGGCGCGCCGGCAAGCGGCGTTGGAAGGGGAAGACCTGGTGCGGGCCGCGCTGGCGCGGGCGCAAGCCGTGCGGGCGTTCATCGCGGGACTCCCGGGACTTTTGTGCCTGCCGGAGGATTGCCCGGACCCGGAGGCCGGCGCGAGCGACCCGACGCTGCGCTGGGACCCGACCAAGCTGCGCATCGGCGTTCGCGGCCTGGGCGTCAGCGGGTACGCCGCGGCGCGTGCGTTGCGCGGTCTTGGCGTCCAGGTGGAGCTGGCGGGCCCGGAACACGTGCTGGCGCTCATCACGCTGGGAGACACGGACGAGACGGTGGACGCCCTCTGCCGGGGTCTTGAACACCTGGCGCGCGGGGCGCATGGTTCCCGCGGCGGGGAGATAGCCGGGGCCACCGCCCGGGGCCCGCGGCCCGGGGTGTCCTTGCCGCCGCCGGCAGGCCGGCAGCGTCTGCGCCCCCGAGAGGCGGCGCTAGCGCCGGTGCGCCTGGTGCCGCTGGGGGGCGCCGCCGGGTGCGTGGCGGCTGACGTCGTCTGTCCGTACCCACCGGGCATCCCGGTGCTGTGCCCCGGCGAAGAGGTCTCCCAAGAGGCCGTGGCGTATTTGCAGGACATCCTAAAGCAGGGCGGGGAAGTGCGGGGACTGGCGTGGGCGAGCGACGGGCCCCGGGTGCTGGTGGCCGTCGGGGCCGGGAGGTGAACGGGCCGTGATCGCGCGTGAGGAGATCGTCGACAACCTGGAGCAGCTGTTGGACGTTTTGCCGCCCGACATCCGCGACGTCTTGATCGGCATGGACAATTTGTCGGACCTCCTCGAGATCGTCCTGGACCTGGGGCGCAGGCCGGAGGCGCGCTTTCCCGATGGTTTCGTGTACTTGAGCGAAGAGTCCGTCACGCGGGACGACATCGACTACGTCGTGCGCCGCGTCGGCGAGTTCGGCGACGACAACCGGGCCGGTATCGAGCGGACATTGCACCGGATATCGGCCATCCGCAACCGCAAGGGCACCATCATCGGCCTTACGTGCCGCATCGGGCGGGCCGTCTTTGGCACCATTGACATCATCCGTGACGTCATCGAGGGCGGGCGCAGCGTCCTGCTTCTCGGCCGGCCGGGCGTCGGCAAGACGACCATGTTGCGGGAAACCGCCCGGGTGCTCGCGGATGAGCTCAACAAGCGAGTCGTCATCGTGGACACCTCCAACGAAATCGCCGGCGACGGCGACGTGCCCCACCCGGCCATCGGCCACGCCCGGCGCATGCAGGTGCCCCGCTCGACCCGGCAGGCGGACGTGATGATCGAGGCCGTCGAAAACCACATGCCCGAAGTCATCGTCATCGATGAAATCGGAACCGAGGCCGAAGCCCAGGCCGCCCGCACCATCGCGGAGCGGGGCGTGCAGCTGGTCGCGACCGCCCACGGCAACACCCTGGAAAACCTCGTGCTCAACCCGACCTTGTCGGACCTGATCGGCGGCATCCAGGCGGTTACCTTGGGCGATGAAGAAGCTCGCAAGCGGGGAACGCAAAAGACGGTGCTCGAGCGCAAGGCGCCGCCCACGTTTCCGGTGCTCGTCGAAATCCAGGATCGCGACCGGCTCGCCGTGCACCACGATGTGGCCAGTACCGTCGACCGGCTGCTGCGGGGTCTCGAGCCGCGCCCGGAAATCCGCCAACGCACCGCGAGCGGCGGCATCGACATCCGGCCGGCGCCCGAGCCCGAGCCGGCGGCCCCGGCGCCGGTCATCGCCGAGGCGGCGTCGTCGAACGGGTCCCGGCTGCGCCCGCCGGCGGCGGGCGTCATCCGCATCTACCCGTACGCCGTCAGCCGCAACCGCCTGGAACGGGCCATCGCCGACACCGGCGCGCCGGTGCGGGTGACCGACGACGCCCACCAGGCTCACCTCGTGTTGACGCTGAAGGGCCAGTACCGCAAGATGCCGAAAAAGCTGCGGGAGGTAGAACGGAGCGGCGTTCCCATCCACGTCATCCGCAGCAACACGCTGGCCCAGATTCAGGCCTTCCTGGAAAGTCTGGTGCAGGGCGACGAGGAGGAAACGGAAGCCATCATCGAGGCCGAGGCGGCCATCCAGCAAGTCCGGCGGGAGAGGCATCCGGTGGAGCTTGCGCCCCGGCGCCCCTACCTGCGGCGGCTGCAGCACGAGCTCATCGAGCGGGCACAACTCAAGTCGATCAGCGTGGGCGAGGAGCCCCACCGGCGGGTGCGAGTCCTGCCGGTGCGCATCGACGACGGACGCCTCGACGTCGACGGCCGCTAACGAACATGTCCGATACCCGACGTGGTTTCTTCATCACGCTCGAAGGCGCCGACGGCTGCGGCAAAAGCACGCAGGCGCGGCTGTTGGCCGAATGGCTGCGCTCGCGCGGCCTTGATGTGGTGCACACCTTCGAACCCGGCGGGACCGCCCTTGGCCGGGAGCTGCGCCGCTTGCTGCTGGGCGATGGCGCGGAGGTGGCGCCCGCTGCGGAGCTGCTCCTCATGGCCGCTGACCGGGCGCAGCACGTGGCCGAGGTCATCCGCCCGGCGCTTGGCCGGGGCGCGGTGGTCGTCTCCGAGCGCTACGT
>CALFSR010000137.1 GCA_937916565.1 uncultured Bacillota bacterium | reverse complement strand
GGGGCGGGCGCCCCGGCGGCGCGGCGGCCTTTGGTCCTCAGCGGCCCAGCAAGATTTCGACGTCCGCCTTGCTGCGCAGCTCGTCGAGCCACTCTGGGATGCGCTGGGAAAGTTTTTCATCCCGCAGCTGCTCCAGGATGAAGGTGCGGGTCGTATCGTCGAGCACCGCTTCTTGGGCGGCCTGGCGCTCGTCCACGATGATCAGGTGATAGCCGTAGTCGGTGCGCACCGGTGCGCTAAGCTCACCCGGCTCCAGCCCGAAGGCGGCCTCCTCAAAGGGCGCCACCATCACGCCCCGGCCAAACCAGCCGAGGTCACCGCCTTGGAGAGCGGAACCCCAGTCCAGCGAGTGCTCCTCGGCCAAGGCCGCGAAGTCCTCCCCGGCCAAAATGCGCTCCCGCAGTTCGTTGGCGAGTTCCTCCGTCTCCACGAGGATGTGACGCGCCCGCACCTGTTCCGGGCGACCCAGCCGCTCCCTGTTCTCGTCGAAGTATGAGCGGATCTCGTCTTCGCTGATATCGATCTGCGGCAGGAGCACCGCCCGCACGAGCCGGTTGAGCCGGATCTGCTGCTCCAGCTGCTCGCGGGTCATGCCGTACATCTGCAACATAAACGCGAGGGCATTGGGCCCGCCGACGTCGGCCTCGATGGCCGCGAGTTCCTCCGCTACCTCCTCGTCCGTCACGCGCACGGCCAAGGCGGCAGCCTCCTGCTGCACAAGCTTGACGAGGATGAGTTCTTCGAGGGCCTGGGTCCCCACGTACCGCACCATCTCTTCGTAGAGCTCGTCCTTGGTGATGGCCTCGCCGTTCACCCACGCAACGACATCCCCGCCGCTTTGCGCGAGGAGCGTCACCGCAGCGCCGGCCACCAGCACCGCCGCCAAACAGAGCGCCGCGACGGTCCGGTTCATGCGGCTGCGCGCGCCCGCCAACAGTCGACCCAAGACTTGGTTCATCAGTTTCCATCGCTCCCGTCTCTGAAAGTCAGCACACCCGCCCGAGCCCGGTGCGCGGCCTACGTGCCCAAGCGAGCTCCGAGGCGTCGATGTCCCGCCGCCTCGGCGCGGGCCGTTCCAGCACGACCTTTAAGCGCGCGGCCACGGTTTCGGGCCGGCGGTTGAGCAGCTCGCTTATCTCCTGGACGCTCATCCCCTCCTCCACCAGCTGGCGCAAGGTAAGATCGCAGGCCGACGTCCAGCGCCGGTCGGGGCCCAGGTCCATTGGCTGCTTCACTTCGCCCCTCACCTCCCTAAGTCCTGGAAAGCCGCTGTCTTCCCTCGTTCTCGACCGCCGGTCTTATCCGGCGGTGCGTGAGACTTCCTCCACGTGCACGCGCCCGTCCTCGACCCGCAGTTCCACCGCGACGCCTGTCCGGTAGCCGATCCCACGCATATCCGGCGCTTCCATCCGGATCCGCGCGTCCGGCCGGACAATCGGACCCGACAGCACCACTTCGGCATCCATGCGCCCCGACGGTGCGAGCACCGGCAGGCGCAATCCGGTCAAGGCCAAGACATCCGCCACCGATTCGCCCGCCACGGTGACCGTCAGGTCCAGCAACGGCTCATCATCGCCGTAGCGGACCGCGCCGTTGGCCCGATAGGTACCGCCGCTCGGCCGCCGCAGGGTCAAGCCACTCGTCTGCCAAGCGCCTCCCACGAAAGCGATCTGGCCGTACGCGTCCTGGAAGTCGAGCGACCCGACGCGCACGTGTTGTGCGGTCATGCCGCCCTCAAAAGACGGCATAGGGTCGCCGGAGTCGCGCCGGACGGTTCCTTCGAAGCGGACAAGACCGCTCAACATGGGCGCCCGGTCGCGCAAGGCCGCGATGGCGTGCAGCGGCACATCCCGCGCGGTCACCGCAAGCTCCCACGGACCGGCGGGCTCACCCCCTCCGTAAACCTGTACGTGCCCTCCCCGCACAAGGCCAGCGGCGTCGAGGATTTGGAACCCGTCCGGGCCGTAGCGGAAGCTTCCCGCCAACCGGTCGAAGGGCTGTCCCCAAGCGACTCCTCCGGTCAAAACCACATCGCCCCGGCCCACCACCGCGCCCAAGGAACCCTCAAGAACAACGGTGCCGTTCCAGCCCGCCGCCACGGGCACAGTCCAGCCGAGCGCGCCGAATACCTCCTCCACCCTGCCTTGGTCGGTGCGCAACACGACGCGCAGGTCACCGGGACCGCCGGACGCCTGCCGCCAAGCGATCCGCCCCTCCAGGTGGTACTCGGAGTCGCCATGTTCCAACCGGGCCTGTTCAAAGCTGAATGCGTCCGGGGACAGCCGCACCCGCGCGGCGAGAGAGGAGAACGGCTGATCAAAGAGACGCCCGTCGTCCGCGAGCAGTTCACCGCTGAGCACCGGAGCCGAAAGGCTGCCCTGGAGACGGCCCATGAAGTCCGCGGCACCGGCGGCTCCCCAGCGGTTGAGCGCCGTGACGTCGGTCGCCAGGTCAACGCCGGTCGCCGCTACGGACAAGTCCAACCCGCCGGCTGCGGTGATCCGGCCGGCCAACCGGAGGCGCGTCCCGGTCCGGGTTGCGTCAAGGTCAAGCTCCAGGCCTTCCGCAGGCCACCAGGACCATGCCAGCGTGCCGCCGCTCAGTGCGTACGGCCGGGCCGCGGCCGCCGGCACATGCACGGAAAGGCCGGCCAGCCGCAAGCGGCCCCACGCGCCGGGGCCCTCCCATGTGCCGGCCAGCCACGCCTCCCCCTCCACGGTCCCGCTTAGCTCCACGGGAAGCTCCGCCCGCCAGCGCGTCGGGATGACCGCCCACGCTTCGGCCAGGTTCGTTCCCTCGACGCGCGCGAACAGATCCGGCTTAGGCCAGGCCGTGCCCCGCCATGTCACCGCAGCCCCGGGAAGCTCGACGCGGACGTCGTCCAAGTTCAACCGGCCGCCGGCAAGCTGCACCCTCCCAGTCAACACCGCCTCCAACCGCTCGGCTCCGTCCACGATGGTCAGGCGCCCGTTCGTGATATCGACCGGCAGGTCGCCGGGGAAGTCCAGCCCACGGGACTCCGCAGCCCCGCCCGGGCCCGGTCCCGCGCCACCGGCGGCTCCCCGCGGGCGCCCGTCGCCGGAGCGACCCATCCCGGCCGCCCTCGTGAGCCAGTCGGCGGCGACGGTAAGGTGCAGCCCCCGCACCTCGACCCACTCAAGGGCCGCCAGCGGCTCCCGGACTACGCCCTTCAAATTCCAAGCGGAAAATCCGGCGCGGACTTGATCCGCCCGCAAGGATACCGCCCCTTCGGCCTGCACGTCCTCCAGCACGACGCGTCCAAGCCCCGCCAAACGCACGGCACCGATGGTCACCTCGGCACCAACGGCCTCCGACAAGCTCGCCGCGGCCGCTTCCCGCCAGCGCTCGGGCAGGGGGCCGTTTAGCACAGACAACGCGCCGGCGGCCCCGATGACGGCCAAAAGCAGCAAAGCCACGGCCGCATGGCGCGACCGTCGGCCGAGGCGAAAGCGCTGTTTTCCCGTCACCTGACGCACGTCCCTTCTCCCGCCGCCCGCCGGGGCGCAAGCATGCCTCCTATTGCCCCTTGGACGCGCCCGGGGCGACACCTCCAAGCAATGCTCACCACGGCTGGCAGGCCGTGGTGACGCCGGCAAGGCCGATCCCGGGCGCCGCCCGGCCGACCCCCGCATAGCATAACGACGGTTGGGAGGCGATGTCAATCAACACTTTCGAATTGGCGTCTTTATCCACACAAATGGAAACGTGGGAAACGGAGCAGGTGCTGCGGTGGGTTCTGGAGCGGTTTCCCGGTCGGGTCGCCATGACGTGCAGCTTCAGCGGCGCCGGGACGGTGCTGGCCCACATGCTCGCCCGCATGGGGGCTGACGTTCCCATCCTGTTTCTCGACACCGGTTTCCACTTTGCCGAAACGCTGCAGTTTAAGCGGGAGTTCGCCGCCCGCTACGGCCTGCGGGTTATCGACGTTCATCCGGCTTTGACCGTGGCCCAGCAGGAGCGGCAATTGGGCCCGCACCTCTATGACCGGGATCCGGACCTTTGCTGCCGGCTGCGGAAGGTCGAACCGCTGGCCCGGGCGCTGGAGGAACTGGGAATCGCCGCCTGGATTGCTGCCCTGCGGCGCGACCAGTCCCACACCCGCCGCGCAATCCGCATCTTGGAGCTTCATGAAGTCTCGCCCGGGCGCGAGGTGGTCAAGATCCACCCGCTGGCCAACTGGACCCGGCAGGACGTCTGGCGCTACATCGACCGCCACGGGCTGCCCTATCACCCGCTGCTCGACGACGGATACATGAGCATCGGCTGCTGGCCGTGCACGGATCGTACTCCGCCCGGGGCCGGCGAGCGCAGCGGCCGCTGGCCGGGCAAGGGCAAGGTCGAGTGCGGCCTGCATACGTTCAGCCGACGCCTGGACGTCCCGGCAGAGGTTTATGCCGACGCCGAAGGGATCGAGGGGATAGACGGGCTTGAAACGGTGCGCTCGCCTCGGCCCCGGGCCTGACCTTAGGGACGCATGCGTCCCTGCCAGGCGTCAGAATCCATGGCGCTGGAGCCAGGCGGCGGCCGGCCCGGTGGCCCGCAGGCTGCGCAAGTAGCGGACGATCGTCCAGCGCTCCTCCTCGCTCAACAAACCCTCAAAGGCGGGCATCTCGGTGCCTGGCAGCCCCTTGCTGATGAACCAGTACAGCTCGCCGTCGGTATGCATGGGGGCAAACAACGTAAGATCCGAGGGCGGCGGCCACATCTCGCCCGCCAGCGGTCCGTCGCCCAGGGCTTCCGGGCCGTGGCACTGGGCGCAGTAAGTCTGAAAGAGAAGCCGCCCCTCGGCCACGGCACCGGCTGTGGCCGGCACAGGATTGGGATGATCGGCTGTCGGGTACCCTTTGGCCACAAAGAGCGACACGATTTGCCATACGCTGATGAAGAGCAGAAGCTGCGCCGCGACGGCCAGCGCCCGGTACTGATGCTTGCCGCGGGCAAGGCGGATGCTCCAGCCGGCAAACACGGCAAGCCCCAGGTAGACCGCGAGCCAGAGGACTCCACTGGGCCAGCGGAAGGCTCGGTAAAGGGTGAAGTACCACACCTGCTGCGATTCGCGCGGGGATGTAGCCGTCCGCAGCTCGAAGTCGACGCGCTGCCGCACCGGCACGGCCGCGGCGAGGTCAATCGCGATGCGCCAGCGGCCCGACATGGGCAGGATTAAGTCCGCTTGAAAGACACCCGCACCGGCGGGACGCAGGGCGGCTCTGTACGGCGGCATGACGTGCCCCGGCATGGTCAGATCCATGGTTAGGGCCGGGCCCGTCACAGGCCTGCCCTCCTCGTCCAGCAAGCGCAAGGTAAAGCGCAGGCTGCCGGCAGCCTGCGGCACGACTTCAACGTCGTAGGCGTAGCCGTCCAGCGACCCGGCCGCCCGCACCGGCTCGGCGAGCACCTGGGGCTCCTGGGGCGGCACCTGTGTCGTGAGAACCCCGGTCACCCCGAGCACGAGAACGAGCAACAGCGCCTCGGCCGCCACGGCGCGCCTGAACCCGCGGGCCCCGCCCGCGCCACGGATCCCCCGCTCGAGGGCCGGGACGAAGACGAAATGGTTGACTGCTGCCACCGCGAGCAGGGCGCCAAAGACGCCCAGCTTCACCAGGAACGCACCGCCGTAGGGGGTGGCGGTTAAGGCGGGAAGGCCGTAAATGAGTCGTGCGGCCAATAGCGCGCCGGTGCCGGCCAAAGCCGTGACCGCCACGGTGCCGAGCCACGCGAAGCGACGAGCCTGCACGGCCAGCGGAGCGGGTCTGCTCGCTGGCTGCGGCCCGAGCTTGGCCGCCTCGCTCCACAAGGCGAGGGCAAAATGCGCCAGGGCTCCACCCCAACCGGCCATGGCCGCCACGTGCACAAAGTCTACCACAAGCCCGGTCCAACCGCCGGCCGCCGCGTGTCCTGTCGCGCTGGCCGCGCCTATGAGGCCGCCGCCAAGGAGCACGAGGAAAAGACGCCCTGCGCGCGACCGGCCGCTCGCCGCGGCTACGGCCACATACGCCAGCGCCAGTGCGCATTTGACGAGGACGATGCGGCCAAACCGCGTCGTGCGCAGGAAAATCCAAACATCCTCCGCCGACACGGAGCCGTACAAGTCCGCTGCTGCCCGGGCGCCGTCCAAGACGGCTGCGGCGAGAAACAGCGAAAGGCCGACGGTCCACAGGGCTGTCCCGGCCCGTCCGGGGCGCCCGGGCCGGCCCCCTTGGCTGCTCACCAGGTGCCAGAAGACCGGCCCGCCGACGACAAGCGCCAGCCCGATGAAATGGGTCGCTTTTAGCAACGAGTAGGCCAACCGCGCGTCCCCTTACCGGCTTGGACTGCTGTTGCCCGGGGCTCTAGACGTCGCCGCCCCCGGGCTGCACCTGGAAGACGAAAAATCCTTCCGTCACATGGGTGTCGACGGACAACCCCCGCCACATGACCACATAGGCGCCGGGAGCGAGCCCCTCCTTGAGCAGGATCTCCACTTCCTGGCTGACGCTGGCGGCGGCGCTCACGCCGGCGTCCGCGCGCTGCTCCTCGTCGCCCCGGGCCCGCAGCACTTCGGACACCAGTGCGCCGGCCGCGCCCTTCAGGTCCGTTCCCTCGCCGGCAGGCAGCGGGTACACCTTAAAGATGCTGGCACCGACTTCTACGGGCTCCGAGAACTTCAGCCGGACCGACGCGGGCGCGCCGTCCAGCACCGCGTTCTCCGCCGGATCCGATGCCGAGAGGAATCCGTGGGCAAACGCAGGCGAAAGCGCCGCGAACGCGAACACCACCGCCGCAGTCAACGCGGCAACCCCCACACACCCGGCCCCGACGATACGACGCATGCTTTTCCCTCCGCTCACCAATCGTACTTGCCCAAGGGGCATGTACCTCCCATTATACACGGCCGCGGCACGAAGCTGACCGGCGGCGTTGACAAGTGCGCCCTCCCGCTGATATAACCCAACTGTGCCCCGGAAACGCAATTGCGGGAGGTGTCCCACGATGGACTACGACGGTCCCAGTAGATATAAGACCGCCGTTTCCAGCATTATCCCACGGTCCATCCACGACGCCCGCCATCCGGCGCACCCGCTTTTTTTGAAACCTGTTCGGCCGGACTGATGCTGTTCCGGCCGGCGGCGGATGGCAGGGCTTGGGAGGTTATGCCATGCCGGCCACCGCCGTCACGGCGCACTTGCGCGATCACAACTTCGAAGCCGCCAAGGCGCTCCTCAACGGACTGAGCCCGTCGGACGCCGCCGCGTTGCTCAGCGTCCTGTCCAAAGCCGACCGTGCCGTCGCCTTTCGCCTGCTGGACAAAGACCAGGCCATCGCCACGTTTGAGCAGTTGAGTTCCGATGAGCAGCGGTCGCTCATCCTCGCCATGGAAAGCGACGACGCGATCCGCATCATCGAAGGGCTCGACCCCGACGACCGGGCAGCTCTCTTCGACGAGCTCCCCGCCAAGGTCGCCAAGCGGCTGCTGGCCGACTTGCGCCCGGAAACCCGCGCGCTCATTCACATGCTGCTCAACTATCCGCCCGACACGGCGGGTCGCCTCATGAGCCCCAACTATGTCATGGTGCGGCGCCACGCGACGGCCGCGGAAGCCTTGGAGGCCGTGCGCCGCTCGCCGCTCAAGCGGGAAGGCGTCGCCGTCGTCTTTATCACCGACGCGAGCCGGCGCTACGAAGGGTTCGTCCGCCTGACCGACCTCGTGAAGGCGGACCCTGCGACGCCGGTCGGCTCCCTCATCGAAGGCACGGACGTGCGGGTTGCCGCAGGAGAATCCGCGACGACGGCCGCCCGGCTGCTGCAACGCCTCGATGTACCCGCCGTCCCGGTCGTGGACCGGGAGAACCGCCTCGTGGGCGCCATCACTTTCGACGACGCGATGGACATCCTCGAAGAGGCGACGTCGGAGACGATGTATCAAAAAGCCGGCGTGGCGCCCGTCGGGCAAGGCACCGACGTCGTCCGCAGCGAGCGGCTCACCCGAGGCGATATCCTGTACCCGGTGCGGGTGCGCATCTTGTTTCTCCTTGTCACCCTCGCCGGGGGCCTGGCCGTCGGGCGGGTCATTGAGGAATTTGAAAACGTACTCGCGTCGGTGGCCGCCGTCGCCGTCTTCATCCCGATGATCATGGATATGGGCGGCAACGTGGGCACCCAGTCGACCACCATCTTTGCCCGGGGCCTTGCCCTCGGCCACATCGACTTGAAGCGCTTTCCACGACACCTCTGGTGGGAGGTGCGGATCGGGATGGTCATGGGGGCGATCCTTGGCCTCGCGGGAGGCACCGTTGCCTACCTGTGGCAAGGGGTGCCCAACGGAATCCCGCAGCTGGGCGTAGCCGTGGGCGTATCGCTGTTTATCTCGTCGACGCTGGCCTGCTTTCTCGGGTTTCTCATGCCCTGGGCCCTGCTCAAGCTCGGTCTCGACCACGCGGCCGGAGCCGACCCGTTCCTTACAACGGTCAAAGACTTTACCAGCCTCTTGATTTACTTTGTTCTCGTCGTGACGCTGCTCGGCATCGCAGGTTGACCCGGGCGAATCCCGGCCCGGCACGGCGCTCGCCTTGCCGCGCGGCCCGTCCAGGGTTGTTGGGCCGGGCAGGCCGCACCGAGGGGGCCGGGCCGCGGCTGCCAAGCGGGTGCGGCCGCACGAACGCGGCCAGGCTTGGACCGGCGGACGGCGTTGCTTGCCAACCGGTTGCCGACATGCCATGATGAAGACATGGGTACGCGTCCACATGCGGAACACGCCGTGGCGGCGCCTCCTTCCAGCGCAGGCGAGACGCCGCCCGAACGCGCGACCGGCCTGGCCGAACGCATTCTAGCCCTGCTCGAGGGTGCCGGCCACAGATTGACGGAACCCCGCGTGCAGTTCGTTCGCGCCGTAGCCGCGCTCGCCGACAAGTCGTTTACGGGCGAGGACCTTTATGTCCGGCTGCGGCCGACGGGCCTCGGGCGGGCGACGGTGTTTCGCACGCTCAAGCTCTTGCATGACCTGGGCGTCCTCAGCCGCCTTCACTTAGCCGACGGCTGCCAGCGGTACATCGTCGCGCCGGTCCAGGCCACTCCCCCGGCCAGCGGCCACCGGGACCGGCTCATTTGCAGGCAGTGCGGCCGCGTCGCTTACCTGGACCATTGCCCCATGGAGGGGTCCCTCGCCCGGATTCGCCAATCCACGGGCTACCAGGTGGATTGGCATCACCTGGATATCGTCGGCCTGTGCGCTGACTGCAGCAGTGCGCGGTGATCCGCCAGGGGCCGGCAGGCTCATCGACCCTTTACAACCCCCCGCAGCTCGGCTAAACTGGAAATGCTTATTGAGACCGAGTATCAGTAACCCCCGAACGGAGGGGTGTTTTTGTGTTCGGACGACTGCGAGTAGGTACGACCGCGCGGCTGGCCATGTACGCCATCCTCACAGTACTCGCTTCCGGCCTGACGGGCGGCCTTACAGGCCGCGCCTCCGCCCAGCCCGTGAGGGTGGTCACGACGACCAGCGTTTTCGCCGACATGATCGCGAGCGTCGGCGGCGAACGGGTCCAAGTGACATCCCTCGTCCCCACGGGTGCGGACCCTCATAGCTGGGATCCGACACCCCGGGAGATCCGCTCGGTCAGCAACGCGGACATCTTCGTCTACAACGGCCACGGCTTTGAAGGGTGGGCGCCGCGGCTCATCGAGGGCGCGGGGCGGCCGGGCTTGGTTGCCCTTGAGCTCTCCGCAGGACTGCAGGCGCTGGCGGCTGGCGAGGGCCACGGCGATGACGCCCATGGGCACCAGGACGAGGAAGGAAACCCGCACTTCTGGCTGGACGTTACCTACGCCATCGAGTACGTGCGCCGCATCGAAGCGGCCTTGGCCGCCTACGATCCTGCCGGCGCAGCCTACTACAGCGCCCGGGCATCGGCCTACGTGCAGGAACTGGAGGCGCTCGACCGCTGGATTTTCGAGCAGATCGCGCAGATCCCGCCGGAGCGCCGGGTGCTGGTCGCCTACCACAACGCCTACGCCTACATGGCACGCCGCTACGGACTGGAGGCGGCGGGTTTCCTTGTGGAAAATCCCGACCGTGAGCCCGCCGCGCAGGGGATGGCCCGGCTCGTCCGCCTGCTGCGGGAGCGGCAAGTGCCGGCGGTGTTCGTCGAGCCGCAGATCGACTCGCGGCTGGCGGAAACGATCGCTCGGGAGGCGGGCGTACGGATCGGCGTCTTGTACACGGACTCGCTGACGGACGCGGTGCCGACGTACGTGGCCATGATGCGGGCTAACGCGGAGACGTTGGTCAGTCTGCTCAGGTAGCGGGCGAAAGTCCCGTGGCGAGAGCCACAAAGCTGCCGCTTCAGGCTCGAAACAAGCTCCTGCGTCGAAAGGAGGGGCTCTGGTGGCGCGCGCCCCCGCTTCTGGCGGCGGAAACGACCGTCTTTCCGTGGAGGTCCGGGACCTCACGGCGGGCTACGACGACCGCATCGTCTTGCGAAACATCAACTGGACCGTGCCGTGCGGAACGTCAGCGGCCATCATCGGTCCCAACGGCGGCGGGAAGTCGACGCTCCTGCGCACGCTGGTCGGAAAGCTTCCGCCGCTGGCCGGTACGGTGCGGGTGCTGGGACGGCCGCCCCGGGAGGCCCGCCATCTCCTCGCATACTTGCCCCAACATGAGGAAATCGATTGGCAGTTCCCGATCCGCGCCATCGACGTCGTCCTGCAGGGAGTGCTGGCGCGTACGCCCTGGTGGCGGCCCCCCGGCAAAGATGCGCTGGCAGCAGCCATGGCGGCCCTCGAACGGGTGCGGCTGACTGGTGAAGCCGACCGGCCCATCGGCGCGCTCTCGGGCGGCCAGCGGCAGCGGGTGCTCATCGCCCGGGCGCTGCTCCAGGATGCGCAGGTAATCCTGCTGGACGAGCCCGCGACGGGCCTGGACGCCCGGGCCCAGCACGACCTGTTGGACGTGGTCGACGACCTAAAACGCGAGGGCCGCACGGTGATCGCGACGACCCACGACCTCAACTGCCTGACCGACCACTTTGACACGGTTCTTTGCCTGCGGGGCGAAGTCATTTGCCAGGGGCCGCCTGAGGTGGCGCTCAAGCCCGAGCACTTGCTGGCGGTCTTCGGGAAGCACGTGCCGCTGGTGACGGCCGAAGGGCGGGTGACCATTTTTGAGCACCGTCGTTGAGCTCCTGGCCGAGCCGTTCCAGTATGGTTTCATGGCCCGGGCGTTTTTGGGCGTCTCCCTTATCGCCGTGCTGGCGGGGGTCGTGGGCACCTTTGTCATGCTCAAAGGATTGGCCTTTATCGGTGACGCCATCGCCCATGCGTCCTTTGGGGGGCTTGTAGCCGCGATGCTGCTGGGCGTCCCCCTGCACCTGGGAGCGCTCGCCTTCGCCCTGCTGACGGCCGCGGGGCTGACGGCCCTCGGGCGCAAGACCGCCCTGCGGGCCGACACGTCCCTCGCCATCCTGTTTACCGGCGCGTTTGCCCTGGGAGTCCTCGGGTTGGCCACCCGCTCCAACTTCGCGGGCGACCTGTCCGCCCTGCTCGTCGGCTCCGTCCTCGCAATCCGCCCCGCCGACATCTATTGGATCGCGGCCGCGGCGGTCATCACCGGCGTATTGCTGGCCGCCGCCTTCCGGCACCTTGTCTATATCAGCTTTGACCCCGCCGGCGCCGAGGCGGCGGGCTTGCCCGTCGCGGGTCTGCAGTGGCTCCTTTTGTCCCTGGTGGCCCTGACCGTCGTGGTGTCCCTACAGGCTGTCGGGGTCGTCCTTGTGGTCGCGCTTATGATCACGCCCGCCGCCACCGCGTCTTTGTTTGTGCGGCGGCTTGAGCGGCTGATGGTCACGGCCGTCGCGTGCGGCCTGGCGGCAACCTGGCTCGGCCTCTACCTTTCGTACTACCTCTCCACACCGCCGGGTGCAACAGTGGTGACCGTGGCCACGGCCCAGTTCACCATCGGGCTCATTGTGCGCCGGCTCGGCCGGGGCCGCGGCGCTGCGCGGCCTCCACGGACGGCATAAAGGGGTGCGGCCGCCCTCCTCCGCCAACCGGCGCTCGAGTGCGTTGACCGCCGCCCGGGAAAAGCGTACGATCGTGGTCGAGTGAGGTGCACGGGACCTTGAAGCGCAATCGTTCGCGGTCCGGAAAGGCCGCCTCCGCCGTCCCTTCCCTGATGGATAACACCGGCCTTTCTGAGCCCGCCGCCGACGGCGGGCCTTTGACATCCCGCCAGGTGCGGCTCATCTTCGCAGGCCTCATGCTGGGGATGCTCGTCGCCGCCATCAACTTGACGACCGTGGCGCCGGCCCTGCCCCGGATCGTCGCCGAACTCGGCGGCATGGAGCACTACAGCTGGGTCGCCTTGAGCGCGAGCCTTACCTCGGCGGTCGTCGTGCCGGCCGTGGGCAAGCTGGGCGATTTGTTCGGCCGCAAGCCGTTTTATGTCGGCGGCCTCCTGCTCCTCATGCTGTCGTCCGTCCTCTCCGGCCTTTCCCGGACTTTCTGGTTCCTGGTGGGCGCCCGGGTCGTACAAGGTGTGGCTATGGGGATGCTGGTGCCCTTGTCCCAGACCATCATCGGCGACATCGCCGCACCCCGGGAGAGGGGCAAATACCAAGGGCTCATGGGGATGGCGTTTGGCGTGGCGAGCGTCAGCGGGCCTCCCTTGGGCGGCTGGATCACGGAGCAGTTTTCCTGGCGATGGATCTTCTTCATTAACCTGCCGGTTGGGCTGGTGGCCCTCTGGTTCATCCTGCGCTACATGCATTTGCCCCACCGCCGGCGTTCCGCCCGCATTGACTACACCGGCTTCGCCACCCTGACGCTCGGCCTCCTGGCCGTGCTGCTCGCGACGACGTGGGGCGGAAGCCAGTACCCCTGGAGCTCGGCGCCTGTGCTGGGACTGTATGGCGCCGGCGGGCTGCTCCTCGTGCTCTTCGGCGTATCCCAGCGGCGGTCGCCCGAACCCGTCATCCCCCTGTACCTGTGGAGAAACCCGATCTTTGCCGCGGCGAGCCTAGGAAGCATGACCTTGGCCATGGCCATGTTCGGTGCGATTTACTTTGTGCCCATGTTCGCCCAGGGCGTCATGGGATTAGGCGTGGCCAGCTCCGGGTTCGTGCTCATCCCCTTGGACATCGGCATCATCCTGGTGAGCGCCGCGAACGGGTTCCTGATCGCGAAGACCGGCTACTACAAGCCGCAGATGCTCCTCGGGCTGCCCCTCGTCGCCCTCGGGTACATGGCCCTGAGCCGGCTGGGGCCGGGCGATACCCTGGCCGCCCTGCTCCTGCGCATGGTCATGATCGGTGCAGGCATCGGGTCCACCATGCAGACGTACACGCTAGCCGTGCAAAACTCGGTCCCCTACCGGGACATGGGCGTCGCCACCGGCGCCGTCCAGTTTGCCCGCAACGTGGGGAGCACCGTCGGCGTGGCCCTCATGGGCACGATCCTGGCCGCAAGCCTGCGTACGGAGCTGCCGCGCTTTTTGCCGCCGGGCGTTGATGCGGAGCTCGTCCTCCCGGCAGGCGGTCAAGGAGCCGGCGACGTAGCGGCCCTCTTTGATCCGGCGCTCCTGGCAGCGCTGCCGCTAGAGGCCGTCGACGGAATCCGGGCAGGCCTATCCGTGGCATACAAACCGCTGTTTCTCGCGGGGCTCGCGTTCGCCGCCCTGAGCCTCGTCGCGACCCTCTTTCTGAAACCGGTACCGCTGCAGACGAAGGCGCCCCACGATCGGCTTGAGAACGCCGAGCACGAGCCGGGCGACGACGCTGCCGCCCGCGCCCCGGCCCGGGCGGGCGATGCGCAGATGGTCATGACGCGGCGGCCGTGAACACGCGGGCGCCCGCAACCGCCGGTGATTCCCTGACCGGTTTTCCGGAGTGGTTGCCCTAAGCGGCCACGCCGGCCGGTTGCCATCGCACGGTGCGTTATTCTGGGCTGCTGGTGATTACGGCTGGCCGAGTTCACGCCCCCGGCGCAGGACGCGGGCTCCGTAGCGCCTGTTGATGGCATCCATCACCTCGGCCACCTTGTCCTCCCTCTGCTCAAAGAGGGAAAGCTGGCGGTCAGCCTCAAGGTGCGACACGTACACGCCGAGCAGCCGCAGCGGCCGCGCGAGCCGGAAGGCGTCCAAGAGGCGGCTCGCCTCCCGGTATATCGTGGCGTCGTCCTTAAACGGCGCCGGCAGGCTGCGGCTCTTAGTGTGGGTGGCAAAGTCGGGATAGCGAATCTTGACGGTGACGGTGCGGGCCGTCATGCCGGTCTTGCGCAGCCGCGCACCCACCTCGGCCGCAAGGCGCGCGAGGTGCGCCCGCAATCGCGGCCCCTCGGGAACGTCCACTTCAAAGGTCGTTTCCCGGCCGATGGACTTCGCTTCCGACTCAGGCTCCACGGGCCGGTCGTCCCGGCCATGGCACAAGTCGTATACATGCCGCCCCAGCTTTTCTCCCAGCAGCTCGCACAAGACCGACACGGGGCGACCGCGGACGTCAGCTACGGTAGCCATGCCAGCCCGCCGCAGGACGGCGCCGGTGCGGGGGCCGACGCCCCAGACGGCCTCGACGGGCAAAGGTAGCAGGAAGCGGTCCGTACCGGCTGCGTCGACCACGACGAGGCCGTCGGGTTTCCGGCTGTCGGAGGCGAGCTTGGCCACAAACTTGTTTGAGGCGACGCCGACGGAACACGTCAGCTGCGTGGCGGCAAAAATGCGGGCTTTGAGCTCCCGGCCCATGTGCCAGGCGTCGCTGTAAGGGTGTTCGGCACCCGTCATGTCGAGGAAAGCCTCGTCGATGGACAGCGGCTCCACCACCGGGGCAAAGGCGTCCAGCACGGCCCGGATGCGCCGGCTCACTTCCGCGTAGCGGCCCATCCTCGGCCGCACGAAGATGGCGTGGGGACAAAGCTGCACCGCCCGGCGGATAGGCATCGCCGATCGGACGCCAAACGCCCTCGCTTCGTAGGAACATGTGGACACGACGCCCCGGGCGCTGTCCCGGTCTCCGCCTACGATCAAGGGCTTGCCGCGGTACTCGGGATGGTCCAGCGCCTCGACTTGCGCGAAAAAAGCGTCCATGTCCACGTGGACAATGGTGCGTCTGCCCAAGGCCTTGGCCCATCCCGGCCTGTCGCGACTTGCCAACGCGTTGCAAACCCCCGTGAAACGCTTGGGCCGGCTGCTAGAGCGCGAGGCGTTCTGGGTCGACTACCAGGCGGTTTTCGCGGCAGACGGCGCTGTACCAGTACCCGCTGTCCTTGATCAGGCGCGCCTGGGTCACGTAGTCGACATAGACGAGGCCAAAGCGGGAACTGTAGCCCCGGGCCCACTCGAAGTTGTCCATAAGCGACCAGGCAAAGTAGCCTTGCACAGGGAGTCCGTCCTGGACAGCCCGCCACAGGTAGTAGAGGTGGGCCGCGATGTAGTCCCGTCGCTCGTGATCCCGGATGCGCAGCTCCTGCGCTCCCGCGGGTCCGTTGTCTGGGCCTCGTCCCTGGCCTCCGTTCATACCCGCGGCTTCCGCCGTGTCGGGATAGGCCGCTCCGTTTTCCGTGATCAGGAAGGCGATCGGACGGGCGGGCCGGTCAGACCCCTCGAAGTATGTGTTCCGCAGCCAGGTCAGGACTTCGTAAAGCCCCGCCGGGTAAACCTCCCAGCCCAGTTCGGTCACCCGCCGCCCCGGCGGCACCGCGACCCGGTAGCCGAAGATGGGCCGGGACGGATCGTGGGCGACGGTGTGACGGCGGTAGTAGTTGACGCCGAGGATGTCCACCGGCCGGGCGATGACGGCAAGATCCCCATCCTTCACCGGCGGCTCGGCGCCCTGCCCCTTGTACCATTCCAGGCCATCGGCCGGGTACCTGCCGGCGAAGACCGGGTCGGCAAACCAGCGGGCCTCCAGGGTGCGCGCCCTCTCCATAGCTTCGGCGTCGGCGCCGCTCTCCGACATGGGGGCATACGTGTGGATGTCGAGCGCAAGGCCAATGCGAGCCGGTCCGCGGGCGCGGCTTTGCCTGCGCAGGCCAAGGTCGTCAAAGGCTTCCACCGCCAGGCCGTGGCCGAGCAGCAGGTGGTGCGCCGCCTTGAGCGCGGCGCCCAGGTCTTTGAGACCCGGAGCGTGCATCCCCAAGGCGTGGCCCAGCATGGCGGCGACGTACGGTTCGTTCACCGTGAGCCACATGTCCACCCGGTCGCCGAGGCGCTCAAAGAGAACCGCGGCGTAGTCCCGGAACCGGTACGCGGTGTCCCGGTTCGTCCACCCGCCCCGGTCCTGCAGAGCCGCGGGCAGGTCCCAGTGATAGAGGGTGACGAGCGGCTGGATACCCGCGGCCAGCAGCCCGTCCACGAGGCGATCGTAGAAAGCCAGCCCTGGGCTGTTGGGTTGGCCCTTGCCGCTCGGGAAAACCCGGGGCCACGCCACCGAGAACCGGTAGGCGGTCAGCCCGAGCCTTCGCATGAGGTCGATGTCATGTCGCCAGCGGCGGTAGTGGTCGCAGGCGATGTCGCCGGTATCGCCGTTTTCGATCCGTCCCGGCTCCCGGCAAAAGCGGTCCCAGATCGATTCGCCCCGGCCGTCTTCGCCTGCGGCCCCTTCGACCTGGTACGCGGACGTGGCGGCTCCCCACAGGAAGCCGTCGGGAAACTGGCATTCGCTCATGGCTGCCTCCTGCCCGCTCTGGCCGCGCCGCGGCGCGGCCGGGTGCGGACCGCCCCCACGACGGTCCGCCCCGGCCGCCCTGCCGCAGCCCGGCGATCGATACGTTTACCCTTTAGCGCTCGCGAGCCAGCGCCTCGTCGACGCGCTGGGCGGCCCGGTTGAGGAACGCCTGCACGCCGCCTTGGCGCTCCAGGCTGCCTTCCACGTAGGCGGTCAAGATGTTGCGGAATTCGGCCACGATCGCGTTCTCGACGTCACCCCATACGCCCAGGGGCGGGTACGCGGTCGCGTAGCTCAAACCACGGCGGAACACTTGCCAAACGCCGGTTTCATAGTAGGGGTCATTGAACGCGTCGACCTTCGCCGGCAACATCTTTGAGAGATCCCGCGTGTAGCTCACCAGGTTCTCATGCCGCAGGAGGAACCGGATCCACTCCTCGGCTGCGGCTTTGTTGCGGCTCGCGCCCAGGATCACCAAGTTGCTGCCGCCCGAAAACGCGGCGCGGCCCGTCGGCCCGGCCGGCGGTTCCACGACGCCGTAGTTGAGGCCGGGGTTTTCGACCTCGATGTCCGCGATGTTCCACGGACCCATAAAGGCCATGGCCACGTTGCCGTTGATGAAGGCCGCGTCCGCCTGGGGCTGGTTGTACTCGGCGGTCGCCCTGGAGGCAAGGCCGCGGCGCACCAGGTCCACGTAGTACTCCATCGCCTGCACGCCGGCCGGCCCGTTAAAGACGGCCCTGCGGCCCTGGGCGTCCACCAAGTCCCCGCCGTACGCCCACAGGATGATGGCCCAGTTGTGGATCAAGTCCCACGCGTTGGTCCCGGCGATGGCAATGGCGCTTCCCTCGCCGAAAGTCTCCACGATGCGCCGGCCGACCTCCACCAGTTCGTCGTAGGTCTGGGGCGGCTCCACGCCGGCGGCGGCGAACATGTCCTTGTTGTAGAACAAGGCGCGCGTCTCGGCGAACCAGGGAACGCCGTAATACTTGCCTTTGTACGTCGTCGAGATGAGGTTTGCCTCCATAAAGGCGCCCGCTCCGCCGAACTTGTCGATGTCGATCTCGGCCACGGCGCCCGTGGCGGCGAACTGCGGATTCCAGGTGGTGCCAGCCTGGAAGACGTCCACGCCTTCACCGGTGATGAGGGCCGTTGTGATGCGGGACCACGCCTGGTCCCAGCCGATGATCTCGTAGCGGACGCGGATCCCGGTTTCCCGGTAAAACTCTTCCACCTTTTGGTCGAGCCACGGGACGTGGATCACGTCCGCCGCGTTGGGCATCAGCCAAAAGGTGATCTCGGTGCCCTGGGCCAAGGCGGCCCCTGCCGCCAACGTCATGGCAAGCGCAGCCGTCAAGGCGACGGCCGCAAAGCGGGTCATGCCGCGCACATCCATTCCCTCCTCATCCCTGTTGGTCCTGTCCCCCCAAACTTCGTTGCAGCAGACCGTTCGCCAACGAGGCACGTCGTCGCGACCGGGCGGTGCCAAGCGCCGGTGGCTGCCTGGCGCCCTGCCCTGCGCATCCCCCCTTTCGCGGCCGCCCGGCGGGCGCCCGAGGCCCGGTGCCGCTCAGCCTTTCACGGCGCCCGAGACGAGCCCGGAGATGACGTAGCGCTGCAGGAAGCTGAAGATCACCAGCACCGGCATGGACACGATGATGGACGCGGCCATCATCATCGTCCAACGGGACTCTTGGGCGGTAATGTATTCAAGGAGCCCCACGGCTACGGTACGCGTGCCCGTCCCCGTCAGGACCGACGCGAACAGCACCTCGTTCCAGCCCATGATGAAGCAGTAGATGGCCACCGAAACGATCCCGGGGCGTGCCAAGGGCAACAGCACGGAAAACAGGATCCGGAGCCGGCTGGCCCCGTCGATCTGGGCCTGTTCGTCCAGCTCCATCGGGATCGAGTCCAGAAAGCTGCGCAGCATGACGATGGAAAAAGGCAACGCAAAGGACGTGTAAGTGATGATCATGCCCGTGTAGGTGTCGCGCAGCTGCAGGCCAAACTGGTTGCGCAGCCATGTGAAGAGGATGAAGTATGGGATGAGAAACAGAATCCCCGGGAGCATCTGAGTGGACAAGACGGAGACGATGTACGCATTTCTGCCGGGAAACGCCCAGCGGCTTAAGGCATAGGCGGCCAACAGCGCGAGCGTTGTGCCGACCACCATCGTTCCGGTGCTGATGATAAGGCTGTTCACGAAGTAGTCCAAGATGCGGACCGTGCGGTTGACGTTGCGATAATTGTCCAAGGTGAACTGCCTCGGGATCCACGACGGCTCCTGGCCCGG